>JBDSYU010000129.1:0-23073 GCA_039925525.1 Variovorax sp.
AGCGGCAACAGGCGAGTCCGCGCCCACGCTCGCGTCCATCGAGCCGGCGTGCTTCTTCTTGTAATCGTTGACCGCCGCCTTGATGGCGTCTTCAGCGAGGATGGAGCAATGGATCTTCACCGGCGGCAACGCCAACTCCTCAGCGATCTGGGCGTTCTTCAGGGCCGCCGCTTCGTCGAGCGTGCGACCCTTGACCCACTCGGTGACCAGTGACGAAGAAGCAATGGCCGAGCCACAACCATAGGTCTTGAAGCGTGCATCCTAAATGACGCCAGTCACAGGATTAACCTTGATCTGCAACTTCATGACGTCGCCGCACGCCGGCGCGCCCACCATGCAGGTGCCCACAGAGTCGTCGCCTTTCTCGAACGAGCCGACGTTGCGCGGGTTTTCGTAATGGTCGATGACCTTCGATGAATATGCCATGGTGATACTCCTTATATGTGAGCCAAAGACTTGAGCCGAGCGAGCCTCTCAATGCGCCGACCATTCGATGGTGCTGATGTCGATGCCTTCCTGGTGCATTTCCCACAACGGGCTCAATTCGCGCAGCTTGGCGACGTTGAGCTTGATGGTGGAAATCGCGTAGTCGATTTCTTCTTCGGTGGTAAAGCGGCCGATGGTCATGCGCAGGCTGCTGTGTGCCAGCTCGTCGCTGCGGCCGAGAGCGCGCAGCACATAGCTGGGCTCAAGGCTGGCCGATGTGCAAGCCGATCCACTCGATACCGCCAGCCCCTTGATGCCCATGATCAGCGATTCGCCTTCGACATAGTTGAAGCTGATGTTCAGGTTGTGCGGTACCCGGTGTTCGAGGTCGCCGTTGATGAATACCTGCTCGATGTCCTTCAACCCATTGAGCAACCGTTGCTGCAAGCGACCCGCATGCTCGATGTCGGCCGCCATCTCGAGCTTGGCCAGACGAAACGCCTCACCCATGCCGACGATCTGGTGCGTCGGCAACGTGCCCGAACGCATGCCGCGCTCGTGGCCGCCACCGTGCATTTGCGCTTCGAGGCGGACCCGGGGCTTGCGCCGCACGTACAGTGCGCCGATGCCTTTGGGGCCATAGCTCTTGTGCGAAGCCAGGCTCATCAGGTCGATCGGCAACTGCTTCATGTCGATGTCGACCTTGCCTGTGGCCTGCGCCGCATCGACATGGAAGATCACGCCCTTTTCGCGGCAGGCGTTGCCGAGCGCCACCACATCCTGGATCACGCCTATTTCGTTGTTGACGAACATCACACTCGCCAGAATCGTGTCGGGGCGGATGGCGGCCTTGAACTTGTCAAGATCGAGCAGGCCGTTTTCCTCGACGTCAAGGTAAGTCACCTCGAAACCCTGGCGCTCAAGTTCGCGCATGGTGTCGAGCACGGCCTTGTGCTCGGTCCTGACCGTGATGAGGTGCTTGCCTTTGCCCTTGTAGAAATGCGCCGCACCCTTGAGCGCCAAGTTATCGGACTCGGTCGCCCCAGAGGTCCAGACGATTTCGCGCGGATCGGCGCCGACCAGGTCTGCCACCTCGCAGCGCGCTTTTTCCACCGCCGCCTCGGCCTCCCAGCCCCACGCATGACTGCGCGAAGCGGGGTTGCCGAAGTGTTCACGCAACCAGGGAATCATGGCATCGACCACGCGCGGGTCAACTGGCGTGGTAGCGCCGTAATCCAGATAGATCGGAAAATGCGGGGTCATGTCCATGCGGGGCTCAACCTGAGAACGGAGTTCGGTTCAAAAAAACACCTCAAGACTTGGCAAATACATTGCCAAGCGCGAAAACAGAATTTGGGGCATTGATCCGGATAGGTTTCGTGGCCGGCATGCTCGAAATGGCGCGCTTCATCGTCGGCTTGTTCTCGATCGTCACACCTTTTGCGAGTTGATCATCGACCAACTTCTGCAAGGTCACCGAGTCCAGAAATTCAACCATGCGAGCATTGAGCGAAGCCCATAACTCGTGAGTCATGCAGCGTCCGGCTTCACCCAAGCAGTTTTCCTTGCCGTTGCATTGCGTGGAGTCGATCGGTTCATCGACGGACACGATGATGTCGGCCACGGTGATTGCCGCCGCCTTGCGTGCCAGCGAATATCCACCGCCGGGTCCGCGCGTGGACTCGACCAATTCATGGCGCCGCAGTTTGCCGAACAGCTGTTCCAGGTAGGACAGGGAAATTTGCTGGCGCTGGCTGATGGCCGCCAATGTCACAGGACCGGCGTGCTGCCGCAGCGCCAGATCGATCATGGCGGTCACGGCAAAACGACCTTTGGTGGTTAAACGCATCGCTAGCTCCTTCTGATGGATGAACAGGTTTCGCGCGGAAGCACGAGTTCTTTTTATGAGAGCAAGGCGGCTTCGAAGTTTCCCTACATCCTGACTAATTTAGTCAAGTATAGCAGAATCCCCTGTGATTCAAGGGTAAACCCTTAGAACCGTGCCAGACCCTTCGACATGTCCACCCACCGATCACTCTGTTTTGGACAGGGTTGCCAACGCAATCACGTTATCGCTGCCACCCGCCCCAAATGCCTGGCGGCGCAACAGCGCCAACTGGTCTCGCGTGCGCGCAGCCTTCTCGAACTCCAGGTTGCGGGCGTGCTCGAGCATCAGCTTTTCGAGCTGCTTGATCTCCCGGGCCATATCCTTTGGCGTCATGTCTTCAACGCGGGCACGTTCCAGCTCTAGCTTGGCCGCCTCCTTGCCGCTCTTTTCGCTGTAGACACCGTCGAGCAGGTCACGCACTTGTTTGACGATGCTTTTCGGCTCGATGCCATGTTCGGTGTTGTAGGCTATCTGTCGCGCTCGACGCCGGTCGGTTTCGCCAATCGCCTTGATCATTGAATCTGTCATCCGGTCGGCGTACAGAATGGCCCGGCCATGGAGGTTGCGCGCGGCCCGACCGATGGTCTGGATCAGGCTACGTTCGGCGCGCAGGAACCCTTCCTTGTCGGCGTCGAGGATCGCCACCAATGACACCTCGGGTATATCGAGCCCTTCGCGCAGCAGGTTGATGCCGACCAGCACGTCGAATGCGCCCAAGCGCAAGTCGCGCAGGATCTCGACCCGCTCCACGGTGTCGATGTCACTGTGCAGATAGCGAACCTTGACGCCGTTTTCGCTCAGGTAGTCGGTAAGTTGTTCGGCCATGCGCTTGGTCAGCGTGGTGATCAGAACGCGCTCGTTCTTTTCCACACGAATTCGGATCTCGCCGAGGACATCGTCCACCTGGCTTGTGGCCGGTCGCACCTCGACCACCGGGTCGACCAGGCCGGTGGGGCGTACCAGCTGCTCGACCACGTTGCCCGCATGCTCCTTTTCATACGCCGCCGGCGTGGCCGAGACAAAGATCGCCTGGCGCATGCGGCGCTCGAACTCCTCGAACTTGAGCGGCCGGTTGTCCAGGGCGCTGGGCAGGCGAAACCCATATTCCACCAAGGTGGTCTTGCGTGAGCGGTCACCGTTGTACATGGCGCCGAGCTGGCCGATCATCTGATGGCTCTCGTCGAGGAACATCAAGGCGTCCTTGGGCAGATAGTCGGTGAGGGTGGCCGGAGGCTCGCCCGGCTGCGCGCCCGACAGATGGCGCGAGTAGTTCTCGATCCCTTTGCAATGCCCGATCTCGGCCAGCATCTCGAGGTCGAAGCGCGTGCGCTGCTCAATGCGCTGAGCCTCGACCAACTTGCCTTCGGCGACGAAGTGCTTCAGGCGCTCGGCGAGTTCGAGCTTGATGCTTTCCACCGCTGACAGCACCTTGTCGCGCGGCGTCACATAGTGGCTCGACGGATATACCGTGAAGCGCGGAATCTTCTGGCGGATGCGCCCGGTCAGTGGATCGAACAGCGACAGCGTCTCGATCTCGTCGTCGAACAGCTCGATGCGAATCGCCAACTCGCTGTGCTCGGCCGGAAACACATCGAGGGTATCGCCGCGCACGCGGAAGGTGCCGCGGGCAAAGTCCTGCTCGTTGCGCGTGTACTGCATGCGGATCAGCCGGCCGATGACCTCGCGCTGACCCATCTTGTCGCCCACCCGCATGATGAAGCGCATCTGCGTGTAATCCTCCGGTGTGCCAATGCCATAGATGGCGCTCACCGTGGCCACGATGACCGTATCGCGTCGCTCCAGCACGCTCTTGGTGGCCGACAGGCGCATCTGCTCGATGTGCTCGTTGATGGATGAGTCTTTCTCGATGAACAGATCACGCTGCGGCACATAGGCCTCGGGTTGGTAGTAGTCGTAGTAGCTGACGAAATACTCCACGGCGTTCTTCGGAAAGAACTCGCGAAACTCGCTGTACAGCTGCGCCGCCAGCGTCTTGTTCGGTGCGAAGACGATTGCCGGCCGCCCGAGCCGGGCGATGACGTTGGCCATGGTGAAGGTCTTGCCCGAGCCGGTAACGCCCAGAAGGGTCTGGAAGACCTCGCCATCCTCGACACCAGCGACCAAACCGTCGATGGCGGCAGGCTGGTCACCGGCCGGCAGATACGGCTGGAACAGCTGGAACGGCGAACCAGGAAACTGGACGAAACGGCCTGCCCCGGCCACGTCTGCGACGACGCTCGGCGTCTCGGAATTCATCAACTCTGGGATGGCAGCCATGGTTCAGGTCTAAAGAAGGAGAAGGTGGCGGCAGGCTCGGTAAAATTCAACCGAACCGCGCAGCGTAAACGAGTTTGGCCAGCCCGCGGAAGCAACAAACCAAAGAGCACCATGTCCCTGTTCTCCGCCGTCGAAATGGCACCGCGCGACCCGATCCTCGGGCTCAACGATCAATTTGCCAGCAGCACGCATCCGCAAAAGGTCAATCTGGGTGTTGGCGTTTATTACGATGACAACGGCAAGCTGCCATTGCTGGAGTGCGTCCGGGCGGCCGAGGCCGACATGATGCAGGCGCCGACGGCGCGCGGCTACCTGCCGATCGACGGCATCGCTGCGTACGACGCGGCCGTGAAGGCGCTGGTGTTCGGCGAGGGCAGTGAGCCGGTCACGAGCGGCCGTGTCGCCACCATCCAGGCCGTCGGCGGCACGGGGGGCTTGAAGGTCGGCGCCGATTTCCTGAAACTGCTGGCGCCGAACGCCAGGGTGCTGATCAGCGACCCCAGTTGGGAAAATCACCGGGCACTGTTCAGCCAGGCCGGCTTCGCGGTCGAAAGCTACCCGTACTACGATGCGGCGCGACGCGGCGTCGATTTCGACGCCATGCTCGCGGCGCTGCACCGGGCGCCCGCCGGCACCATCGTCGTCTTGCACGCCTGCTGCCATAACCCGACCGGCTACGACATCCGTCCCGATCAATGGGACCAAGTGGTTGATGCGGTAAAAACACAAGGGCTGGTGGCTTTTCTCGACATGGCCTACCAGGGCTTCGGCCATGGCATTGCCGAGGACGGAGCCGCCATCGTCAAATTTGTCGCAGCGGGCCTCGACTTCCTGGTCGCGACCTCGTTCTCCAAAAGTTTCAGCCTGTATGGTGAACGCGTTGGCGCCTTGTCTGTGCTCTGCAGCGATCGCCAAGAGGCGGCGCGCGTGCTATCGCAATTGAAGATCATGATCCGCACCAACTACAGCAACCCGCCCACTCATGGCGGTGCGGTGGTGGTGGCCGTGCTCAGCGACCCGGCCCGGCGCGCCGTTTGGGAGCGCGAACTCGCCGACATGCGCTCGCGCATCAAGGCCATGCGCCAGCGGCTCGTCGAGGGCCTGGCGACTGCCGGGGTGGAGCAGGACATGAGCTTCATCACGCGGCAGATCGGCATGTTCAGTTATTCGGGCCTCGGCAAGGAACAGATGGTCCGGCTGCGCGAGGAGTTCGGCGTCTTCGGTACCGATACCGGCCGCATGTGCGTGGCCGCGCTCAACAGTCGGAACATCGATTATGTTTGCCGCAGCGTGGCGGCCGTGATGTAACGCCGGATCGCGCAACGTTGCACGCGTCCGCTCGCACCGATTCGGCCATTACTTTGTTATATTGCACCGCAGCAAAAATCAAGAATAAGGTCGAATGCTTTACAACCTCTACGAAGCCCAGCGCTCTTTGATGGAGCCGTTCACCGACTTCGCCCAAGCCGCCGCCAAGCTCTACAGCAATCACACGTTGCCTTTTGCGAAGCTGCCGATGGCGCAGCGGATGGCTGCGGGTTACGACCTGCTCTATCGCCTCGGCAAAGATTACGTCAAGCCCGAGTTCGGTATCAAGAGCGTCATGGTCGATGGTGTGGAGGTGGTCATCTACGAAAACATCACCATCAACAAGCCCTTTTGCGAGTTGCGCCGCTTCAAGCGTTTTACCGATCAGCCGGCCACCTTGTCGATGTTGAAAAAACAGCCGGTGGTGCTGGTGGTGGCGCCAATGTCTGGGCACCACGCCACCTTGCTGCGCGACACCGTCACCACGCTGCTCGGCGCACACAAGGTCTACATCACCGACTGGAAAAACGCCCGCACCGTACCGGTGGATGAAGGCATCTTCGGCCTGGACGACTACGTCAACTATGTGCAGGAGTTCATCCGTTACCTGCAACACGAGTACGGCAACTGTCATGTCATCAGCGTGTGC
Organism: Variovorax sp.; assembly: GCA_039925525.1. GTDB lineage: Bacteria > Pseudomonadota > Gammaproteobacteria > Burkholderiales > Burkholderiaceae_C > Variovorax. The sequence continues at coordinate 6,549 of JBDSYU010000129.1, forward strand.
CAGCCGACCGTGCCGGTCCTGGCTGCGGTATCGCTCATGGCCAGTCGCGGCGAGCAGACGCCGTTGTCGCTGACGATGATGGGCGGCCCGATCGATGCGCGCCGTTCGCCAACTTCGGTCAACACGCTGGCAATGAACAAGAGCTACGCCTGGTTCGAGAACAACGTGATCTACCGGGTCCCGCAGAACTTCTCCGGGGCCGGTCGCAAGGTCTACCCGGGATTTCTGCAGCACGCTGGGTTCATGGCCATGAACCCGGACCGCCACGCCACCAGCCACTACGACTACTTCAAGAACCTGATCCAGGGCGATGGCGCCAGCGCCGAGGCGCATCGCAAGTTCTATGACGAATACAACGCCGTGCTCGACATGGACGCGGCTTTTTATCTCGACACGATTCGCGTCGTGTTCCAGGACTTTGCGTTGGTCAACGGCACCTGGGACGTGCGCGCCCCTGATGGCACGCTGGAGCGGGTCAGACCCGAGGACATCACGAAGAGCGCATTGCTGACGATCGAAGGCGAGCTCGACGATATCTCCGGCTCCGGCCAGACTGAAGCCGCACACGACTTGTGCACCGGCATCCAGCCGGCAGACCAGGAGCACTTCGAGGCGAAAGGCGCCGGCCACTACGGCATCTTCAGCGGCCGGCGCTGGCGCGAAATGGTCTACCCCAAGGTGCGTGACTTCATCGCCGCACACGACGCGCTGCAGCGTCGCGCCGCTCAGATCCAGGACAAGCTGATACCCACCGAGGCGATGGATGGTGCCCTCGGGCACGAGCACGTCGGCACGCTTGCGGACGACTCGGCGCTGACGCGCCCGCAAAAGAAGAAGGCTGCAAGGCCCAAGCACACACCGGCTGCAACGAAAGCGACCGGCAAGCGGGCGCCACGCAAGGCCACCCGGAAGGTGGGGGCTGGCAGCACGGCGGCGACGCGTGGGAGCGCCCGCTAGTTCAGAGGCTCTTGCGGCGCGTCTCGACGCCGCCCTGCCGCAAACGCAGTGCACACGCTGCGGCTTTGCGGACTGCGCCGACTACGCGCGCGCCATCGCCGTCGGCGAAGCTGAGATCAACCGCTGCCCGCCCGGCGGGGCCGAGGGCATCGCCCGGCTGGCGCGCATTCTTGAGCGCGAAGACGCGCCGCCGCTCGATCCGACTTGCGGCCTTGAAGGCCCGCGCACGATGGCGGTCATCGACGAGGCCTGGTGCATCGGCTGTACGCTGTGCCTGGATGCCTGCCCGACCGACGCTATCGCCGGCATTCACAAACGCATGCACACCGTGATCGATGCGCACTGCACCGGCTGTGAGCTTTGCCTGCCGGCGTGCCCGGTCGATTGCATCGCTCTGCAAGTGGAGACGCCGCAGCACAGTGGCTGGCAGGCATGGTCGCCGGCGCAGGCCGAAAGCGCGCGTCAACGCTACACAATCCATCTTGCGCGGCGTCACAACCCGGAGCACGCGCCGACCGACGTGGGTCCGGAGCAGCTCGATGCCACCGCGCAAAAGCGATCCATCATCGAGGCGGCCCTGGCCCGTGCCCGCGCCGGTTCTTCGGGCAAAGGGTAGACCCGCTCAGGCAGCGGCGAGGCTGGCGAAAGCCGAGATCACCTCCGGCGGTGCCTGTACCAGTTCGATCAGCACGCCCCCTCCGGCGATCGGAAAGGCTTCGCTTTCCTTGGGGTGCAGAAAACAGATGTCGAACCCGGACGCGCCCTTGCGGATGCCGCCGGGTGCAAATCGCACGCCTTGCGCGCCCAGCCATTCGAAAGCTGCCGGCAGATCGTCGACCCACAGACCCACGTGATTGAGCGGTGTCTGGTGCACCGCCGGCTTCTTGTCTGGATCGAGCGGCTGCATCAGATCGACCTCGACCTTGCAAACGCCGGAGCCGATGCAACAGATGTCCTCGTCGACGTTCTCGCGGTCGCTCTTGTAAGTCCCGGTGACCTCCAGGCCCAACATCTCGACCCACAACTTCTGCAGGCGCAACTTGTCGGTACCGCCGATGGCGATCTGCTGCACCCCCAGTACCTTGAACGGACGCGAACGCGAGTGAGGCATCAGACAAACTCCAGAATCACCTGATCGACCGCAAGCGGCTGGCCTTGTTCGGCCAGCACCTTCTGCACGACACCATCGTGCGCGGCGAAGAGCACATTTTCCATCTTCATGGCCTCGATCACGGCCAGTTTTTCTCCGGCCTGCACATTTTGCCCGGGCTTTGCCAGAAGCTCGACCAAGAGGCCCGGCATCGGCGAGAGCAGGTACCGACTCAGGTCAGGCGGCGGCTTGTGCGGCATGCACAGAAGAAGTTTGGCAACGTGCGGCGCCAGCACCAGGGCGTCGAGCCGCACCCCATGGTGGGCGATGCGCAACGCCAACGGGCTGCGATTGGGCGTTGAACGATCGACCTGCGCAGCGAACGGCTGGCCGTTGACGGTGCCTTCAATCCTCGCCTGGCCGAGGGGTGTGGCACTCCTGATCTCGTAGCTCGCCTGGCCAATTTCGACTCGGGCACCAGCGAGGTCGCCTCCGATCTGGCGCAAGCGCACCGGCGTGTGCGTCTGGGTGCCGTCGGCGCCAATCGCCACGACGACGAGCGCCTCGTCGACGGGCTTGAAAGACAAGGCCGAGGCGCCAGCAGGCGTGGCCATTTGGCCGCCGATGCCGTTGGCGCGGGCACGCAGGCGCTGATGAACGAACCCTGCCAGAGCCAGCAGGAACGCCCGGTCGTCATGCGCCACGTCTTCAGCCTGAAAGGCGCCGGCGTAGTGCTCTGCGATGAAGCCGGTGTTGAACTCACCCGAAGCGAATTGGGGATGCGCCAGCAGCGCCGCTTGAAACGCCACATTGCTGTGGACGCCGCGAATGACAAAAGCGTCAAGCGCGTCGCGCATGCAGACGATGGCTTCGCTGCGGCTGGGCGCATGCACGATCAACTTGGCGATCATCGAGTCGTAGTACATCGAGATTTCGCCGCCTTCGTAGACGCCGGTGTCGACCCTGACCCCGCCAAAAGACGCTTCACTGGCCAGAGGCGCACCCTTCTGCCGGGCCGCGGGCGGCATGTCGGCAGCGAACAGGGTCTCGCGTGGTGGCTGGAATTTGACCAACCGACCGATCGACGGCAGGAAGTTGCGAAACGGATCCTCGGCGTTGATGCGGCATTCGATGGCCCAGCCATCACGCCTCACGTCTTCCTGCGCCAGCGGCAGCGCCTCACCGGCGGCCATGCGAATCATCAGCTCGACCAGGTCTAACCCGGTGATGCATTCCGTGACCGGATGCTCGACCTGCAGACGCGTGTTCATCTCCAGAAAATAAAAGCGCTGGTCCTTGCCGACGACGAACTCGACGGTGCCGGCGCTCTGGTAGTCCACCGCTTTGGCCAATTGCACCGCTTGCGCGCCCATCGCAGCGCGTGTCTCATCGCTGATGAAAGGTGAAGGTGCTTCTTCGATCACCTTCTGGTGGCGCCTTTGAATCGAGCATTCACGCTCGTTCAGAAAGATCACGTTGCCATGCGCGTCACCCAGCACCTGGATCTCGATGTGCCGTGGCTCCTCGATGAATTTCTCGATGAAGATACGGTCATCGCCAAAACTCGCCATTGCCTCGTTGCGGCAGGCGCCAAATCCATCAAAGGCTTCCTTGTCGGTGTGGGCCACCCGCAGGCCCTTGCCACCACCGCCGGCCGAGGCCTTTATCATCACCGGATAGCCGATGTCCCTGGCGATCTCCACTGCCCGCTCGGCGCTGTCGATGGCCTCGTTCCATCCGGGAATGGTGTTGACCTTTGCTTCCTTGGCAAGCTTCTTTGAAGCAATCTTGTCGCCCATCGCGGCGATCGAGGCATGCTTGGGGCCGATGAAGACGATGCCCTCTTCCTCCACGCGACGCGCAAAGGCTGCATTCTCCGAAAGGAAGCCATAGCCCGGATGCACCGCCTGCGCCCCGGTCTGCTTGCAGGCGGCGATGATCCGGTCCATCTGCAGGTAGCTGTCCCGGCTGGGCGCTGCACCGATCGGCACCGCCTCGTCGGCCAGCTCGACATGGCGCGCATCACGGTCGGCGTCGGAGTACACCGCGACCGTGGCGATGCCCATCTTCCTGGCCGTCTTGATGACACGGCAAGCGATCTCGCCACGATTGGCAATGAGAATTTTCGAGAACATCGATCAGTCTTTCAGCATGGCCTTGCGCCGCTCGGTAAATGCAAACCAGGGCTGGGCCACGCCGCCATTCATGAAGTCGTGCGCTGCCAGAAAGGTATCGAGCACACAGGGATCGTGACGCCGTCCCATGGGCCCGCGCAGCAACTCGTACGCAGTGCGTGGTTTCATGGCCTTGACATCCGCTGGCGTGTGTACGTCCACCGACCGCAGGTCGGCGGCCAGCGACCGGCCGATGTTTGGGATGTCTTCGAGCCGACGCACATCGGCAGCCTTGCGCGCTTTGGTCACACCAGACCTCGCCTTCCTATAGTGGAATATTGCCGTGCTTGCGCCACGGGTTCTCAAGTTTCTTGTCGCGCAGCATCATCAGGCTGCGGCAGATGCGCTGCCTCGTCTCTCGCGGCAAGATCACGTCGTCGATATAGCCGCGGGTGCCGGCCACATAAGGATTGGCAAAACGCGCCTTGTATTCGGCCTCTCGGGCGGCGAGCTTTTCCGGATCGTTCTTGTCATCCCTGAAGATGATCTCCACCGCACCCTTGGCGCCCATGACTGCGATCTCGGCCCGCGGCCAGGCCAGATTGACGTCGCCGCGCAAATGCTTCGACGACATCACATCGTAGGCGCCGCCATAGGCCTTGCGCGTGATCACGGTGATCTTGGGCACCGTGCACTCGGCATAGGCGAAAAGCAACTTGGCGCCATGTTTGATGATGCCGCCGTACTCCTGGCTGGTGCCGGGCATGAAACCAGGCACGTCGACAAAGGTCACGACCGGGATGTTGAAGGCGTCGCAAAAGCGCACGAAACGCGCCGCCTTGATCGAGCTCCTGATATCGAGACAACCGGCCAGCACCAACGGCTGGTTGGCCACAATGCCGACGCTTTGCCCGGCAAAGCGCGCGAAACCGACGACGATGTTCTTCGCGAACTCGGGCTGGATCTCGAAAAAGTCGCCATCATCTGCAATCTTCGCGATCAGCTCCTTCATGTCGTAGGGCTTGTTCGGGTTGTCCGGTACCAGCGTGTCGAGCGAGACATCGGCGCGATGGGCCGGATCGTTCGTCGGGCGCTGTGGCGGCTTCTGCCGGTTACTGAGGGGCAGGTAGCTGTAAAAGCGCCGCAACATCATGAGGGCTTCGACATCGTTGTCGAACGCCAGGTCGGCGACGCCGCTGGTGGTGGTGTGCGTGACGGCGCCACCGAGTTGCTCGGCCGTGACCGATTCATGCGTGACGGTCTTCACCACCTCGGGTCCGGTGACGAACATGTAGCTCGAATCCTTGACCATGAAGATGAAGTCGGTCATCGCCGGCGAGTACACGGCGCCACCCGCACACGGGCCCATGATCAGGCTGATCTGCGGCACCACGCCCGAAGCCATGACGTTGCGCTGGAACACTTCGGCATAGCCGCCGAGCGACGCCACGCCCTCCTGAATGCGCGCACCACCGGAATCATTGAGGCCGATGACCGGCGCGCCGACTTTCATCGCCTGGTCCATCACCTTGCAGATTTTTTCGGCATGGGCTTCGGAAAGCGCACCGCCGAAGACCGTGAAATCCTGGCTGAAGACGAACACCAGCCGGCCGTCGATGGTGCCGTAGCCGGTCACCACGCCATCGCCGGGGATCTTCTGCGCCGCCATGCCGAAATCGCTGGATCGGTGTTCGACAAACATATCCCATTCTTCGAAGCTGCCTTCGTCGAGCAACACATCGAGGCGCTCGCGCGCCGTCAGCTTGCCCTTGGCATGCTGCGCGTCGATGCGCTTCTGGCCACCGCCCATGCGCGCCTGCTGGCGGCGATTTTCGAGTTGTTCAAGGATGTCTTTCATGACGACGGTTCGCTGCAGGCGAACGAGGAAGTGGGGATGTCCGGCCGCGCCTGTGCCGTGGCCGGCGCGGTTTCATGCGTTTGCGCAGCCGCGTGCGTTTGCGACGCCGCGAGCAATTCGCGCGCCGCAGAGGATGCGGGAATTTTGCCGGCAGCCACTTGGGTCAGCATTTCGGGCAAACGATTTCGCACCTCCGGATGTTGCCGGAACGCCTGCTTCAGTCCGCTGTCGATGCGCTCCCACATCCAGGACAGTGCCTGCTTTTCGCGACGCGCGGCAATGCGGCCGTTGGCTGCGCCGAGCGACCTGAAGGTCTCGACCGCAGTCCAGAATCGTTCGACCCCGGTGCCTTGCAGTGCGCTCAACTGCATGACTCGCGTTTGCCACTGGCGCACCTGTGCCTCCGGCGAGCCCGGCTCGGCATGCGCAGCGCGCATCGCCTCGGCATGCGCCGGATTGCCGTGGTGGCCGAACAACCGCAGGGCAGACATGATCTGCGCCTCGGCGCGTGTGGCTGCAGCAGCATCGAGGTCGGCCTTGTTGATGACGACCAGGTCGGCCAGCTCCATCACGCCTTTCTTGATGGCCTGCAGATCGTCACCGGCGTTGGGCAGTTGCATCAGCACGAACATGTCGGTCATGCTGGCCACGGCGATCTCGCTCTGGCCGACTCCGACGGTTTCGACAATGACGATGTCATAGCCCGCCGCCTCGACGATCAGCATGGCCTCGCGGGTTGTCGCAGCCACGCCACCCAGCGTTCCCGACGACGGACTCGGCCGAATGTAGGCGCGCTCGTGCACCGAGAGCCGCTCCATGCGCGTCTTGTCGCCCAGGATGGAGCCACCGGAAACGCTCGACGAGGGATCGATGGTGAGCACCGCCACCCGATGCCCCTGTCCGATCAAAAAGAGGCCCAGGGTTTCGATGAAGGTCGACTTGCCAACACCCGGAACACCCGAAATTCCGAGGCGAAACGCGTTCCCCGCATGCGGCAGCAGCGAGCTGAGCAACGCCTCGGCTTCGGCGCGATGGTCTTCGCGCGTGGATTCCAGCAGCGTGATGGCTTTGGCGATGGCGCGGCGTTGAAGAGCAGGCGACGTCGCAAGGGCGATGGCCGAAGCGCGCATCACGCGGCTGTCCAGTCTTCGAGGCGCAAGCCATCGATGCGAGCAAACTCGCGCGTGTTGTTCGTCACCAGGATGAGGCCTTCCGCCAACGCGTGCGAGCCGATCATCAGATCCAGTTCGCCAACTGCCGTCCCGCTGACCTTCAGCCGCTGGCGGTGCGCACCGTAAATCCATGCGGCCTGCACAGACCAGGGCAAGGCGGTGACGATTGAGAGAAAGCTCTGCAACGTGGATGCATTTCTTGCGCGGTGCGTCTCAGCGCTACGCGCGACGCCAAAGGCCAGCTCGCCCACCACGACGCTGCTGACGCACAGTGCATCGCGACCCACGTCACGCAAGTGGCGAAGCACCGTGATGTTTTGCTTCATCGCGTGAATGCAAATGTTCGAGTCGAGCAGAAACTGCATGCGCGAGCCCGATCAAAAGGGCTCGAGATCGTCGGTAGGCGGCGTGCGATCGCGCTCGATGAAATCCATTCCTTCGAAGGCACCGAGGACGGCCTGCATTTCTGCCCACCAGTCCTCTTGCGATTGCTTCGGCCGCAGGATGAGCGCGCTGCCGGCTCGCTCGACAGTGACTTCGTCTGTGTCGAAGCGAAACGCCTTTGGCAAGCGCACGGCCTGACTGCGGCCACTCATGAAGACTTTCGCCGTAGCAAAATTTTTGCGGTCAGAGATATCTGACATTGGGACCCTGTGACGCAATTTGATATATTCCAATGATATATATCAAACTTCAACCCGTCAACGCAACTCGAATCTGCTCCAGCACGTCCTTGGCACTTGCCGGAATCGGCGTCCCTGGCCCATAGATGCCCTTGACCCCGGCCGCGTAGAGAAACGCGTAGTCCTGCCGTGGCACCACCCCGCCGACGAAGACGATGATGTCGTCGGCGCCCTGCTTCTTCAACTCCTCGATGATGGCCGGCACCAGCGTCTTGTGGCCGGCCGCCAGGGTACTGACACCGACGGCATGCACGTCATTCTCGATAGCCTGGCGCGCGCATTCCTCCGGCGTCTGAAACAGCGGGCCGATGTCGACATCGAAGCCCAGGTCGGCGAAGGCGGTGGCTACCACCTTGGCGCCGCGGTCGTGGCCGTCCTGCCCGAGCTTGCAGATCATGACGCGCGGCCGACGACCCTCGGCTTCGGCAAAAGCGTCGATTTCCTTCTTGAGCGCATCCCAGCCTTCGGCTGAGTCATAGGCCGCCGCATAGACGCCCGTCACTTTTTGCGTATCGGCACGATGGCGGCCGAAGACCTGTTCGAGGGCATCACTGATTTCTCCCACGGTGGCGCGAGCACGCACGGCCTCGATGCTCAGGTGCAACAAATTGCCGGTCTTGTTTTCTGCGGCTTCGGTCAACGCCGCCAGCGCCGCCGTCACCGCTGCGGCATCGCGCTCGGCGCGGACTTTCGCGAGCCGGGCGATTTGTTGATCGCGCACCCGCACATTGTCGATCGACAGCGTGTCGTGCAAGTCTTCCTTGGCCAGGCGGTACTTGTTGACGCCGACGATCACGTCTTTGCCGGAGTCGATGCGTGCCTGCTTTTCAGCCGCGGCAGCTTCGATCTTGAGCTTGGCCCAGCCCGAATCGACCGCCTTGGTCATGCCGCCCTGCGCTTCGACTTCTTCGATGATCGTCCATGCAGCATCGGCCATGTCCTGCGTCAGCTTCTCCATCATGTAGCTGCCGGCCCAGGGGTCGATCACGCTGGTGATGTGCGTCTCTTCCTGGATGACCAGTTGCGTGTTGCGCGCGATACGCGAGGAGAACTCGCTCGGCAGGGCAATGGCCTCGTCGAAGGCGTTGGTGTGAAGACTCTGCGTCCCACCGAACACCGCGGCCATGGCCTCGATGGTGGTGCGCACGATGTTGTTGTAAGGGTCCTGCTCGGTCAGGCTCCAGCCCGAGGTCTGGCAATGGGTGCGCAGCATCAGGCTCTTGGGGTTCTTCGGATTGAAGGGCTTCATGATGCGGCACCACAAGAGGCGCGCGGCGCGCATCTTGGCCACTTCCAGATAGAAGTTCATGCCGATGGCCCAGAAGAAAGACAGGCGCCCGGCGAAGCCATCGACGTCGAGCCCCTTGGCCAGCGCCGTCTTCACATACTCCTGCCCATCGGCCAGCGTCAATGCCAGCTCCAGTGCCTGGTTGGCCCCGGCCTCCTGCATGTGATAACCGCTGATCGAGATCGAGTTGAACTTCGGCATGTGCGTCGCCGTGTACTCGATGATGTCGCCGACGATGCGCATGCTCGGCTCGGGCGGGAAGATATAGGTGTTGCGGACCATGAACTCCTTCAGGATGTCGTTCTGGATGGTCCCGGAAAGTTTCTCCTGGCCGACGCCCTGCTCTTCAGCGGCGACGATGTAGCCGGCGAGCACCGGCAGCACAGCGCCGTTCATCGTCATCGACACGCTCACCTTGTCCAGCGGTATCTGATCGAACAGGATCTTCATGTCCTCGATCGAGTCGATCGCCACACCGGCCTTGCCGACGTCACCGGTCACACGTGGATGGTCGGAGTCGTAGCCACGGTGCGTCGCCAGGTCGAACGCCACCGACACACCCTGCCCGCCGGCAGCCAGCGCCTTGCGATAAAAGGCATTCGACTCCTCTGCCGTCGAGAAGCCTGCGTACTGCCGGATGGTCCAGGGCCGCACCGCATACATCGTCGCCTGCGGCCCGCGCAGATAGGGCTCGAAGCCGGGTAGCGTGTCGGTGTAGGGCAAGCCTTCGAGATCGGCCGCCGTGTAAAGCGGCTTGACGGCGATGCCGTCGGGTGTGATCCAGTTCAACGCGTCGACCACCCCGTTCGGGGCCGATTTGGCGGCGGCCTTTTGCCAGTCATCCATGCTGGCGGGTTGGTGGGATGCATCAGGTGAATTCACGGTGCAGGGGCATGAAGATGGAGTGATGGCGATTGGGGTGCATGCAACGATTGCTGCCGGCATTGTCGATCATGATCGGCGCTTTGGCCGACGTCTGGCTGCGTAGCAGGGCGGCAAACTTTGGCCATGACCGATCCACGCAATGTCGCGCACGACAAAAAAGTGCAGCAGGAAAAAAAGCATCGTGGCGAAGAGATTGCGCCCGACGCAGAACACGCGCCTCAGCCGGGACAAAAGCCGGCGTTGAAGCACTCTGGCAAACACGAAACGCCGGCAACTGACGAAGAGCCGACATCCGAATAGGCGATCAGGCTTCGGCCCTCTCTTTTGCCGGCGTCGCAGGCGCCGCAGTCAATGGGCTTCGCACGCTGCCTGTTGCTCGGCTTCGTGCGCCCGAGCCATGACTTCGTACGGCGCCTGATCCCTGAGGCTGTGATCGCTCCACACGCGCCGCCAATAGCGCGCCCCAGGCAGGCCGTGGCGCAGGCCCAGCATATGGCGGGCGATCGAAGGCCACGGTGTGCCGTGCTTCGAGGCTTCGCGCTGCATGTAGTCGCACATCCTCACCTCGATCTGTTCTCGCGACGATTGCTCTGACGCGTCCCCAAAAAACGCCGCGTCCCATTCACTCAGCCACCAGGGGTTGTGATAGGCCTCGCGCCCGAGCATCACCCCGTCGACGAACTGCAGCTGCTCGCGCAGCGCGTCGCTGGTGGTGATGCCGCCATTGATTGAAAAATTCAGATGCGGGAAGTCGGCCTTCAACCGATGCACCGCGTCATAACGCAGGGGCGGCACTTCACGGTTCTGCTTGGGTGACAAGCCCTTCAGCCACGCGTTGCGCGCATGAACGATGAAGTGCGCGCAGCCGGCCTCGCTCACCACACCGACAAAGTCCCGAACGAAGCCGTAACTCTCGGTTTTGTCGATGCCGATGCGGTGCTTGACGCTGACCGGCAAGGCCATCGCATCGACCATGGCCTTGACGCAGTCGGCAACCAGCCCGGGCTCGGCCATAAGGCAGGCGCCAAAGGAGCCGCGCTGCACCCGCTCGCTCGGGCAACCGCAGTTGAGGTTGATTTCGTCGTAGCCCCACGCTTCGCCAAGCCGGGCGCAATGCGCCAGATCGGTCGGCTCGCTGCCGCCGAGTTGCAGTGCAAGCGGATGCTCTTCGTCGTTGAAGCGCAGATGCCGCGGCACGTCGCCATGCAGCAAGGCGCCGGTCGTCACCATCTCGGTGTAGAGCAAGGCGCGGCGAGTCAGCAGGCGATGGAAAAACCGACAGTGCCTGTCGGTCCAATCCATCATCGGCGCGACGCTGACGCGCATCGCCAACGCCTCTGCAGGCGAGTGGCCGCTCGGCGTCACTGCACCTTGATGTTGGCGTCCTTGATCACCTTGGCGTACTTGGCGATCTCGCTCTTCACATGGGCCTTGAAATCCGCTGGCCCCATGCCGGACGGATCGGCGCCGAGTCGAGCCAGAGTCGCCTGCACATCGGGCTGTTGCAACGCCGCCTTGGTTTTCTGATAAAGCGCATCGACAACTTCGGGCGAGGTCTTGGACGGCAGCATGAAACCGAACCAGGCCAGCGTCTGGTAGCCCGGCACACCCGCCGCATCGAGAGTCGGCACGTCGGGCAGCGTGGCGGCGGGCTTCAGGCTGGTCACGGCCAGCGCCTTCAGCTTGCCGTTCTGCAGCATCGGCAGCACTGACGGGATGTTGATGATCATGCCGGTGACGCGACCCGATGCAATGTCAACCAGGGCCGGCGCGGCGCCTTTGTACGGCACATGCAGCACGTCGATGCCGGCCATCGCCTTGAGCAATTCGATCGACAAGTGCGAGATGCTGCCATTGCCGCCGGAGGCCAGGGTCAGTTCGCCCGGCGACTTGCGTGCAAGTGCCAAGAACTCGGCCACCGTGTTGGCCGGCACTTGCGTGCTGACGGCAAGCACGTTGGGCGCCGTGCTGATCATCACCACCGGCGTGAAGTCGGCAACGCTGTCGTAGGGCAGGTTCGGATACAGGCTCGGCGTGGCGCCATGGCTCGTGCCGTTGCCGAGAAACACGGTGTAGCCGTCGGCCGACGCCTTGGCCACCAGGTCGGCCCCGATGCTGCCGCCGGCGCCCGGCTTGTTCTCGACCACAAAGGCTTGCCCTGTCGATTCGGACAGCGCTTTCGCCAACGTGCGCGCCAATACGTCAGAGCCGTCACCGGCCGTGGTGGGAACGACGATGCGCACCGGCTTGTTGGGCCACGCAGCGGGCTGCGCACCCACGCCGATGGCGGACATGACGAGGACGAGGCAGGCGAAGATGCGAAGCATGGGCTGTTTCGAGTGGGTGAGCTGTCCGAACTCTACCCGACCTCAAGCGCCATTTCGCCCCGCGGACTCGAGGCTCTTCGACAGCCCAGTCCTTTCAACTGTCGGGAACTGATCCGCCCGCAGCCGCCTGGTCTGCTGAAACGCTATGCCACCCGCTCCCGCGGTCCGTCCAGCCCCATGCGACGCAAGGCCGCAACGCCAGCCACCAAGGCATTCGAATAGGTGGCAAACGGCTCGTTAGCGGCTTCCATCGGCTGGTAGGGCAAGGTGTCTTGCACGACGTCGTCGACTGCCTCGAGAAGCACCCAGTAATACTCTCCGGGTTCGAGTTCCTGCACCGTCAGGGCGATCTGCCGCAGGGGTGTGCGTGCTTGCACGGGCATGGCGGTAATGGAAGGCATGGTGGACACCCGAAGTTGGACGAATGGTAGGCAGGTGCTGTCGCCGCCGCGAGCGAAGATGTCACACTTTTCCATGCGTATTTGCGTGCTCAGCGCCACACTGCCGCAAAGTGCGCTGGAGCGTGAACGATTTAGCTTTCGCCCCTGCTTGCTGCACCTGGGTTTCAGGTATGCGGCGGCAACGCGGCCGACACGCCGGGAGCGCTCGCCCGCTCACCAGCTTGCCCGCCCGGGCGCTATGCTCTGCGCACTCTCATTTTCTTGCCCATCCACCATGAAGCCGTTCAGCCTCGACTCCAGCATGCTCTCTACCCTCGGGAACACCTTCTACCCAACCGGCCATTCGATGGTCCTGTTCGCCGAAGAAGCGCAGGCCCGTGCCGTAGCCGATCGATTGGCACAGGCGGGCGTCCCGAGCGACGACATTCAATTTCTGCCGGCCGCGACGATCCTCTCGCAAATTGCGCCGACGGCCGGCGGTGCTGACGACCCCCTGCCTTCCGCCGGCACCGAAGGCGCCACCGTGCGTGCCTACACCAAGCTGGCGCAGGACGGCCATGTCGCGTTGCTCGTGAAGACCGACGAAGACGAAGACGCCGATCGTCTGGTCGCCGCCATGGCCGATACGCCCAGAGCGATGGCGCAACGCTACAGGACGCTGGTCATCGAAGACCTTTGATCGGAACGGGTCTAATCCAGGCCCAGCACTTTGTCCAGCGTCATCGGCAGGCTGCGCACGCGCCGGCCGGTGGCATGAAATATGGCATTGCCGATGGCGGCGGCTACGCCGATGATGCCGATCTCGCCGACGCCCTTGACGCCGATCGGATTGACGATGTCGTCGTCCTCGGGAACGAAGATGACGTCGATGCTGCTGATGTCGGCGTTGGCCGGGACATGGTATTCAGCCAAACTGTGGTTCATGACCCGACCCAGCGCATGGTCGACCAGGCCCTCCTCGTGCAATGCCATGCCGACACCCCAGACGACACCGCCTGCCACTTGGCTGCTGGCGGTCCTGGCATTGACGATGCGCCCGGCCGCCACCGCGCTCACCACGCGCGCGACATGCACTGTCCCTAGGTCTTCGTCGACCCGCACCTCGACGAACACCGCCGAATGCGTGCTGCGAACCACCTTGCGCTGTTTCAGCAGGTTGGGCAGCGACAGCCGCTGCTGATCGACCTGCGTCACGTTGGCGCGTTGCATGAGTTCGCAAATGCCGATGCTGCGTGCCGGGTCTTCGCGCAAGCGAATTCGGCCATCGACCCACTCCACATCCTTGTAGAAGGCCTGGCCGAGCGGCGTATCGCCCAGTGCGCGGGCCAGCAGCAACAGTTTGGCGCCAACCTTGCGGCAAACGGCTTCGACAGCGGTACCAACCGTCGATACCGTGAACGAACCACCTTCGAGCGGTGCCGCGGGCAGTTCGGAGTCGCCCAGCACGAAGCGCACCTGCTTCATCGGCAAACCGAGCGTTGCTGCGGCGATCTGCGTCATCACCGTATAGGTGCCGGTGCCGATGTCGGTGGTGGCACTGCTCACTTCCAGCGTGCCGTCGCAGCGCAGAACGGCGCGGGCGCTTGCATACAGTTGCATGGCTTCCCATATGCCGGTGGCCATGCCCCAGCCGATGAGGGTGCGGCCATCGCGCATCGAACGCGGCGCAACGAGGCGCTTCGACCAGCCGAAGCGCTCGGCTCCCTGGTCATAGCACTGGCGCAGGGCCTTGCTCGAATAGGCATTGCCGCTGTGCGGCTCGCGCTCGGCATAGTTGATGCGGCGCAATTCCAATGGATCGATGTCAGCGGCGATCGCCAGTTCGTCCATGGCAGTCTCGAGCGCGTACATGCCCTGCGCGCCACCCGGCGCCCGCATGTCGGTCGGTGTGAAGCGATCCAGCTCGACCACGCGGTGCACCAGGCGCACGTTCGGCGCTTCATACAACGAGTTCGACCAACTGACGATGTTCTCGACATAGTCTTCGTTGCCGGAGGTCTCGGACGTTGCCTCGTGCACGATCGAGCGCAGTCGGCCCGAGTCATCGCACGACAGTTGCAAGTGCTGGTCGGTCTCCGGCCGATGGCCAAAGCTGAACATCTGCTCGCGCGTCAGCACCACGCGAACGGGCCGCTCGAGCTTGAGAGCCGCCATTGCCGCCAACACCGATTGATAGCCCGGCCGCAAGCCAGATCCGAAAGCCCCGCCGACGAACGGGCACAACACGCGCACATCGCGCTTGTGCAGCTTGAGCACATTGGCCAGGTAAAAGCGGCTGTTCTGCGCGCCCTGCGTCTTGTCATGCAGCGTGAGTTTGCCCGGCCCATCCCAGATCGCCGTGGTGGCATGCGGCTCCATCGGGTTGTGGAACTCGGCCGGTGAGTGGTAGCGCACGTCGACCTTGTGCGGCGCCTGGGCGTACGCGGCGTCGGGGTCGCCAATCGGCCTGCCCGGCGGCTCGTAGCCGAACTTGAGCCGGCTCGGCTTGCGCGCGCTGCCCTCCAGTGCGTGCATGTCGCTGCGCAGCGGGCCGTCGTCCGCACAGTATTCGACCTCGAGCAGGCTGGCCGCGTGCGTCGCTGCTTCGACGCTCACCGCAACGACCAGCGCCACGGGTTGCGCGCCGGACAGGATGCGATCGTCATAGAGCGGGCGAAACGGCGCACCGGCCGGCGCGTCCATGTCCTTGTGCAGCAAGTCGAAGGCGGCCATGGGCGGACGGTTGCGATGCGTCAGCACGTCGATGACGCCAGCCACCGCCAACGCGCGCGCCGGGTCGATGGCGGCGATACGTCCGCGCGCGATCGGGCTGGACACCACCACGCCGTAAAGCAGGCCATCGGCCGGATGCTCGGCCGCGTAGCGGGCAGCGCCAGTCACCTTGGCTGGACCATCGACGCGAGGCAACGGCGCGCCAAAGATCGGGCTGTGATGCAGACTGCGCGCGTTCATGGCAAAGCCTCCTCGCCGACACCGGCCGCCTGATGCAAGGCGCGAACGATCGTGCGGCGCGCCAGTTCGACCTTGAAGCCGTTGTGCTTGAGCGGCTGGGCGCCTGCCAGCAACACATCGGCGGCCGCCTCGAAGAATTCCCGCCGTGCCGGCTGACCCACCAGCAGCGCCTCGGCTTCGACCTTGCGCCAGGGCTTGTGCGCGACACCGCCGAGGGCAATGCGGGCAACACCAATACGCTCATCGGTGATGTCGAGCGCACACGCGACCGATACCAGGGCAAACGCATAGGAGCGGCGGTCGCGCACTTTCACGTAGGCGCTGTGCGCGGCGAAGCCGTTGGCCGGCAGTTCGACGGTGCAGATCAGTTCGTCCGCCGCCAGCGTCGTGTCGCGCTCGGGCTCGCCTTCAGGCAGCCGATGGAAATCGGCCATGGCAATGCGCCGACGCCCGCGCGGGCCCTCGACGCAAACCGTCGCCTCCAGCGCCGCCAGCGCGACACACATGTCCGAAGGATGCACGGCGACGCATTGGTCGCTGGCTCCCAGGATGGCATGGATGCGGTTGACGCCGAGGGTCGCCGGGCAACCGCTGCCAGGCTGGCGCTTGTTGCAAGCCGTCGCGGTGTCGTAGAAGTAGTAGCAGCGCGTGCGTTGCAGCAGGTTGCCGCCAGTCGTCGCCATATTGCGCAACTGTGGCGAGGCGCCGGCGAGCAGCGCCTGCGACAGCAGTGGATAGCTTTGCCGCACCCGGGGATGCCAGGCCAGATCGGCGTTGCGCACCAGGGCACCGACGCTG
>JBDSYU010000130.1:0-13739 GCA_039925525.1 Variovorax sp.
GGGCGACCGATCCGACGCATCGCCTGGTGCACCGGTGGCGCGCAGGAATATTTCGAAGCGGCCATCGCAGCCGGCGCCGAAGCCTTCATCACCGGCGAGATCTCCGAGCCGCAGGCGCACTATGCGCGCGAGACGGGCGTGGCTTATCTGGCTTGCGGCCACCACGCCACCGAGCGTTATGGCGCGCCCGCGGTGGCCGGACATGTCGCGGCGCAGCTCGGCCTGGCCCACGTGTTCATCGACATCGACAACCCGGCATGAAATCGGCGCCGCGTGAGCCGTTCGAGCCGGCGATGCAGATGAGGCCGATGGTCATCACCCTGGGCGACCCGGCTGGCATTGGCCCGGAGGTCATCGTGCGGGCATTTCGCGACGCGCCGGAACTGACACGCGGCTGCTTCGTGGCCGGCGACGTCGATACGCTGCGCCGCGCCAGTCGGCTCCTGGCCTCGGTTGGGATGCCGCAACGGCCCAAAATGGCGGTGCGGCGCGTGCAGAGCGTCGCCGAAGTGGTCGCCGCCCCCGCGGGCTGCGTGCCGGTGCTGCAAGTGATCGATCCGCTGCAGGGCATCAAGCTTGGGCAGGTCAGTGCCGCCGCCGGTCGCGCGGCCGCGGAATGCGTCGTCTGGGCGGCTCGGGCGGCGCTGGCGGGCGAGGTCGCCGCCTTGGTCACGGCGCCTTTGCACAAGGAATCGCTGGCGGCGGCGGGTTACCCGTACCCCGGCCACACCGAGTTGCTGCAAGCCGAAGCCGCCGCGCATCTGCGCTGCCCTGTCTCCGAACTGCCTGTGCGCATGATGTTGGCCAACGATGAATTGCGCGTCGTGTTGGTCAGCATCCACATGGCGCTGCGCCGGGCCATCGAGGCGGTCACGTTGGAAAGCGTGCTGGAGACCTTGCGCATCAGTCATCGGGCGCTGTTGCCGATGCTGGCGCGGACGCCGCGCATCGCTGTCGCCGGGCTCAATCCGCATGCTGGAGAGGGCGGCCTGTTCGGCAGCGAGGAGGTGCAGCACATCGCCCCGGCCATTGCCGTTGCGCGGGCCGAGGGCATCGATGCGAGCGGCCCCTATGCGCCCGACACGGTATTCATGCGCGCCCGCAACCGGGCACCTTCAGCTATTGCCGGCGTCGCCGGTGTGGCCGATGCGGCCGGCGCCGGCAGGTTCGACGCCGTGGTTGCCATGTACCACGACCAGGGCCTGATCCCCGTGAAGTACCTGGGCGTCGACAAGGGCGTGAACGTGACGCTCGGACTGCCGCTGGTGCGCACCAGCCCCGACCACGGCACAGCCTTCGACATCGCCGGCCGCGGCGTGGCCGACGCATCGAGCCTGATCGAAGCGATCAGGATGGCAAGGGCCTTGTCGACCCCAGCCAGCGTCACGGCTGGGCCCCGAAGTCCAGGCTAGCGAACCGCTGAAGCCCCCGGCAACGACGGCCGCGCCAGACTGTCCCGAATCTCACGCAGCAGCAGCGTTTCTTCCGGCGGCGTGACTTCCTTTGGCGCGTTCTCTTCCTTCTTGCGCAGGCGATTCACCTGCTGCACCATGATGAAGATGATGAAAGCCAGAATGAAGAAGTTGACGGCGATGGTGATGAAGTTGCCATAGGCCAGCACCGGCACCGCCGCCTTCTTGAGCGCATCGAGATTGTTGGGCACCCCGGCCGGCACGGTGCCCAGCACCACATAGAGATTGGAAAAATCCAGCTTGCCGAACACCAGTCCGACCAGCGGCATGATGATGTCGGCAACCATGGAGTCGACGATCTTGCCAAACGCGGCGCCAATGATCACGGCGACCGCCAGGTCGATGACGTTGCCCTTGATCGCGAACTCGCGAAATTCCTTCACCATGCTCATTGCCGGCTCCTTGTTTGTGGTTGATCGGTCGGAAAGCGGGCGAGTGTAGAGCGCCACGGCTGGCGGTCAGCAGCGCGGGCCGTTTGGCCTCGCCCTGGGCACACGGGCGCGGGGGGCGCTCCGCTACAATTCCGCGTTGTTTTTGGCACTGCGACTGTCTTGAGGCTTTCATGAGTGATATCACCGCCGGCGCGCCTCGCGTCGACAGCAGCGGCAGGCGGACCTGGTTGATCGCCTCGGGCTGCGCGGGTGTGGTTGGCGGTGTCGCCGTTGCCGTTCCCTTCGTCAGTTCGTTCGAGCCTTCCGAGCGAGCCAAGGCTGCCGGCGCTCCGGTCGAGGTCGACATCAGCAAGCTGGCCGTCGACGAAAAGCTCACCGTGGAATGGCGCGGCAAGCCGGTCTGGATCCTGAAGCGCTCGCCGGCGCAGTTGGCCGAACTGCCCAAGCTGGACCCCGAATTGGCCGATCCGAAATCGTTGCGGCATCCGGACGAATTCACGCCCAAATACGCGCAAAACGAGACACGCTCGCGCAAGCCTGAAATCCTGGTGGTGGTCGGTATCTGCACGCATCTTGGCTACTCGCCGACCGACAAGTTCCAGACCGGGCCGCAACCGTCCCTTCCCGACAACTGGGAAGGCGGCTTTCTCTGCCCTTGCCATGGCTCGACCTTCGACCTCGCGGGTCGGGTTTTCAAGAACAAGCCGGCGCCCGACAATTTGCAGGTGCCGCCGCACATGTACCTCTCCGATACGCGCCTCCTGATCGGCGAAGACCAGCAGGCTTGAACGAATCTCATGGCTGACTTCAACCAAATTTCGCCCAACGCGCCGGCCGGCGAACGCCTGCTGAACTGGGTCGACAACCGCTTCCCGCTGACGAAACTCTGGAACGACCAGTGGGGTCAGTACTACGCGCCGAAGAATTTCAACTGGTGGTACATCTTTGGTTCGCTGGCGATGCTGGTGCTGGTGATCCAGATCGTCACCGGCATCTTCCTGGTGATGCACTACAAGCCCGACGCTGCGACAGCCTTTGCGTCGGTCGAGTACATCATGCGCGACGTGCCCTGGGGTTGGCTCATCCGCTACATGCATTCGACGGGCGCCTCGGCGTTTTTCATCGTCATTTACCTGCACATGTTCCGCGGCTTGATGTATGGCAGCTATCGCAAGCCACGTGAACTGATCTGGGTCTTCGGCTGCGCCATTTTCCTGTCCCTGATGGCCGAGGCCTTCATGGGCTACCTGCTGCCGTGGGGCCAGATGAGCTACTGGGGCGCGCAGGTCATCGTCAACTTGTTCTCTGCCATTCCCTTCATCGGGCCCGATCTGGCGCTGTTGATCCGCGGTGACTATGTGGTCAGCGACGCGACGCTCAATCGCTTTTTCAGTTTCCACGTGATCGCCGTGCCGCTGGTGCTGCTCGGCCTGGTGATGGCACATCTGATCGCTCTGCACGAGGTTGGCTCGAACAACCCAGATGGCATCGAGGTGAAAGCCAAGCGCGGGCCGGATGGCCATCCGCTCGACGCCATCCCGTCGCATCCCTACTACACGGTGCACGACATCTTCGGCGTGGTGCTGTTCCTGTTCGTGTTCTCGGCCATCATTTTCTTCGCACCCGAGGCGGGCGGTTATTTCCTGGAGTACAACAACTTCATTCCTGCCGATTCGCTGAAGACACCCAGCCACATCGCGCCGGTGTGGTATTTCACGCCCTTTTATTCGATGTTGCGCGCAACAACCGACGACATGGTCAACGTCTTTGCCTTGCTCTTCATCGTCGCTGCAGTCTGGGTGTTCGTCAAAAGCCGCTTCTCACTCGTCGTGAAAGTGGCCATTGCGGTGGCCGCAGCGGTCGCGGTGGTTCTGCTCAAGTCGCAAGATGCCAAGTTCTGGGGCGTGGTGGTGATGGGGGGTTCGGTCATCATCCTGTTTTTCCTGCCATGGCTCGATTACAGCGAGGTACGCTCGATTCGCTACCGGCCGGGTTGGCACAAATACGTGTATGGCGTCTTCGTGTTCTTTTTCCTTGTCCTCGGCTACCTGGGCATCGAGCCTGTCGGTGTCTGGGGTAGCGCCGGCATCGGCTCGTTCTCGCTGGACATCGCACAAACCGTTTCGCAGATCGGCACGTTGGTGTACTTCGGCTTCTTCCTGTTGATGCCGTGGTGGAGTCGTCTTGGTAAATTCAAGCCGGTCCCCGACCGCGTCACCTTTGCCGGTCACTGAAACTCGCGCCGCGTTGTGAACATCATGAAGAGACTCGTCCTCACCTTCATCACGGCCTGCAGCTTGCTCATGGCTGCGGCTGGCGCTTACGCCAGCGAGGCCGGCGGCATCGCCTGGGACAAGGCGCCCAATCGCACCAACGATCGCGCCTCCCTGCAAAACGGCGCCAAGCTGTTCGTCAACTACTGCCTCAACTGTCATGCGGCGGCGTTCATGCGCTACAACCGGCTGCAGGACATCGGCCTGTCGGAGCAGCAGATCAAGGACAACCTGCTGTTTGCTACCGACAAGGTCGGCGACACCATGAAGTCGGCGCTGGACCCGAAGCAGGCCAAGGAATGGTTCGGCGGTGTGCCGCCTGACCTGACGCTGGTCGCGCGCTCGCGTGCCAGCAGCAAGGGCAGCGGCGCCGACTACCTCTACACCTACTTGCGCACCTATTACAGGGACGAAACCAAGGCGACGGGTTGGAACAATCTGGCTTACCCCAATGTAGGTATGCCGCATGTCCTCTGGCAGCTGCAGGGTGAGCGTCGGCCGATCTATACCAAGATGGAAGAGCATGGTCACGAAACCGAGGTTTTCAAGGGCTGGGAGCAGGTCACGCCCGGCGCCATGACGACCTTGCGGTACGACCAAACGGTCGGCGATCTGGTCAATTACCTGCAGTGGATGGCCGAACCGGCGCAGAACACGCGCACCCGAATCGGTGTCTGGGTGCTGCTGTTCCTTGCCTTGGCCGTGGTCTTCGTGTGGCGCCTCAATGCGTCGTACTGGAAAGAAGTGCGCTAGTAAAAAACTGCGCTGATGCGCTGATCGCACGCGTGCCTCGCCATGCGGCGAGCCTGCGTATTCGAGTCACTGGGCTGCGCATGCGGCCCATTCTTTTTTGCTTTTGAGGAGGCTTTTGCCATGATGGTGTTGTACTCAGGAACGACCTGCCCGTTTTCTCACCGCTGCCGCTTCGTGCTGTTCGAGAAAGGCATGGATTTCGAGATTCGCGATGTCGACCTCTACAACAAGCCGGAAGACATCGGCGTGATGAACCCCTATGGCCAGGTGCCCATTCTGGTCGAACGCGACTTGATCCTGTACGAGTCGAACATCATCAACGAGTACATCGACGAGCGCTTTCCGCACCCGCAACTGATGCCGGGCGATCCGGTCGATCGGGCCCGGGTGCGCTTGTTCCTGCTCAACTTCGAGAAGGAATTGTTCGTGCATGTGTCCACGCTGGAGAATCGCAGCAGCAAGGGCAACGAGAAGACGCTGGAGAAGGCGCGTGGCCACATCCGCGATCGGCTGACGCAACTGGCGCCGGTGTTTCTCAAGAACAAGTTCATGCTCGGCGACAACTTCTCCATGCTCGACGTGGCCATCGCGCCATTGCTCTGGCGGCTGGACTACTACGGCATTGACCTGTCCAAGAACGCCGCGCCGCTGCTCAAATACGCAGAGCGAACGTTTTCGCGGCCGGCGTATATCGAGGCGCTGACGCCGTCCGAGAAGGTGATGCGGAAATAAAAAAAGTTGGCGCGTTCGTCCAAGCTTGCCTTGGCGGATCACTCCGGTCACCCGGGTTTTGCCGTCGCTCGAAAGCTTGTATAAGTACGAGAAGCCCGTGCGCCTCTGACGTCATGATCAACGCCTCTGAATCCACCTCCACCCGCCCGTATTTCATCCGGGCGCTTTACGAGTGGTGCAACGACAACGGCTTTACGCCCTATGTCGCCGTGCAGGTCGATGACACCGTGCAAGTGCCCAGGGAGTACGTGAAAAACGGCGAGATCGTCCTCAACATCAGCTTCGACGCCACCAGCGCGCTGACGATAGGTAACGAGTACATCGAATTCAAGGCGCGCTTTGCCGGCAGTGCCCGCGAGATTCGCGTGCCGGTCGGCCGAGTCATGGCCGTGTATGCGCGTGAGAACGGCCAGGGCATGGCCTTTCCGCAAACCGTTCCCGGTGCACCGGCCGTCAACGCCGCCGGTCCGGCCGGGCAAGCCGGCGCATCCAGGGCCGGCCCAGTGCGCCGGCGCGACGACACGCCCGCTGCGCCCTCCACGCGCCTGCGCGAGGCCGGCGACCGGGGCGGCGCAAAAAAGGTGGTGCACCTGGTCAAGGGCGATGGCGGCGGTGACAGCGCCGAGTCACCAGGGGTGGGCTACGACGGCACCGTTGAAGACGGTGCCGACGCTCCCGACGACACGCCGCCGCGCCCACCGGCAGGTCCAGGCAAGCGGCCTGCGCTCAAGCGGGTGAAGTAAGGCGTAAACCGCCCCGACACGCAGCAATGTGCGCCGCCGAGTTCGCGCCTGCTGCAAAACGCGCCACTAAAATCCAGGCTGCGCCGCTTTAGCTCAGTTGGTAGAGCAACCGCCTTGTAAGCGGTAGGTCGTCAGTTCGATTCCGACAAGCGGCACCACAACCTTGAATCCGCCTGGAAGTCCGTTCGCTTTCATCCCCACAGAAGAGCGCGTGCATTCGTGATCCCTGCTGACGCGACCCGCCTCGCCGACCCCATGGCATCCGGTTACGAGGGGGCTCGCAGAGGCCGTATTCATCCCATTGTCGATCTGGGCTATCGCGTCCGAATTCCGGCGCATTTGTTCACCCTCATCATGCTGGCGTCGAGCTTCGCCAGCACCGGCGCGAGCGCAAGCGCCTGGCTTCTTGCGCTGTTCTACGGGTTGGCCTGGGCGCATCTGGCGCGCTTCATCGGCACGCACAGCCTCGACAGCCGAAGCGCTGAGCTTCGCAACCTGGTCATCGACTCGGCGTTCGCCGGCACGCTCGCGGCACTGTCCGGTTTCAGCTTGTGGCCAAGCGTGGTGCTGGTCACCGGCATCAACGCGGCCTGCCTGAGCGTCGGAGGCGCCCGCTTCGCGCTTCGGGCCTTCGCCGTCTGCGCATTGAGCGCAGCGTTCGTCGGCGCGTTCACCGGCTACCGCTTCAGCCCCAACTCGACCGTGGTCACCTCTCTCATCTGTGCCCTCAGCTTCCTCGGCTATACGGTGAGCTTCAGCTTGCGAACGCACATCGAGGCCAAACGTCTGGTTCATGCGCAGCGCGAGCTTCGCGCCATTAACGCGCGGATGGAGGAACAGGGCAAGCGCGTCGAGCACGCGCTGGAGTTGGCGGAGGCGGCGAACCAGGCCAAGAGTGCGTTCCTGGCCAACATGAGCCACGAGCTGCGCACGCCGCTGAACGCCATCATCGGTTACGCCGAATTGCTCCAGGAAGACGTGAGCAACGCCGAGCAACGCGCCGATCTGCAAAGAATCCACACGTCCGGCAAGCACCTGCTCGGGCTGATCAACGACGTGCTCGACCTGTCGAAGATCGAAGCGGGCAAGGTCGAGCCACATGTCGACATGTTCGACGTGGGCCTACTGATCCAAGACGTCGTCTCGACGATGCGGCCGCTCCTGGACAAGAACGCCAACCGGTTAGTGCTGCGCCTGCAGGAGCCGCTCGGCGTCATGTCCAGCGATGCCGCCCGGTTGCGCCAGGTGCTGCTCAACCTTCTCTCCAACGCCGCCAAATTCACAAGCCGCGGTGAAGTCGGCCTGAGCGTGGTGCGCATCCGCGAAGAAGGGGTTGAAAACCTTGTCTTCGAGATCACCGACACCGGCATCGGCATGTCGAGCGATCAGCTTGATCGATTGTTCACGCCCTTCTTCCAGGCCGATACCGCCACCACCCGCCTGTACAGCGGAACGGGTATGGGCCTGGCCATCAGCCGCGGCCTCACCGAGATGCTGGGCGGCCGCATCGACGCACGCAGCGAGGTCGGGCGCGGAGCCGCGTTCCGCCTGACAGTGCCGGCGCAAGCGCCGCTGCCATCGCCCTTGACTGCAAGTCAGTCGAGAGCGCGCGTCGAGAAGCAGGACGCATCAGGTGGCGCTGCGTCTGACGCAGACCATGGTGATGTCGTCGTGCTGAGCGAAGCCACCGACATGCTCCGCCAGCCGGGCATGCAAGGAACGCAGCAGCCCTGAAGCGTCGCCCGAATGACCTTGCAGCACCTCAAGCAGCGCCGCTTCGCCGTATCCCCCCGTCGGACCGAGAGCTTCGGTGACACCGTCTGTGTAGGCGAAGAGCGTGTCACCGGGGGCCAGCGTCGCTTCGTGCACGGGGCACCGGTTGCCCGCCCACATTCCGACCGCCGGGCCCGAGGGCTCGAGCCGCTCCGCGGGCCCGCCGGCATGATGGCTGATGAAGGGTGGGTCATGGCCGGCATTGACGTAGTCGACGTGGCCGCTCACGGGGTCGATGATGGCGAAAAACACGGTCGCAAACATGCTGTCTCGGCCGTGCACGGTGGCGATGTAGTCGTTGGTGAAGGCGACACTTCGCGACAGGGTTTCGCCAGGATGCTCCGTCGCGGGCGCATGGCAGGACATCGCTCGCAGCAAGGTTCGGAACAGTGCCATGTAGAGCGCGGCGCCGACGCCCTTGTCGCAGACATCGGCCACCGCCACCGCGAGTCGTCCGCTCGACAGCACGAAGGCATCGTAGAAATCGCCCGAAACGCGACGTGCCGGCGTGCAACGACCGGCAAGATCCCAGCCGTCGAGGAGCGGCATGGCGTCGGGCAGAAAGCCTTGCTGGATGCGCTGGCCGATATCCATCTCCCTGGACAGTGACTGCAACAGCAAGCGCTTCTGGTCGGCGAAGCGTTTCTTCGTCAGGGACGACTCGATACGCGCTCTGAGGATGGCGGGGTTGAACGGTTTGGGCAGGTAGTCGTCGGCGCCGAGCTCAAGGCAGCGCACGACGCTTTCCGTCTCGTCGATAGCCGAAACCATGATGACTGGCGTGTGCGCCAGTAGCGGGTCGGCCTTGATCCGACGCAGCGTCTCGTAGCCGTCCATCTCGGGCATCGTGATGTCGAGCAGGACCAGGTCCCAGGGCGACGCGCGCATCTTGTCGAGCGCATCGCGGCCATTTACCGCGGCTTCCGCTTCGTGGCCGAGGCGACGCACGCGGCGAAGGAGCAGATCGCGATTCATCTCGAGGTCGTCGACCACCAACAGGCGCATGACCGGTTCGGTGCGAACAGCGGGATCGGCGTTCAATGGCAGTGCCTGTTCATGGCGCAACCGTCGCCGCGAGAAGGCGTCGCAGGTAAGGCATTTGCAGTTCGGCCGCCGCCTCGCCGCAGCGCACGAGATCCGGGATCAGGTGCACGTCCTTTAGCCCGATCGGCTTGTCGAACTCGGGAATGATGGGCAGTACCTCGGCATGGTGCGAGAGGTTGTGGAAGGCAAACTGGGCGCGCACAAGGTGGTTCATCATCATCGACTGAAGCTGCGTCACGAGATTGAGCGCCGAGTCGAACCGCGGCGCCAGCGCGTTCTCGAATCCCACCGCCAGGATCAGGTCGGCCCCCTCCTGGATCGCGACATCGACAGGAAGCGGGTTCGACACCGCGCCATCGACCAGCAGGCGGCCGGCCACCGGCCACGGCGGCAGGATCAACGGCAGGGCGATGGTGGCACGAAGAGCGTCGGCCAGCCGTCCACCGGACAACACCACTTTTTCACCGCTGACGAGGTCGGTAGCGACCAGGAAGAGAGGGATGCGTTGCGACTCGATGCGCGCATCGCCGGCGAAGCGATATATGCCATCGTTGATGGCGCGATCGTCATGGATGCTCGCCATCTCTGAAAAACGCAGCAATCGTGGAAAGAATGCGCCCAGGATCGTCCGGTAGTTGACCCGGTTGAAGGAACCGGTCCATTCCTGCGCCAGCAACCTGGCGGCGTTGTCCGCGTCACTGCCACCACGAGCCAGCCAAGCCGCGCAGAAGGCGCCACAGCTGCAGCCAACCACCATGTCGATATCGATCTGCTCGCGTTGCAGCACCTTGACCACGCCAAAGGCCGCCACGCTTTTCAAAGCTCCCGAGCCGATCACCAAAGCGACCTTCCGGCGGCCTCGGGGTCGGGCAAGGCCCTCCTCGCTGGACATTGCGCCTCAGGCGGCAACCAGATCGGACTGCCGACCTTCCGCAGCCAGCAACTCCCGCAGGTAGGGCAACTGCTGCAGCGTGGCCTGTTCGCCTTCGTCGATGATGTAGGGCACCTTGGCGGTGTCGAACAGGCGAATCCGCTGCTTGAACTCCGGCAGGATCATGATCACTTCGGAGTGGTGCGCAATGTTGTGGAACGCCAGCTTCGACCGGAGCAGGTTGTTGGCCAGGATCGCGCTCAGCTGGAAGGCGAAGCGCCCGGCACTACGCACGTTTTCCTGGTAGGGGCTCTCAAAGCCGACGCCGACGATGACGCGCGCGCCGTGCTTCATGGCCACGCTGAGCGGCAGCGGATCTGCCAAGTAGCCGTCGACGAGCAGGCGGTCGCCGACACGAACCGGCGCGAACGCGAGCGGCAACGAAAGACTGGCCCGAATTGCCTCGACGATGCTGCCGCTGTTGAGCTCGACCAGTTCACCTGTGGCGAAGTCGGTGGCGGTGATGTACAGGGGAAGGGCGGTGTCTTCGAAGCGCTTGTCACCGAACACCGCGCGCAGGCGTTCGACCATCGCCCGGTCGTCGCGCAGCGCGAAGTTGTCAGCGCGGAATCCAAGAAGTTTGGGCGCAAGCAGGCGCAGGTAACCCATCGGGTTGGCGCGCGATGTAAGGTCCTTGGTCCAGGTGCGGATGGTGATGTCCTTGGCCTGCGCCGTGCCGTGGCCAAGGGCGATCATGGCGGCGAACATCGCGCCGGCACTGCAGCCGACAAGGCGATCGATGCCGATGCCGGCATCGGTCAATGCCTTGACGACGCCTATTGCGGCAGCGCACTTGACGCTGCCGGATCCGATGACCAGAGAAACTGCCGGCCGAGGCGTTGCCGCAGCCATCAGGCGACCTGTTCGAAGCTTTCCACGGCACTCTCCCGATCCGGAAAGATTTTCAGGATGCTCGTGAAGCCCGAGATGGAGAGCACGCGCTCGACCTGGGGCTGCAGCGCTGCGATACGCAAGTCACCACCTTCGCGGCGACAGTCCTTCACCGTCGCCAACAGCGAGCGAAGCCCTGCGCTGCTGGTATACGTGACGGCGCCGAAATCGGCGACCAGCTGGACCCGGCCGCGCCCGATGGGCTCGGCACACGCGGCGGTCAACTGCTCCGCATTCAGGCTGTCGACGCTGCCCCTTATCGTCACCAGCGTGACAGTGTCGTGTTCGGTAATAGTGATTTCCATGTGCGGCTCCAGCAGGTCTCTAGGCGTGCCGAGGCGGCACCAGGAATTTCGTGATCGTGAGTACGTTACCGCGCTCCGGATCCCGCAGATAGTGCTGTGCGTCCGACAGCTCGCGCATGAGATGAACACCCAATCCGCCGATCTGCAGCTCATCCAGTGCGGCGGCCCGGTTCGGTCGAGGCAAGGCCAGCGGATCGAATGGAATGCCTTGGTCTTCGAAAGAGATCACGATCGCCGGACGCCCGCCATGTGAAACAGTATTTACCCGGAGCGTCAGCGCCCCGGGGCGACCGCCTGGATAGGCGTGGGCCATGATGTTGACACAGCCTTCTTCGACGATCAGGCGCAAGTCGTGGCCGGTTTGTGAATCGATGCCATGCCGCTCGCAGGCCCGATCAATCAGCGCGAGCAGGAGAGGCAGGCAGGCGCGCTCGGCGGTGCATCTAATGCATGCCGCATGGTCAGACGGATCATCGGGAGGCGCCAGCGCGGTCATCGCCGCACCCTATGCGTGTGGTCGCACTGCATTGAGGACGTCTCGCTGTAGCGCGGTCATCGGCTTCGCTGCAAGCGCTGCCACTGCGCTCATCAAAGCAGCTTGTCCATTTTCGTCAGCAAGCGCTCGAGTTCGACCGGCTTGGTATCAAACTCATCACACCCAGCTTCGATCGCGCGTTCGCGGTCGCCCGACATCGCATGTGCCGTCAAGGCGATGACGGGGATGCCGCAAAGCGTCGCATCGGCCTTTAGGCGGCGTGCAGCTTCCCAGCCGTCCAACGTCGGCAGACTCATGTCCATAAGGATCAGATCGGGCCGCTCCAGGGCCGCCGCCTCCAGTGCTTCGGCGCCATCGCTGGCTATCACCACCTCGAAGCCGCGACGGATGAGTCGCCGCGAGAGCATGTCCCGGTTCATTTCGTTGTCCTCGACCAGCAGGATCTTCGCCATTCGGTTCAACACTCCGTGTTTCGGTGTTTGGGCTAGGCAAGTGGCGGGCGGCGCGTCATCAAACCGCTGCCGATCCGGTCGGGACCGACGGCTCCGGCTGCTCGGCAAGTACCGTCGCCCGAAAGCAACTACCTTGACCGACAGCGCTCGTGGCCGTGACATCGCCGCCAAGGAGTCGGCACAGATGACGGCTGATGGTCAAGCCCAGACCGGTGCCACCGTACTTTCGAGCGGTGTGCGCCTCTGCCTGAACGAACGCCTGGAACAGTCGTGCGAGCTGCGCAGGCGCGAGCCCGATGCCGGTATCGGACACGTCGAACTGCACAAGAGCACGACCACGCGCATCGATCTGCGGCGTGACATCGAGTCGGATTCGGCCGTCGTTGGTGAACTTGGCTGCGTTGGAGACCAGATTGCACAACACCTGGCGCAGTCGCCCGGCATCGGAATGGATGCGCCCTAAGCGCCTGTCTATATGAAACTCGAATCTGTTGCGGTTGACGTGCACCAGCGGCGCGCAGGTCGACGCAACCTGGTCGACCAGTGCGGCGATCTCGAAGTCCTCCAGACTGACTTCGACCTTATCGGCCTCGATCTTTGACAGGTCGAGTACGTCGTTGATTAGGCCCAGGAGGTGCTTCGCGGCACTCTTGACACGGCCCAGGTCGTTCTTCGCGGTGGCGAACTGCGGGTGGTCGGCAAGGTCCTCCTGCACCATCTCGGTGTAGCCAATGACGGCGTTGAGCGGCGTGCGCAACTCGTGGCTCATGTTTGCGAGGAAGGCGCTCTTAGTGCGATTGGCTGCCTCGGCCTGCAGCCGCGCCGCGTCGGCGGCTTGCCGCTCCAGTTCGGCCGACTGGCGCGCTTCCTCGAGTTCCCGGCTTTGCTGCTCGATCAGGCGAGTGTGCTCCCTGATCTCCCGATTGGCACGGATGGCGCTGCGCGTCTGCAGGTGTGACTGCAGACCGAACACGATGTTGAATAGGATCAAGCTGATCGTGATCAACGCCTGCGTAAGGGCGGAAGCCTGCAGATGCAAATCGAATCCTGTGGCCCATCCGGCAACGAGCGCGCTGAGAATGAATACGCCGGTACTGGTGACAGCGAAGCGCAGACCACCGACACTGAGATTGGCGGTGCCAATGGCAACGAAAAAGCAGACCGTGAGCCACGTGTCGAAGCCACAGATGGCCGACCAGGCGCCGACAATCAGAGCGTCGCCGAGCAGGTTGCGCAGTTCCGCCCTCTTTGTGTCACGGGCGCGGCTTGAAACCTGATAGGCCAGATGCGCCCAGACAAACGTGGTGAAGACCAGCGCGGCCCACACATATTGAGAGGGCGGCCGTTCAATGAAGACTGAAAGCGTCGCGGCGCCAATACTCAGGTGGGCAACCGCCCGAACCCCGTAGTCGAGCTTGACGATCGGGTGAACGCGTCGAGTAGGCGCCAATGCTTCGCCCGCCGATACTTCGGCCACGCCGC
>JBDSYU010000131.1:0-9287 GCA_039925525.1 Variovorax sp.
TTTCCACCATCAAGCTCAACGTCGCCAAGCTGCGCGAATTGAGCCCGTTGTGGGAAATGCACCAGGAAGGCATCGACATCAGCACCATCGAATGGTCAGCGCACTGAGCCGCGCAGCGACCCAAGTCATAAAGGAGTATCACCATGGCATATTCATCGAAGGTCATCGACCATTACGAAAACCCGCGCAACGTCGGTTCGTTCGAGAAGGGCGACGACTCTGTGGGCACCGGCATGGTGGGCGCGCCGGCGTGCGGCGACGTCATGAAGTTGCAGATCAAGGTAAATCCGGTGACTGGCGTCATCGAGGATGCACGCTTCAAGACCTATGGTTGTGGCTCGGCCATTGCTTCTTCGTCACTGGTCACCGAGTGGGTCAAGGGTCGCACGCTGGACGAAGCGGCTGCCCTGAAGAACGCCCAGATCGCCGAGGAGTTGGCGTTGCCACCAGTGAAGATCCATTGCTCCATCCTGGCTGAAGACGCCATCAAGGCGGCGGTCAATGATTACAAGAAGAAGCACGCCGGCTCGATGGGCGCGAGCGTGGGCGCGGACTCGCCTGTTGCCGCTACGGCGGCCTGACATGGCCGTTACCTTGACCGAAGCGGCCGCGCGCCACGTGACGCGTTATTTGGGCAAGCGCGGCAGGGGCGTCGGCGTCCGCCTTGGCGTGAAGACCACCGGCTGCTCTGGATTGGCCTACAAGCTGGAGTATGTGGACGAGGCCGCGGCCGAGGACATCGTGTTCGAAGACCATGGCGTCAAAGTACTGGTCGATCCGAAAAGCCTGGCCTATATCGACGGCACGCAGCTAGATTTCGTGCGCGAAGGGTTGAACGAAGGCTTCAAGTTCACCAATCCCAACGAACGCGACCGCTGCGGTTGCGGCGAAAGCTTTCGCATTTAGCTCGCCCCCAAGGCTTCGCTCGCGGTATTGCTCCCTCTCCCTTTGGGAGACGGTCGGCGTAAGGGCCACTGCGGCCCCTCACGCCCTTTGCCAATGAACATCACTGACACTGATTTCCAGCTCTTTGCTACGCCCGCGACCTTTGCGCAGGATCGCTCGCAACTCGACGTGCGCTGGAAGGAACTGCAGCGCGAAGCGCATCCGGATCGTTTCGCGGCCCAAGGGCCGGCGGCTCAGCGCGTGGCCATGCAATGGTCGGTGCGCGTCAACGAGGCCTACCAGCGACTGAAGGATCCGGTTCGGCGCGGGGCGTATCTTTGCGAGTTGAAAGGCGTATCGCTCGGCGCCGAAGACAACACGGTGATGCCGGCGGACTTCCTGGTGCAGCAGATGCAGTGGCGCGAGGCACTCGACGAAATCGACGAGGCAGACGCCGACGTTGCGAGCGGCGCAAAAGCGCTCAAGACCCTGCGCACTGAAGTCGGCGCCGCGCGCGACCAAGCGCTGGCGTCACTTGAGCAGTTGCTGGACAGACAGAGTGATGCGCCGGCTGCCGCGGAGCAGGTCAGAGCCTTGATGTTCATCGAGCGCTTTGCCGCCGACGTCGAAGCCAAGGCGCCTGCGCTGGGACAATAGCCCGATGGCATTGCTGCAAATTTCCGAACCGGGGCACGCCCCCGATCCACACCAGCGTCGGATCGCCGTAGGCATTGACCTTGGCACCACGAATTCGCTAGTGGCGGCGGTGCGCAACGGCGTGGCCGAATGTCTGCCCGACGCGCAAGGCCGCGTCTTGCTGCCTTCGGCGGTCCGTTACGTGGATGGAACGCGCCGTCAGATCGGTTTCGATGCGCTGGCCGCGAGCGCCGCCGATCCGTCCAATATCATCACGTCGGTCAAACGATTGATGGGCCGCGGGCTGGCCGACATCGACGGCCGAGAGGCGCTGCCGTATCGACTGGTCGCAGCTTCAGATCAGGCCAACACCGTCAGCCCTTCGGATGCGCCAACGGCGCCCGGAATGGTCATCGTGAAGACCGCTGCGGGCGACAAGTCGCCGGTCGAGATCAGCGCCGAAATTCTGGCAGCCTTGCGCCAGCGCGCCGAAGACAGTTTCGACGACACGTTGTACGGTGCCGTCATCACGGTGCCTGCTTACTTCGACGAAGGGCAACGCCAGGCGACCAAGGCAGCGGCGCATCTGGCCGGCATCCACGTGTTGCGGCTCATCAGTGAGCCGACCGCCGCCGCCATCGCCTATGGCCTGGACAACGCCAGCGAAGGTATCTACGCCGTCTATGACCTGGGTGGCGGTACCTTCGACATTTCCGTGCTGCGCTTGGCCAAGGGGGTCTTCGAAGTCGTCGCCACGGGCGGCGACTCGGCCCTGGGCGGGGATGACTATGACCGTGCGTTCGGTCAATGGCTCCTGACGCAGATGGAAGCGGTCGTGGCGAGTGATGTCGACAAGGCGGCGCTGGCAAACGCGGCTCGTGCGACGAAGGAAGCGCTTTCGTCGGCTGACAAAGCGATGTTCGCGGTCACGCTGAATGGCGAAACCAGGCAGCTCGAAGTGACGCGTACCCAGTTTGAACAGCTGACCGAGGCGCTGACGATGCGCTCGATGGTTGCGGTACAGAATGCGTTGCGCGATGCTCGACTCACGCCGGCTGAGGTCAAAGGCGTGGTGTTGGTCGGCGGCGCCACGCGGATGCCACGGATTCGCTCTGCCATTGCCGCTTGCTTCGGGCAGGAGCCTCTGGTCAACCTCGACCCCGACCAGGTCGTTGCTCTCGGCGCGGCGATACAGGCCAACCAGCTCGCCGGCAACGGCAGCGCCGACGATCTGCTGCTGCTCGATGTGATCCCGTTGTCACTGGGTATCGAAACCATGGGTGGTCTGGTCGAGCGCATCGTGTCGCGCAACCAGACCATTCCGACGGCATGGGCCAGGACTTCACCACCTATCAGGACGGACAGACGGCGTTGGCTTTGCATGTGGTGCAGGGCGAGCGTGATCTGGTCGCCGATTGCCGCAGCCTGGCGCGCTTCACGCTGCGCGGCATCCCGCCGATGGTCGCTGGCGCGGCGCGCATCCGCGTCACTTTCACGGTCGATGCCGACGGCCTGCTGAGCGTGGCGGCCAAGGAGCAGTCGACTGGTGTCGAGGCGAGCGTCGCCGTCAAACCCTCCTTCGGCTTGTCGGACGATGAGATCGCGGCCATGCTGCAGCAGAGCTTTTCGACCGCCAGCCAGGACGTCAAGGCGCGTGCCCTGGCCGAAGCCCGCGTCGACGCCGATCGCTTGCTCCTGGCCACGCAAAGTGCGCTGAACGCCGACGGCGACCTGCTGGAGGCGGATGAGCGCAAGAGTGTCGATGCTGCGATGCAACGGTTGCGCACGACGCGGGCCGAAGTCGACGCCGACACGCCAACGGTTGAAGCAGCGACCGAAGCACTCGTCGAAGCCACCGAAGCCTTTGCCGCGCAGCGCATGAACCGCGGCATCGCCAGAGCGTTGTCTGGTCGGCAGATCGACTCGATCTAGTTGCGCCCAACACCATGCCGACTATCAAGATTCTTCCTCACGTCGAATACTGCCCCAATGGCGCCGAAGTCACGGCGCCGGCCGGCACGTCGATCTGCGAGGCTCTTTTGGAGAACCACGTCAACATCGAGCATGCCTGCGAGATGAGCCGTGCCTGCACTACGTGCCACGTTATCGTGCGTCAAGGCTATGGGTCGCTCGGCGAAGCCGACGAGGAGGAGGAAGACCTGCTCGACCGCGCCTGGGGCCTGGAGCCTCAATCGCGCCTCAGCTGCCAAGCCATCCTGGCGCAGGAAGATGTCACAGTCGAGATTCCGCGTTACTCGATCAACCACGCCAAAGAGAATCACTGATGACGCGGCAGATCGTTCTGGACACTGAGACCACAGGCCTGTCCGCCGAAAACGGCGACCGCGTCATCGAGATCGGCTGTGTCGAATTGCACAACCGAAAGCTGACCGGGCGCAACCTGCATTTCTATGTGAACCCGGGCCGAGACAGTCACGAAGACGCGCTCAAGGTCCATGGCATCAGCAACGAGTTTCTGCGCGACAAACCGAAGTTCACCGAGGTCGCCAAGGAGGTCGTCGACTATCTTTCGGGCGCCGAGCTGATCATCCACAACGCCGCGTTCGACGTCGGCTTTCTCGACATGGAGCTGGCGCTGGCCGGTCATCCGCCGCTCGCAGGCTTTGCCGGCGTCGTCACCGACACGCTGGCACTCGCCAAATCGATGTATCCCGGCAAGCGCAACTCGCTCGATGCGCTGTGCGATCGGCTCGAAGTCGACAACTCGAATCGAACCCTGCACGGCGCGCTGCGCGACGCCGAATTGCTCGCCGACGTCTATATCCGGCTCACGCGTGGTCAGAATGCGCTGCTGATAGACGGCGCCAGCGATGATGATGAAATCGGTGCCGCCGTGCTGATCGATTTGCGCGCCTTCACCTTGCCGGTGCTGCTTGCCGGGCCTGCCGAGTGCGTTGCTCATGAAACAGTGCTGCTGCAGATCGACGCCAGCAGTGCGGGCCGCACGGTTTACCGGCAGTTAACAGGCAGTGCTGTGGCATAATTTTTGGTTGCGGCAACGGCCTCCGAAAGCAAGGAAAGTTTGCGTCGGTGATCTTGCGCGACGCCCGACGTTGGTCGGAGCGTTCGGGGCGGTTAGCTCAGGGGTAGAGCACAGCATTCACACTGCTGGGGTCCCAGGTTCGAAACCTGGACCGCCCACCAAACGCCATTCATGTCGCGCGACCGGACAATCCGGCCATGGCCTCTTTCCCTCCTGTGCGCGCAGTCGAAAGGGCGCTGGAATTGCTCCAGTGCCTGAACCGTCAATCGGTTTCGACCTTGGACATGCTGCATCGGCAAACCGGGCTGCCCAAGCCGTCGTTGATCCGGCTGTTGGAGACGCTGATCGCCAAGGGTCTGGTCAAGCGTGCCCCGCAATACGGCGCCTACTATCTAACCTCCGTCGTGCAGTCGCTCTCGTGCGGCTATCACGGAGAGCCGCGCATCATCGAGGCCGCCTCGGCAGTGATGGATGCGCTCACGCGAGACTTCAAGTGGCCCGTCGCACTTGCGGTTCCGGAGCGGGATGCGGTGGTGATTCGCTACAGCACGATTGCGCGCTCGCCGCTGTCGCTGCTGCATTCCAGCCTCAACATGCGACTTTCGATGGCGAGCCGTGCGCTGGGACGGGCCTACCTGGCCTTTTGTTCCGAAGCGGAACGAAAAATCATCGTTCAGCAGTTGGCGCAATCGAACGAGCCCGAGGATGCGCCGGCGCGGAATGCGAAGGAGCTTGATGCGGTGTTGGATGAAATCCGCGGCCGCGGCTATGCGCTGCGCAGTCCGTTGGTGCGGCCTGTCTCGAACACGCTGGCATTGCCAATTCTCGAAGGCGAACAGGCAGTCGCCACACTGGGCCTGACCTGGTTTTCTTCGACCATGTCGCCGGAGGCGGCGATCAAACAATATCTTCCGCGGCTGAAATCAGCGACGCAGGAAATTTCTGCCCGCTTGGCAACGACGTCTGACCAGGCGGGCATCGACGTAGCCACAGGCGAACGCCCGTCGCCCCGTCGCATGCGAAACGCGCGCACGCCGCGCACTTCCACTCGCTCGACGCCGCCCTGACCGGCGTCGGGCTGGCTCCGCTCTCAGAATGTTGCCGTTGCAGCCGTTGTCGGCATCGGGTACTCGTCGGCGTTGCAGACCATGCCCGGCTTGCTTGAAAAATCGAGCCGCGGCGGCGCAAAGATGTCGACCAGACGCGAACCATCGTTGTTGGCGTTGCGACTGGTGTGAATCACTTTGGGCGGAACCACCAGCAACGACGGACTGCCCAGTTCGATGTGCTCGTCGTCTTTCCATGTCGTCATGTCTGCCGTCCAGGGATGGCGCAGGTGGTGCACCCAGTCGCCTTGCAAGGCCAGCGAGCCTTGTTCGAAGTCTGTATGTGAATGCGGGCTGAGCTTGTGCACGTCGCGTGCCGTCATGCGTGGCGTCATGATGTTGAGCATCAGGTTGCTGCTGCGGAAGATCCGCATGTTGGTGTCGGGCTTGATGTGCTCGGACAGCAGATAGTTGCGCAGCTTGAAGCCGCCCGGCGGGTCGGGCCAGGCGACAAGGGGCGCAACCTCGGGGGCTCCTGCGGCATAAGTCTGCGCATTGATTGCAAGCGCCAGCAAGTCGATGGCGGCATTGGAAAACACCCGCACGATCTGCCCTGCGTCGCGCGCGGTCACGCTGCTCGCGCCTGACGGAACGATGGTCAGCGAGTCGGCCGCGGCAATGATTTGCGCGTCGCCCGCTTGAATGGTCGCGCCGGTGCCCAACAGGTACACCATGTATTCATCGGGATTTGCGCTTCGTTGAAGCTGCACCCCGGCCTCGACGCTCGACACTGCGACGACGAAGTTGGCGCCGCGGGTGATCCATGTCGATGCACCTGATCCGCTTTGTTGCGCAGGGTCGGTCGAATGGTCGGCGGCAGTCGTTGCGGTGGCTTGGGTGGTCATCGGAGCATTCGGTTGGAATTGAAAAATTGTCGGCCGCTTTCAAGCTTCAGGGTGTGCCAGCGTGCTGGCGCCTTGGCGTAGCAACGCCTGGTCGGAGCCGCAGACAAACCAGTTGGCGCCCTTCGCTGCAAATTGATCGCGCTCGGCCACGTTGCTGGTGAAGACACCGGCGAGCTTGCCGGCCTGAAGCGCAGTCTCGATGGTTCGTTCGGTCGCCACCGTCACATCGGGATGCTTGGAATCATCCAGGCCCATTGCCAACGCGAGGTCGGCGCGTCCGACAAAGAGACCGGCGACGCCGGGCAGGGCGGCGATCTGCTTTGCGTTTTGTACCGCCAGCGGACTCTCGATCTGACAAACGACCAGCGCCTCGTCGCCGATTCGCAGGGCATCTTTCATGCCGAGATTGCCATAGCCGGCAAAGCGCGGTGAGCCTGAGAAGCCGCGATCGCCACCACAAAACCGGGCATGCGAGACGACGGCACGCGCGTCGTCTACAGTATCGACATGAGGCACCAACAATCCTCCGGCCCC
Organism: Variovorax sp.; assembly: GCA_039925525.1. Taxonomy (GTDB): domain Bacteria; phylum Pseudomonadota; class Gammaproteobacteria; order Burkholderiales; family Burkholderiaceae_C; genus Variovorax. Next base: position 7,011 of record JBDSYU010000131.1, read on the forward strand.
CATGTCCAGTACCGATAGGATGGTGTGCGCCGCGCGGTCGGGGATACGCACCAGCAGAGGCAATCCAGCAGCGCGCCCAGCCATCACCATGAGGTCGAGCATGGCGCGATCCAGCGGCGCGTGTTCGGCGTCGATCACGGCAAAGTCGAGCGATGTCGTGCCCAGAATCTCGACGATGTGCGCAGAAGCTGTCTTGATGAAGGTGCCGATCTGGTAGCGGCTTGGCTGTGCCTGCAGGATTCGCTTGACAGTCATTTCAAGTGCTTTCTGGCACTATGGCCTCGGGGGGCGCTTGCAGGATCGGCCGTGTGAATATTTCACCCAAAGCCGTGTAATAGGGGCCACCCAGGCGGGCGACCGGGCGCATCTTCGCGCTTTCGACATACTTGCCGTCATACACGTCGGCGCGGATGTGGAATGCAACGACCTCGCCGATGTAGAGCGTGTTCAGGCGACCAAGCTTGACGCGCCGGTTCAACCGACATTCCATTTGCACCGGGGAAAGGGCGATCCGGGGCGGCTTCACGGTCTGGCTGGCGAGCAACGCAATGCCGAGCCGATCCACTTCACTCACATGCGCGGGAAACTCGGCCGATGTCCGGTGCATCAGTTCCATGTTGTCCTCTGTCGCTACATTCACCACGAACTCGCCGCCGCGCTCTATGTTGCGCGCGGTGTCCTTCAGCGCACCGTTGCGCGAGCCGATGTTGACGGCCAGCATTGGTGGGCTGTGTGCGACATAGTTGTACGAGCTGAACGGCGCTGCGTTGACCAGCCCATCCGCGTCGATGCTTGTGATCCAGGCGATCGGGCGCGGTACCACGATGCCGCAGAGGAGGCGATAAGCCGTCTGCGTCTCCATGCCGGCTGCGTCCAGAGTGACGAAGTCATCCAAGGCGTTTTGCGTCAGGCCGTGGCCCCGCCCTTGACGAACACCCGCTTGCCGGTGTCGTGCAGCACCGCCGCGCGTTCCGCGGGGGACAGCACCACGGCGACGTCGAGCATGCGTTGCACCATGTCCTTGTAGGTGCCCGACGAGGTGCCGATGTCGGAGCCCCACATGATGCGATCGGCGCCATACATGTCGACCGCTTTGCGCAGCACTTGACCGCTCGGGATGTCGGCCTCGCGGCAGATGTCCAGGTTGATCGAAGTGAACTTGAAGAACACGTTTCTTTCCGCGGCCAGCGTTTCGTAGCGCGCGTCCAACCCGAAGTCCGCGCCTTCAGTCATCTCGGGTTCGAGCAGATGGTCGAGCACCAGGCGCACGCGCGGGTATTTGCGTGCGAGCTCGATCAACGTCGGGATCGAAGGCCCGCCGCCGCCGTGGGCGAGCACTTCGAGGTCCATCACCAGCCCGGCCTCGTTTGCCACTTCCCATGTCTTTTGCGCCTGGAGCGAATTGAGCCAGGGCATGTCGCCGTTCGCCTCGCGGCCGCCGAACAGGCGCACGCCGGCCAGTGAGTTCTCGCAAATGAAGCGTTGCACCAACGTCGGTGTGCCTGTGTCTTCGGCGTCCAGGATGACAACGGCCGAGAAGACCTCGGGATGGCGATCCGATGAGTCGAGGATGTAGCTGTTGTCGTAGCGATAGATCATCCGCTTTTGAACGGCCACGGCACCGGCGACGTTCTCGTCTTTCATCCAACCCAGCATCCGCGTCACGTCCGGCACTTCGTTGATCGGATTGGGGCCATGCTTGCCACCTGGCTTGCCAATGACACCCGGTGCGCGGTAGGGCGCGTCTTTGGCTCGATTCATCGGATTGCGCGGGTAGGCCGTCTGGTCGTCAGCCACCAGATGAGCGTGGGAGTCGAACAGGAGCGGTCGACTTGATGCGGCAGTCATGAGAAATCCTCGGTAAAACGTCGGTGGGTCGGCGAACTCAGAAGGTGCGAAGAAATCGCAGCGAGCGGCCCGAGGTTGCGGCGAGGACCGGAGCCGTACTGAGGTACGGCGATGAGCGCAGATGCATCGGGCGCGGGCAGTAGATTTATTTGCACCTTCTGCTCAGTCCAATGAAACCTTGGCCGCCTCGACCACCTGCTTCCACTTGGCGGCTTCGGAGTCCATCAGCGTGCCGAGCTTGTCGGGGCCGCCGCTGGTCTCGACCATGCCGAATTGCGCCAGCTTGGCGCGACCATCGGCAGAGCTGGTGTAGGCGTTGATTTCCTTGTTCAGGCGATCGACGATAGGCCGCGGCAGGCCGGCGGGCCCGACGATGGCAAACCAGACCGTGGCTTCCAGGTTGATGCCCTGCTCGAGCGCGGTGGGCAC
>JBDSYU010000132.1:0-21840 GCA_039925525.1 Variovorax sp.
CTGCGCCGTCATGTCTTGCATGGCCTCAGGGTGTGGTCTGGCTTCCTTGAGCTTTCGCGCAGCGACGGCATAGTCCGCCAAGATGGCGCTGGCCAGGCGCGCCACCTCTCCGGCGACCAGCGTCAACCGGCCGCGTCCCTGGTCCAGACGCTGCTTGAATGCAACCGCATCTGTTGGCAATGGCGCCTGCAGGAATGCGCGATCGAGCGCCACGTCGATGATCTGCGACGCCAATTGCTCGGCGCCGCCACCGGCCACACGGGCACTGCTTCCGGCGCCTGTGACCTGCAGGTAGGCGATGCCCATTTTTGTCGGCTCCGGCAGGTTCTTTCCTAGATACTTGATGGTGTCCTTCAGCTGCAATGCCACCAGGCGCCGGAGGCCGGCGTGGTGCTGGCGCTCTGCCATCAGCGGTTCGTCGAAGACTTCGATGGTCACTCCCGCAGGGTTGCCGTCATCGACCAGCGCCGGAAAGCCAATCAACGACTGGCTGCCGCGGCGCACCTCCATCAATTCGGGCAGTTCGCCAAAGCTCCAGTCGGTATAGCGCACGCCTGCTGCCTGCAGCGGCGGGCCAAGGTCCTCGGGCGCTTCGAGGCGCGACGGACCATGCGCAACAGTGGATTCGTCGCCGGTGCGGCCGGGGTGATCGCCGCCCCGCACCGAGACCGTCGTCTTCGGTTCCACCGCCCGAACGCGCAACTGCGCCAGCGCCTGGAACGCGCCACGCGCCTGCGTGCCGAATTCAGCCTGCAGCGCGCCGAGGTTGCGACCGCTTCCCAACTGCCTTCCATGCTCGTCGATCACCCGCAGATGCATGAACAGATGCGCCGGAAGCGTGTCGACCTTGAAGTCGGCACGCTTGACGTCGAGCCCGGTGACCACCCGCACCTGCAAAAGCAACACGTCGACCAGTGAGCCGACGCCAAAGTGCGCAGGCTCGCTCAGCGTCTCGCTCATCCTCGCGGCGCTCTCGGGCAGTGGTACGAGCCGGGCACGCGGCTTCTGCGGCAGGCTTTTCAAAAGTGCCTGGATCTTGTCCTTGAGCATGCCGACGACCAACCATTCGCAGCGCGGCTCGCTCACCTGATTGAGCACGAAGAGTGGCACGCTCACCGTGAGGCCATCGCGGGCATCGCCAGGCTCGTGCAAGTAACTCGCCGCGCAGTCGACGCCACCAAGGCGCAGGGTGGGCGGGAATGCATCGGTCGTGATGCCGGCGGCCTGGTGGCGCATCAGTTCATCACGCGACAGCCACAACAGACGCGGCTGCGCACGCGACGCTTGCGCATACCAGCTCTCGAACGCGGCGCCGCTGGTGATGCCCGGTGCCAATTGGGCGTCGTAGAAGGCGAAGATCAGCGCTTCGTCGACCAGCACATCCTGGCGTCTGGCCTTGTGCTCCAGACCTTCGACTTCCTTGACCAGCTTGTGGTTCTCTGCAAGGAAGGGATGCCGGCTTTCCCAGGCACCGCCAACCAGCGCCTCGCGGATGAAGATGTCACGTGCGGCGACCGGATCGACGCGTGAAAAGTCGACCCGGCGGCCGCTGTAGACGACCAGCCCGTACAAGGTGGCGCGCTCGAGCGCCGTCACCTGGGCGCCCTTCTTTTCCCAATGTGGCTCGAGCAACTGCTTCTTCAGCAAGTGGCCCGCCAATTGCTCCAGCCACTGTGGCTCGATCTGAGCGATGCCACGGCCGTACAGACGCGTTGTCTCCACCAGTTCGGCGGCGACGATCCAGCGTCCTGGCTTCTTCTTCAGATGCGCGCCGGGATGGGGATAGAACTTGACGCCGCGTGCCCCGAGATAAGGCGCTGGTGCACCGCCCCGCGCCGGCGCCGCGGTGGCTGTCGATGGACCCTCTTCGATTTTCCAGCCGATGTTGCCGAGAAGACCGGCGAGCAACGACAGGTGCAGGCGCTCGTAGCTGGCCGGCTGCTTGTTGATCTTCCATTGGTGCTCGCCGACCACCGTCAGCAATTGCGCATGGATGTCGCGCCATTCACGCACGCGGCGAACGTTGATGAAGTTTTGCCGCAGCAACTGCTCGTACTGTCGATGCGACAGCTTGTGTACGCCCGCACTCCCCGGCGTGTGCTCCCCGTGTCCTCCACGCGCGGAGTGAAGCCAATGCCACAGGCTCAGATAGCCGCTGAATTCGCTCTTCTCATCGTCGAATTTGGCATGGGCCTGATCGGCCTGCGTCTGCGCTTCGAGCGGCCGATCACGCACGTCCTGCACGCTGAGGGCGCTGGCGATGATCAGCAGCTCGTCGAGAGCGTCGCGCGTGTGCGCCTCCAGGATCATGCGGCCGACCCGTGGATCGAGCGGCAGGCGCGCCAGTTGGCGGCCGATGTCGGTCAGCTCGTTGGCCTCATCGACCGCACCCAGCTCGCTGAGCAATTGATAACCGTCGGCAATGGCGCGGCCCGATGGCGCCTCCAGGAACGGAAAGCGCGCCACGTCGCCCAGGTGCAACGACTTCATGCGCAGGATCACGCCGGCCAGGGACGAGCGCAGGATCTCGGGATCGGTAAAGCGCGGCCGGCTTTCGAAATCCTTCTCGTCGTACAGGCGGATGCAGATGCCGTCTGCAACCCGCCCGCAGCGCCCCGCGCGCTGGTTGGCCGCGGCTTGACTTATGGGCTCCACCAGCAACTGCTCGACCTTGCTGCGAAAACTGTAGCGCTTGACGCGCGCCGTTCCGGCGTCGATGACATAGCAGATGCCGGGAACCGTGAGCGAGGTTTCGGCAACGTTGGTGGCCAACACGATGCGCCGCCCGCCATGCGTCTGGAAGATGCGTTCTTGATCGGCCTGGCCGAGACGCGCGAACAGCGGCAACACTTCAGCACTGCGATAAAGCGGCTGATGCGCAAGGTGTTTTCGCAGGTGGTCGGCCGACTCGCGGATCTCTCGCTCGCCCGGCAAAAACACCAGGATGTCACCGGCATGGCGCGGGTCGCGCCAGAGTTCGTCGACCGCATCGCCCATGGCCTCGGCGAGGCCGCGTTCGCGCGTTTCCTGGAACGGCCGCCATCGCAGTTCGACCGGGAAAGTGCGGCCCGACACCATGATCACCGGCGCCGGCGCACCGCCGATCTCAAAATGCCGCGCGAACCGTTCGGCGTCGATCGTCGCCGACGTGACGATGACCTTCAAGTCTGGCCGCCTCGGTAAAATCTCGCGCAGGTAGCCGAGCAGGAAGTCGATGTTGAGCGAGCGTTCGTGCGCCTCGTCAATGATCAGCGTGTCGTAGGCGCGCAGCAGGGGATCGCTTTGCGTCTCCGCCAGCAGGATGCCATCGGTCATGAGCTTGACCGAGGCGTCCCTCGACAACCGATCCTGAAAGCGCACCTTGAAACCGACCACCTCGCCCGGCGCGGTGTGCAGTTCCTCGGCGATGCGCCTGGCCACCGAAGTGGCGGCAATGCGTCGTGGTTGCGTATGGCCGATCAACTTGCCTTGCCCTGGCGGCGCATTGCATTTGCCACGCCCGAGCATGAGCGCGATTTTGGGCAGTTGAGTCGTCTTGCCTGATCCGGTTTCGCCGCAGACGATGACCACCGGATGCGCGGCGATAGCTTTGGCAATCTCGTCGCGCCGGGCGGAAACCGGCAGGCTCTCTGGAAACTCGATGCGCGGCGCGGACATTGCGCTGATTATGATTTCGCTCCACATCGAACTTCCTCAACAGGCGCAGCGATCGCGCTCGCTCGCACGGCACAATCCCCCCAACTCGATCCAAGCGCCACGAATGTCCGCCGTCTTCAACTTCACTTTCGTGCCCTGGTTTCGCTCGGTGGCGCCGTATATCCATACCCACCGCGGCAAGACTTTCGTCGTGGCTATCGCCGGGGAGGCCATCGCCGCAGGAAAGTTGCAGAGCATCGCGCAAGACCTGGCACTGATCCAGTCGATGGGTGTCAAGGTCGTGCTGGTCCATGGCTTCAGGCCGCAGGTCAACGAACAACTGGCAGCCAAGGGCCACGCCGCACACTATGTCAATGGCGTGCGCATCACCGACGCGGTGGCGCTCGACTCGGCCCAGGAAGCCGCCGGCCAGTTGCGCTACGAGATCGAAGCGGCGTTCAGCGAGGGCTTGCCCAATACACCGATGGCTGGCTCGACGGTGCGCATGATCTCGGGCAACTTCATCACGGCGCGCCCGCTCGGCGTGGTCGACGGTGTCGATTACCGCCATACGGGATTGGTGCGCAAGATCGACGCGGTGGGTATCCGCCGGACCCTCGACTTCGGCGCCATGGTGCTGCTCTCACCCTTCGGCTTCTCGCCGACGGGAGAAGCCTTCAACCTGACGATGGAAGAGGTGGCCACCAGCGTTGCCATCTCCATCCAGGCCGACAAGCTGATCTTCATGACGGAGATTCCCGGCATCCGCCAGAACAGCGAAGCCCCGGTCAGCGAGGACAACCCGATCGACACCGAGTTGCCGCTGGCAGATGCGCGCAAGCTCCTGGCGTCACTACCGCTGCCGCAAAAGCCGAGCGACACCGCGTTCTATTTACAGCATTGCGTCAAGGCCTGCGAAGGCGGCGTCGAGCGCAGCCACATCCTGCCGTTCAGCACCGACGGGGCGCTCCTGCTCGAGGTCTATGTGCACGACGGCATCGGCACCATGGTGGTCGACGAAAAACTCGAGTCGCTGCGCCAGGCCACCGCCGACGACATCGGCGGCATCCTGCAGTTGATCGAGCCGTTCGAGCGCGACGGTACGCTGGTCAAGCGCGACCGCACCGAGATCGAGCGAGATATCGATCAATACACCGTGATCGAGCACGACGGCGTGATCTTCGGCTGCGCCGCGCTCTACCCTTATCCCGAGGCACGCAGCGGCGAGATGGCGGCGTTGACGGTATCACCCCAATCGCAGGCCCAAGGCGATGGCGAGCGCATCCTGAAGCGCATCGAGCAACGCGCGCGCGCCATGGGCATCGAGAGCATCTTTGTTTTGACTACAAGAACCATGCACTGGTTCATCAAGCGCGGCTTCGCGCCGGTCGAACCAGAGTGGCTGCCTGAGGCGCGCAAGCGCAAGTACAACGTCGATCGCAAAAGCCGGGTGTTGGTCAAGAAGCTGAGCTGACGCGAAAGCGGCTTCGCCGCCGAAACTTAGAAACTCTGGGCGAGGCGGTGAAATTCTTGCCATGCGGGCCGCGGGGAAAACACCGACGCGTCACCGGATAATCGACCGTCATGAATCCACTGCTGTCGACACTGCAGCCCTATCCGTTCGAGCGCCTGCGGCAGCTGTTTGCAGGCGTGGTACCGAATGCGGCGTTGCGACCGATCAGCCTGGGCATCGGTGAACCCAAGCACGCCACGCCTTCGTTGATCAAGGACGCGCTGGTGGCCGGACTCGGTGCCTTGTCGGCCTACCCGGCCACCGCCGGGGACGCGCCGTTGCGGCGCGCGTTCACCGATTGGCTCGGGACGCGCTATCGGCTGGCGCTGGATCCGGCGACGCAGGTGCTGCCTGTCAACGGTTCACGCGAGGCGCTGTTCGCGCTGGCGCAGACGGTCATCGACGCCAGCGACGAGGCCAAGCCGGTGGTCGTCTCACCGAACCCCTTCTATCAAATCTACGAGGGGGCGGCGCTGTTGGCCGGGGCCGATGTTCACTACGTGCCGAGCAATGCCGAAGGCAATTTTGCGGTCGTCTGGGACAGCATTCCCGATGCCATCTGGGCGCGCACGCAACTGGTGTTCGTCTGTTCACCGGGCAACCCGACCGGCGCCGTCATGCCGTTGGACGAATGGCAGAAACTGTTTGCCTTGGCCGACCGGCATGGCTTCGTCATCGCTTCGGACGAGTGTTACAGCGAAATCTACTTTCGGCCGGCCCCGCCGCTGGGTGGTCTGGAGGCGGCGGCACAGCTCGGTCGCGGAGATTTCAGGAACCTGATTTCGCTGACCTCGCTGTCCAAACGCAGCAATGTTCCGGGCTTGCGCAGCGGCTTTGTCGCCGGCGATGCGGCGCTGATCAAAAAGTTCTTGCTCTACCGTACCTACCATGGCAGCGCCATGGGTGGTGCGGTTGCCGCCGCCAGCATCGCCGCATGGGGCGACGAGGCGCATGTGGCCGAGAACCGCGCGCAATACGCGGCCAAATTCGAAGCGGTGTTGCCGCTGCTCGAACCCGTGCTGGACGTAAAACTGCCCGATGCTGCGTTTTATTTGTGGGCCGGGCTGCCGCAGGCGTGGCATGGCGACGACACCGGCTTCGCTCGCGCCCTGTACGCTCAATACAATGTGACGGTGCTGCCTGGCAGCTTTCTGGCTCGCGCGGTCGGCGGCCACAACCCTGGCAAGGGCCGCATCCGGATGGCACTTGTCGCTGGCGTGGACGAATGTGTCGAGGCTGCCGGGCGGATCGTGGACTTTGTCACGCAGGCCGGACAGACACCGCATTAGACGACGCGCCGCACTGCCCGCGCCGAGCCATCATTCACGTTGTACAGCCATGACCGAGCAACTTCAACAGATCATCGACGCCGCCTGGGACGACCGCGCCAACCTTTCGACCACCCAGGCGCCGGCCGACGTGCGCGAAGCCGTCGATCACGTCATTGGCGAGTTGAACAACGGCCACCTGCGCGTGGCCACGCGCGAAGCCGTCGGCCAATGGACCGTGCACCAGTGGATCAAAAAGGCGGTACTTCTGTCGTTTCGGCTGAAGGACAACGAGCAGATGCAGGCCGGATCGCTCGGCTTTTACGACAAGGTGCCGACCAAATTCTCACATCTCTCGGCTGCGGAACTGAAGGAGGCCGGAGTGCGCATCGTGCCACCGGCCGTGGCGCGGCGCGGCAGCTATATCGCCAAGGGTGCCATCCTGATGCCCAGCTACGTCAACATCGGCGCCTACGTCGGTGAAGGCACGATGGTCGACACCTGGGCCACCGTCGGCTCCTGCGCGCAGATCGGGGCCAACGTACATCTGTCGGGCGGCGTCGGCATCGGCGGCGTGCTGGAGCCGCTGCAAGCCGGTCCGACGATCATCGAAGACAACTGCTTCATCGGCGCTCGCTCCGAGGTTGTCGAAGGTGTCGTGGTCGAGGAGAACTCGGTACTTTCAATGGGTGTTTACCTCGGGCAAAGCACGCCGATCTACGACCGCGCCACCGGCCTGGTGAGCTACGGCCGCGTGCCGGCCGGTTCGGTGGTCATCAGCGGCACCCTGCCCAAGGACAACGGCGCCTACAGCTTGTATGCCGCCATCATCGTCAAACGCGTCGACGCGCAAACCCGTGCCAAGACCTCGCTCAACGACCTGCTGCGCAGCTGAATTCGCCGCGCTGTTTCAACGACTGCCACTTTAGGATTCCAGATGAGAACGATGGAACGCATTCTTCGCCTGATGGCCGAGCGCAAGGCTTCCGATGTCTACTTCTCGGCCAATGCGCCGGTGCAAATGCGTATCAGCGGCCAATGCGTGCCGATCAACGCGCAGATTCTGCCGCCCGAGGCGCCGCTGGCTCTGCTGACCGAAATGGTCGATTCCGATCGCATCGAGGAACTCACGCGCAGCGGCGAATTGAACATGGCCCTGTCGCTGGACAACATCGGCAACTACCGCATCAGCGCAATGCGCCAGCGCGGCAGCTATGCCATCGTCGTGCGCCATATCGCGCCGAAGATCCCGACGTTGGCCGAGCTCAAGTTGCCCGATATCCTGAAGACTCTGGTGATGCAGCAGCGCGGCCTGATCCTGATGGTCGGCGCCACCGGCGTCGGTAAAACGTCGACTCTGGCCTCCATGCTGGACCATCGCAACGAGCACAGCGGCGGCCACATTCTGACCGTGGAAGAGCCGATCGAATACATCTTCACCAACAAGAAATCGCTGGTCAACCAGCGCGACGTCGGAAGCGATACGGCGTCGTTGCAAGTAGCCCTGAAGAACGCGCTGCGCCAGGCCCCCGACGTGATCCAGATCGGCGAAATTCGCGATCGCGAAACCATGTCGGCGGCGATCGCCTATGCACAGGCGGGGCACCTGTGTCTGGCCACCTTGCATGCGAACAATGCCTATCGCGCGCTGAACCGCATCCTGAGCTTTTATCCGGCCGAGGTGCGGCCAACCCTGCTGGGCGACCTGTCTTCTGCCCTGAACGCCATCGTGGCGCAGCGCCTGTTGCGCACGCCCTCGGGTCACCGCATACCGGCGGTCGAGATCATGCTCAATACGGCGTTGATCTCCGATTACATCGAGCGCGGTGATTTTTCCGGAGTGCGAGAAGCGATGGAGCAATCGATGGCCGAAGGCTCGCAGACTTTCGAGGAGAACATCGCCTCGATGATCCAAGACAAGCTGGTCACGCGAGAAGAAGGACTTGCGCAGGCTGACTCGCCAACCAACCTGCTGTGGCGCCTGGCGAACTACAACAAGCCGGTCGTCAAAGCCGAAGTGAAAGACGATAGCGCCGACGAGCCGAAGTTCACTGAAATTGCGCTCGATGTGCGCTACTGACCGGACGGGCTGCTGATGGCGCGCTGCGAAAAGGGCCAAGCAAGACGCTCTGGCCCCGAGCGCCTTCAAATTCACGCGCGGCGCCACTGAATGTCGCGCACCCTGGACCTGACCGAGCAACTCATTGCTCGCGCCTCAGTCACGCCCGAAGACGCCGGCTGCCAGGTCATTCTTGGGGAATGCTTGCAGCGCCTCGGGTTCGCGCTCGAAGTCATCGAAAGCGGCCCCGACGAGCATCGGGTGCGCAATCTCTGGGCCACCCGTGGCGACGCGGCGGCGCCGACGATGATCTTCGCGGGCCATACCGACGTGGTGCCGACCGGGCCGCTCGGAGCTTGGTCAAGCCCGCCCTTCGTCCCGACGCGCCGCGACGGGCGTCTCTACGGGCGCGGTGCCTGTGACATGAAGACGTCGCTCGCCGCCTTTGTCGTCGCGATCGAGGAGTTCCTGTCGGCTCGGCCGAAACCGCGACTGCGCCTCGCACTCCTTTTGACCAGCGACGAGGAAGGGCCGGCCCGCGATGGCACGATCGTCGTCTGCAACGCGCTTGCAGCACGCGGCGAACGGCTCGATTACTGCATCGTCGGTGAGCCGACATCGGTCACGCGCTGCGGCGACATGATCAAGAACGGCCGACGCGGCAGCATGGGGGGTCGGCTTACCGTGCATGGGGTGCAAGGGCACATTGCCTATCCGCAGTTGGCGAAGAACCCGGTGCATCTGCTGGCGCCTGCCCTGGCCGAACTGGTGGCCATTGACACAGCGGGTGACTGGGACGCTGGCAGCGAGTGGTTCCAGCCGACGCGCTGGCAGATCAGCAATTTTCATTGCGGCACCGGCGCATCCAATGTCATTGCCGGCGAGGCGGTGATCGACTTCAACTTTCGGTTCTCCACTGCCTCGACACCCGAGGCGCTGCAGTCGCGCGTCGGCGAGGTGCTGGCCCGGCATGGCGTCCCGCACAGCCTGGAATGGAGTGTGAGCGGCCTGCCTTTTCTGACGCAGCCGGCAGAACTGGTCCAGGCGGTTGGTGCCGCGATCGCCGAGGAGACCGGCATCACCACCGAACTCTCCACCAGTGGTGGCACCAGCGACGCCCGTTTCATTGCCAAGGTCTGCCCGCAGGTCGTCGAACTCGGGCCGGTCAACGCCAGTATTCACAAGATCGATGAGCACATCGAGCTCGAAGCGATCGACACGCTGAAGAACATCTACCGGCGCACGCTGGAGCGGCTCGACGCGGCATGCGGCGCCGATTGATCGGGGCCTGGCGGTCCGACGCCAACACACGTGAGTGTCGCAGCGGCGCAGACCACCCGCCGGTGCCATGACCACCGTCTTGCAGATGATCCACGAGGGGGAAGAGGCCCTCGTCGCGGCCGGTGTCGCCTTCGGCCACGGCACGACCAATGCGTTCGACGAAGCGGCCTGGCTGGTGCTGTGGCGCCTCGGCTTGCCACTGGGCGACCTCGAGACGGTCGAACAACGCGAAGTCGATGCCGCCGACCGCGCGACGATTCGCAAGCTCCTGGCCGAGCGCATCGAAAGCCGCCGCCCCGCCGCCTATCTGACGGGCGAAGCCTGGTTGCAGGGCGTGCCCTTCACCATCGACGAGCGCGCCATCGTGCCGCGCAGTCTGATTGCCGAAGTCATCGCCGATGGCACCCTGGACGCCTGGTTGCCGGCGCAAGCCACGACGCTGCTCGACCTGTGCACCGGCAACGCCAACCTGGCGATCCTGGCGGCGCTGGCCTGGCCGCAACTGCATGTGACGGCTTCCGACATCAGCGCGAGCGCGCTGGAGGTGGCGCGCCTGAACCTGGCGAAGCACGATCTCGCGTCGCGCATCGAACTGTGCGAGTCCGACGGCTTCGAGCGCCTTTCGGGCTTCCCGGGACGTTGGGATGCGATCCTGTGCAACCCGCCCTATGTCAACGCCGCCAGCATGGCAACCTTGCCGCCTGAATTCCGCGCCGAACCGACGCTGGCGCTGGCGGGGGGCGACGATGGCATGACGCTCGTTCGCCGCATCCTTTACGACGCAGCTGCGCATATGACAGACGATGCGGTGCTGGTCGTTGAAATCGGCAACGAACGCCACCACTTCGATCAGGCATTTGCCCGCCTCGAGGTGGTCTGGCTCGAGTGTTCGGCCGGCAGCGACCAGGTGTTGCTCGTCACGCGGACGGCGCTGATGCAATACTCACACTAGTTTTTTTCTCGCAGGCCGGTCCTTATTTCAGAATGATCACGCTCAGGAATGTCACGTTGCGCCGCAGCGCCAAGGTGCTGCTCGAAGGTGCGAGCGTGGTCGTCAACCCCGGCGAAAAGGTCGGCTTGATCGGACGCAACGGCGCCGGCAAGTCGAGCCTGTTCGCGCTGCTCGATGGCCGCTTGCACGAAGACGGCGGCGATTTCTCGGTGCCCCGGCACTGGCGCCTGGCGCAGGTGGCGCAGGACATGCCCGAGACCAGCGAATCGGCGACCGATTTCGTCGTCGCCGGCGACACCCGCCTCGTCGAAACGCGCGCCCTGCTGGCCGACGCCGAGGCCGCGCATGGCGAGTCGCCGGACGATGCCGATGTCGGCATGGCGCTGGCTCATGCATACACCGACGTGCACGACGCCGGCGAGCACGATGCCGTGCCCCGCGCGCAGGCGTTGATCCTGGGCCTGGGTTTCAAGGTGGCCGAACTCGACCAACCGGTCGACAGCTTTTCCGGTGGCTGGCGCATGCGCCTGCAACTGGCGCGCGCACTCATGTGCCCGAGCGATCTGTTGCTGCTCGACGAGCCGACCAACCACCTCGATCTCGACGCGCTGGTCTGGCTCGAGACCTGGCTGAAACGGTACGCCGGCACCATGCTCGTGATCAGCCACGACCGCGAGTTTCTGGATGCCGTCACCGATGTGACGCTGCACATCGCCAATGCCCGCATCACGCGCTACGGTGGCAACTACAGTGCCTTCGAGACGCTGCGCGCCGAGCAGTTGGCGCTGCAGCAGTCGGCCTTCTCCAAGCAGCAGGACAAGATCGCGCACCTGCAGAAGTTCATCGACCGCTTCAAGGCCAAGGCCAGCAAGGCCAAGCAGGCACAAAGCCGCGTCAAGGCCCTCGAGCGCATGGAAAAGGTGGCGCCCTTGCTTGCCGAGGCCGATTTCAGTTTCGAATTCAAGGAGCCGGGCCACATCCCCAATCCGATGCTGGCCATCAGCGGCGCCAGCTTCGGCTACATCCTTGATGACCCATCAGCGATGGCCGCTCGGTCGGATGCGACCGACTACGCGGGCCACGCGCCAACGCAGACCAAGACCGTGCTGACCGGCGTCAACCGCTCCGTGCAGGCCGGCCAGCGCATCGGCATCCTCGGCGCCAACGGCCAGGGCAAGTCGACGCTGGTCAAGACGATCGCCCGCGAGATGGCCGCTCTTTCCGGCACGCTGACCGAAGGCAAGGGCCTCAACATCGGCTACTTCGCGCAGCAGGAGCTCGACGTACTGCGCCCCGCGGACAATCCGCTCGAGCACATGGTCCGCCTGGCGCGCGAACTCGGCGCGGCGGGCAAGGAGCGCAGCGGCGAGCAGGAACTGCGCGGCTTCCTCGGCAGCTTCAATTTTTCCGGTGACATGGTCAAGCAATCGGTCGGCACCATGAGTGGCGGCGAGAAGGCGCGGCTGGTGCTGGCGATGATGGTCTGGCAGCGCCCCAACCTCCTGCTGCTCGACGAGCCGACCAATCACCTCGATTTGGCGACACGCGAGGCCCTGGCCATGGCTCTCAACGAGTTCGAAGGCACGTTGATGCTGGTGAGCCACGATCGGGCACTGCTGCGCTCGGTCTGTGATGAATTCTGGCTGGTCGGTCGTGGTGCCGTGACCGACTTTGATGGTGATCTGGACGATTACCAGCGCTACCTGTTGGACGAGGCGAAGCGCCAGCGAGAGGCGGCGAGCGCGGCAAATGCCGCACAAACGGCCGCCAATGCCGCCGCCTCGGCGTCAGCGCAACGAGCGGGTGGGGCACTGCCCCAGGCAGCCACCACGCCGTCGCCGAACGCCAAGCGCAGTGGGCGAGACCGCCTTACGCGAATCGACCAGGAGAAGCCCCTGCAGCGCGAGCTGACGAACCTCGATCAGCGCCTCACCGCGGCCTTGCAGGAAAAGGCCGACGTCGAAACCCGCTTGGCCAAGCCGCTCCTGCCGGCCGAGATTGCCGCCGCCGGCAAGCACCTGAAAAAGCTGGGCGACGACATTGCTGCGCTCGAAGAGCGCTGGTTGCTGCTGTCCAGTGAATTGGAAGCGCTGGCGGTCTGACAAGTTGTCCTAAGCCAGAGTCGCGCACATGCCGTCTTCTATCGAGCTCGCACAAGGCGACCCCAAGCTTCTTTCGGCGATCCACGCCAGTCGGCGTCTGCTCAATCGCAAGGCGCTCATGGCCGGCGCCGCTAGCGCCGTGCCTCTGCCCGGCCTGGATTTCGCGGCCGATGCGGCATTGATGTCGCGCCTGGTGCCGCAGATCAGCGCCGAGTTTGGCCTCTCCGTGACGCAGCTCGAGTCACTGCCGCCGAACAAGCGCGAACATGTTCATAAAGCAGCGACGGCGGTCGGCGCCCTGCTCGTCGGTCGGCTCGTGACGCGGGATCTGTTGATCACGCTGGCCAAGCATGCTGGCCTGCGCATGACCACCAAACAGGCGACCAAATACGTGCCGTTCGCCGGCCAGATCATCTCTGCAGCGCTGGGCTATACGGCTTTGCGCGCTTTGGGAGAGCAGCACATCAAGGACTGCGTGCGCGTCGCCAGGTCGGTGCAGTTCGCGTTGCCGGCGCCGGCGGGGCGGGTCGCGTCATTACCCACGGATGCGCATGTGGCAGTCATCTCGGAGCCAAGATTGGCTCGCTTGCAATCCGCATGGAAGCGTCTCCGGCCCTCTCCAAAGGCACCGAGCCGATAGCAGGCGTCCACCCCCAAATGACCAAGGCCGCAGCATTCGGAAAATGCTGCGGCGCTTCCAAGGATGAACGAATGGGTGGTAGGACGTACAAGATTCGAACTTGTGACCAACGGATTAAAAGTCCGCTGCTCTACCAACTGAGCTAACGTCCCACGCTTATTTTTGCGAGTCTCTTGCGTGTCTTTTGCCAAGCAACGCGTGCTCGGCAAAGCCTACGATTGTAAGGTGCGCGACACCGCCGATCGTCTGCTCGCAAGCTGATCGAGCATCCACCCCGCGGCGCAATGGCCGAAGGTCGCGGTGACGGCAACCACCGAGCCGTAGCCGTGGCAATTGAGGCTGCTGTCGCGCCGCGCCGTCTCGTCGTCGCTTATTGTGGCGTTGGTGGCAACGTCATCCAAATGGCCCGCCATGCCTTGAACGGTTGCGTTCACGTCGTTCTCGGTGGTCTGGGTGTCAGGCGGCATCACCGGCTCGCGGCTGAATACGCAGGCCAGGCCGAACGGCCGTCCCGGTTTGGCCGATGCGAGAGGATGTTCACGTCGCAATCGGTGGCGCAGGCGCGCCAGCAGCGGATCGTGCGTGACGCGAGCCAGATCTTCGATCTCGACCTTCTCCGCACGGCGCCGACCACCGGCCGCGCCGACGCTGATGAAGCGGCATCCGGTTTCGAGCGCCCAACTGGCGAGCACGTACTTGGCGAGAACCTGGTCGCAGGCGTCGACGACACCGTCTGGCAGCCCTGATTTCTCGCTCGCCGCCTGCAGCAAGGTCGACCAGTTATCCGCTTCGACGAAGGCGTCCAAGGCCAGGACACGGCAAGCCGGATTGATCAGTGCAATGCGCTCGCGCATCGCCCCGACTTTGGATTTTCCGAGCGTCTCGGAGAGCGCGTGAATCTGTCGATTGATATTGGATTCGGCGACATGATCGAGATCGACCAGTGTGAGCGCGCCGACGCCGCTGCGTGCCAACGATTCGGCTGTCCAGGAACCCACACCACCGATGCCTACGACGATGACATGTGCAGAGCGGATCCGACGGGCCCCCTCTGCGCCGTAAAGGCGCGAGAGCCCACCGAACCGTCGCTCCAGGTCGGCGGTCTGTACGGCATCGACATGGTTGCTCGCGAGTACGGCGGTCACTGCCACCTCGCAGCGCTTGCTCAGCGCAAACGCGAGAGGCGCTCTTTACCGGCCTGAGCGGCTTCCGACTGCGGGTAAGCCTTGACCAGATCCTCGAGCGTGCGTTTGGCAGCGCGCGTGTCCTTCAGCTCCAACTGGCAATTGGCGATCGACAACACCGCCTCCGGCGCCTTCGGATGATCGGGCGCCAGTGTCAACATCGAGCGGAAGTTAGCGATGGCCTCGCTGTAGTTCTTCGTTGCGTACTGGGCGTTGCCAAGCCAGAAGAGGGCCGATGGGTTGTAGCCGCTTTGGGGATTGCGACGCACAAAATCCGCGAACGATGTCTGCGCCTGAGCGAACTGGCCGCCGCGGAACAACACCAGCGCAGCGTCGAAGTCGCTTTTCTCCTTTGTGCCGGCTTCGAACTCGCGTCCGTCCAGGCTCACCTTGCCCGGCTCGGTGCTCTTGACGCGCTCGTCGATCTGCTTTTGGCGCTGCGTCATGTCACCGATCGAGCGCGTCAGCTGTTCATTTTGGCCGGTGATGCGCGCCAACTCGCCACGCGTCTGCTCGATCTGGCTTTGCAGCTCGAGCAGGCTGCGCCGAAGCTGCGCATTCTCTTCGATCGCGCGTTGCTGGTTGGCCTCGGCCTGCGTGCGGATCAACTCAACCCGCTGGCGCAGATCGAGAATGGCACGGCGTGCCTCATCGTCTTCGAACAATGCAGCCCGCGCCGTAACGCTGAAGCCGAACACGGTCGCGCACAGCGAAAGTGCGACAACGGTGCGAAGTCGCCTGACGGCCATTGCCCGCACCGTCGTCGTCGACGGCGAGGGCTCGATCGAATGCAAAGCGCCCGTACGCATCGGCATTTAACGGTAGCTGAACTCGACGCGGCGGTTCTGCGCCCACGCGTCTTCGTCGGAACCCTGAACGGCCGGCTTCTCCTTGCCAAAACTGATGGCCTCGAGTTGCGCATCGTTGACGCCCAGGAGCGTCAACGCGCGACGCACGGCCTCGGCCCGCTTCTGTCCGAGCGCCAGGTTGTATTCACGACCACCACGCTCGTCGGTATGCCCTTCCAGCGACACACGGCGCTGCGGATTGGCCTTCAGGAAGCGCGCGTTGCCATCAATGGCGGTTTGATAGTCCGGCTTGATGGTGTAGCTGTCGTAATCGAAGTAGATGACGCGTTCGACGCCGACCGGGCCTGCCGTGTCGCCGGCTACGCCGTCTGCCTGCACTGGCCGCACCGTGCTGGCGCCAGCACCGGCACCTGCGCCTGCACCTTGCGCGCCGCCGCGCAGGTCCTGCACCGGCACATCATTCAACTTTGTGCTGCTGCACCCTGCAAGCCCAAGCGCCATGGCGAAGGCCAGGACAAAAACACCACGCTTAACCATAACTCACTCCCTTTGAAAAAATCATTGCTTGAGAAACGGACCCCAGTCCGGTTCCCTGATGTTGCCGGCCTGGCCTGCGAGGCGCGCCTTGATCTTGCCGTCCAGCGTCGTTGTCATCAGCGCTTCCTGCCCTTGCAGCTTTGTCGCATAGACGAGAAGTTTGCTGTTCGGAGCGAAGCTGGGGCTCTCGTCGGCCGCGGTATCGGTGATGCTCATCACATTCGACGTGGCGAAATCCATCAACTGTAATTTGAAGGCACCGCCGATGCGCGAGATGTAGGCCAACCACCGGCCGTCTGGGCTGACGGCCGGCGAGATGTTGTAGGAGCCGTTGAAGGTGACACGCGTCGGCGTGCCACCGGCTGCGCCCATGCGGTAGATCTGTGGCGCGCCGCCGCGATCACTGACGAAGTAAATGTTCGCGCCATCGGCGGAATAGACCGGCTCGGTGTCGATGCTGGCACTCTGCGTCAGGCGCCTGGGCTCACCGCCGGTGGCGGCAATGGTGTAGAGCTGCGAGCCACCGTCTCGGCTCAGGGTCACAGCCAGCGAGCGACCGTCGGGTGCCCATGCCGGCGCGCTGTTCGAGCCGCGGAAGTTCGCAATCAACCGCCGCTGGCCGCTGGCCACGTCGTGCACATAGATCACCGGCTTGCGTGATTCGAACGAAACGTACGCCAATTGCCCGCCACTCGACGACCAGACGGGCGAGATGATCGGTTCCGGACTGGTCAACGCCGACTGGGAGTTTTCGCCATCCGCATCGGCGACCCAGAGCGTATAGCGGGTGCCGCTCTTGGTGACGTAAGCAATGCGGGTGGAAAAAATGCCCCGCTCGCCCGTCAGCTTTTCATAGACGAAGTCGGCAATGCGATGCGCAGCCAGGCGAAGGTCGGCCTGCGGTACGACAAAGCTTTGCCCGCCGAGATCCTGGCCCCGGACGATGTCCCACAGCCGAAAGCGCACGTCGAAGCGCCCGTCGCCGGCGCGGGTGACACTGCCGACGACCAGCGAATCGGCGCGGCGCTCGCGCCACAGCGACAAGTCGGGCCGAGAACTTTCGTCGAGCGCTTGGCCCGTGGCATCGACGCCGCGAAACTGCCCGCTGCGCTCCAGGTCGGCCTGAACGATCGCCGAAATCTTCTGCGGTGAAGCTTCCTGGCCGCGAAAGGGCGTCAAGGCAATTGGCAACTGCGTCATGCCGACGCCGGAGACCTCGACGCGAAACTGCGCCAGCGCCGGGACGAGGGGCGATACCGCCAAAGCTGTGATGAGACTGCGACGGCCGAGCCGGAAAGCAGCGGGGCCGGAGACGAAAGGAGCCATCGAGAGCGGTTTCAAAAGCGGATTCATGCAGCGCGAATAAGGCACCGACCATGATCTGGGCAGCCCGAGCAAGACAACCGCGTATTTTACCAGTCGACGGGGTCGGCCGCTCGTCGTGATGTCACAAATTGTGCACTCGCCCTCCCGCGTCGGGACCGTCCGCGTCGCGTCCGTAGAATGCGCGCCGATGCAAACGCCCCCTGCGCCGGCAGCCTACAAAACCGCACCCGAGGCCTACAAGACCCCGCTCGTGCGCCGAGTGCGCCGCCTGCTCACCTGGTTCGTCGGCGCCCGAAGATGGTGGGTCGTTGCCCTGCTGGCGTCACTCGTTGCGGCACTGACCGAACCGCTGATGCCGGCATTGGTCAAGCCGTTGTTGGACCGCGGTTTCAGCGCTGGCGAATTGAAGCTGTGGTGGGTGCCTGCGGTACTGATTTCGCTCTTTGCGGTGCGCGGAGTGGCGCAATTCACGTCGCAGTACGCGTTGGCGCGGATTGCCAATGAGGGCATGCACCGCTTGCGCCGCATGTTGTTCGAGCGTTTGCTGGGCGCCGAGTTGGCCCTTTTCTCGCGGCAGTCCGGCAGTACCCTGGCCAACACGGTGGTTTACGAGGTGCAGATCGGTTCCATGCTGCTGGTGCAGGCCATGCTCAGCTTTTCACGCGACGGCTTCACGTTGGTGGCGCTGCTTGCTTATCTGCTGTATCTCAACTGGAAGCTGACCATGATCGTCGCCGTGCTGGTGCCCGGCGTGTCGTGGATCATGAAGGTGTTCTCGCGGCGCCTCTATCACCTGACCCGGCTCGGTCAACAGGCAACGGACGACCTGGCCTATGTGGTCGAGGAGAACGTGCTGGCCCATCGCATGGTGCGCTTGCACGCGGCCCAGGCGGCCCAGGCGGCGCGGTTCGAGCAACTGAGCCGGCGCCTGACTGGACTGGCGGTCAAGTCGACCATCGCTTCGGCGGCGATGACCCCGCTGACGCAACTGCTGGCCGCAGCGGCCTTGTCAACGGTCGTGGTGATCGCCCTGTGGCAAAGCAATGCCCAGAACCTCACGGTGGGTGGGTTCGTCGCTTATATCGCGGCCATGACCATGTTGATCGCGCCGATCCGGCGCCTGGCCGACATGGCCAATCCGATCACCCGTGGCCTGGCGGCGCTCGAGCGCGGGCTGGGGCTGGTCGATGAAGTCGGCGATGAAGCGCAAGGCGCCTTCGAAGGCAGCACGGACGCATCTTCAAAATGCGGACGCATCGAGCTGAAGGGCGTCAGCGTCGCCTACCGCACGGGCGACGGCAATGCACCCGCGCTGGATCGAATCGACCTCGCCATCGAGCCTGGTGAAGTCGTCGCCCTGGTCGGCCCGTCGGGTTCCGGCAAGACGACGCTGATCAATCTGCTGCCGCGCTTCGTGCTGCCCAGCGCCGGAGAAATCTGCCTGGACGGCGTGGCGTTGTCGGATTGGCGCCTGGCCAGCCTGCGCAGTCAGTTCGCCATGGTCGGTCAGGACGTGGTGATGTTGAACGACACCCTGGCGGCCAACGTCGCCCTGGGCAACGATATCGATCGCGACCGGGTGCTGCGTTGCCTCGAAGCGGCCAATCTGTCGGCGCATGTTGCGGCGCTGCCCAAGGGCATCGACACCGAGCTCGGCCACAACGCCACCGAACTGTCGGGCGGCCAACGCCAGCGTGTGGCGATCGCCCGCGCGCTTTACAAGGACGCGCCGATCCTGCTGCTGGACGAGGCCACGTCGGCGCTCGACAGTGAATCCGAACGCGCCGTGCAACAGGCGCTTACTCGTCTGGTCGAAGGCCGCACCACATTGATCGTCGCGCACCGGCTGTCGACGATCCAGCATGCCGACCGCATCATCGTCATGGAGCACGGGCGCATCGCCGAGCAGGGCAATCACGATGCGCTGATGGCCGCGGACGGGCTCTACGCGCGGCTGCATTCGCATGCCGTACGCAGCGCCGCGAAGGGGCTCGAGCCGGTGTTGTGAAGCGCCTCGTGGCTACAACAGCACGATGTCGTATTGCTCTTGCGCCATCTGCGGCTCGGCCCGCATCGAGATGGGCTTGCCGATGAAATCGATGAGCCCCGCCAGATGCTGGCTTTCCTCGTCCTCGAACAACTCGATGACCTGCGGTGCTGCGACGACGCGAAACTCGCGTGGGGTGAACTGGCGCGCCTCGCGCAGGATTTCGCGCAGGATGTCGTAGGCGACGCTGCGCGCGGTGCGCACGCTGCCGCTGCCCTTACAAGCCGCACACGGCTCGCACAGGAGTTGCGCCAGCGATTCGCGGGTACGCTTGCGCGTCAACTCCACCAGGCCGAGTTGCGAGAAGCCGCTGACGCTGGTTTTCACCCGATCGCGGGTCAGTTTTTTTCGCAGTTCGGCGAGCACCTCGCCCTGATGCGTGTCTCGCGTCATGTCGATGAAGTCGACGATCACCACGCCGCCTAGATTGCGCAGACGCAGCTGGCGGGCGATGGCTTGCGCCGCTTCGAGATTGGTCTTGAAAATCGTGTCTTCAAAGTTCGCCAGGCCGACGAAGGCGCCTGTGTTGACGTCGACCGTCGTCAGCGCTTCGGTCTGGTCGATCACCAGATAACCCCCCGATGTCAGATCGACGCGGCGCCCGAGCGCGCGGCCGATTTCTTCGTCGACGGCGTACAGATCGAAGATCGGCCGCTCGCCGCGATAGTGCACGAGCTTGGTCAGCGCCTGCGGCGTGTACTCGCGGGCGAATTCGACGAGCGCCCCGAATTGCGCCTGGGAATCGATCCGCACCTGCAACGTCGCATCGGTCGTCATGTCGCGCAAGACCCGCTGCGCCAGGCTCAGATCCTGGTGCAGCATCGAACGTGCCGGCAAGCGCGCCATGCGCTGGCAGATTCGGCCCCAGGTCTTGCGCAGGTAGGCGATGTCCTGGCCGAGTTCGGCGTCGCTCGCCTCTTCGCCGTTGGTTCGCAGGATGAGCCCGCCGCCCGCTTGCTGGCCGGCGCCTGCGCCAGCGGCTGGGCTAACGTCAGCGCCCGCGTACGCTGTCGCCGCGGCATCGTTCAGCGCCTGCAACCGCGCACGCAAGCCCTCGCGCTGCGCCAACGGGATTTTTTGCGAGACGCCGACATGGTCGTCCTGAGGCAGGAAGACCAGAAGCCGCCCGGCAATGCTGATCTGTGTCGTCAGCCGTGCCCCCTTGCTGCCGATCGGGTCCTTGAGCACCTGGACCAGCAGCGACTGCCCCTCGAACAACTGCTTCTCGATGGGCCGCAGCGGCGTCTGGCTGCGCGCATCGATGACGGGGCGCTCACCGACCTTGTCGGGCACAGGGACCGAGGAAGCATCAGCAATAGCGGCCCGTGAGCCGGGAGTGAACGGCGAAACCACGTCGGCCACATGCAGGAAGGCGGTGCGTGCCAGGCCGATGTCGACGAATGCCGATTGCATGCCCGGCAGCACTCGCGCCACGCGACCGAGATAGACATTGCCAACCAGTCCGCGGCCCTGCGTACGCTCGATGTGCAACTCCTGCACCGCGCCCTCTTCGATCACGGCAACGCGCGTCTCTTGCGGCGAGCAGTTGACGAGGATTTCCTGTTGCATCGACGATCGGCTCAAAGAGCGATACCTACGGCACGCAGCAACTCAGCCGTCTCGTGCAACGGCAAGCCCACGACGCCGGAGTGACTGCCGGAGATATGCTCGACGAAAGCCGCCGCACGACCCTGGATGGCGTATGCCCCGGCCTTGCCCATGGGCTCGCCGGTTGTCACGTAGCGCGCGATGCGCGCTGCATCGATGGCTGCGAAGCGCACCTGCGACGTTTGCAGCGCGAAATGTCGGCGCCCGTGGGCTTCAATGGCCACGGCCGTCAGCACACGGTGCGTGCGACCGGAAAGGCGCGCCAACATCTGCGCCGCGTCCGCAGCATCTTGCGGCTTGCCGAGGATCGACCGGCCCAGCGCCACCGTCGTGTCGGCGCAGAGCACGGGCGCCGGCGGCAAACCGTTGTTGGCGCAGCGCGTGACGGCGGCGTCGAGCTTGCACGCGGCGACACGTCGCACGTAGGTGGCCGGCGCTTCGCCATCGCGCACCGCCTCCAGTGCCTCCGTGTCTTCGCCAGCCGCCGGCAACAGTAGCTGGTAAGCGACGCCCAACTGCTGAAGCAACTGAGCGCGACGCGGGCTCTGCGACGCCAGATAAATGAAGTCACTCACGATGGTACGGATGGCCGGCGTTGATCGTCCAGGCCCGGTAAAGCTGCTCGACAAGCAGCACCCGTGCCAATGCGTGTGGCAGGGTCAGTTCGGACAGGCGCAGGTTCTCGGCAGCACCCCGCTTGAACGTTGGATCGAGCCCATCGGGGCCGCCGATGACCAATGCCACGTCCCCGCCGGCGGTCTGCCAGTTGGACAGGCGCTGCGCCAACGCCACCGTCGTGACGGCGCTGCCGCGTTCATCCAGCACGACGATGCGGCCGTTCGGCGCCCCCGCGGCCACAGCCGCATCGATGCGCTGAC
>JBDSYU010000133.1:0-19019 GCA_039925525.1 Variovorax sp.
TCCTGGATCTGCCCGCCGAACGCCAGGTTGGCCAACGACACGATGATGAAGGTCAGGCCGATCGTGATCAGCACTTGGCCCAGTTCGGATGCCGGATAGACCCACTGATAGACCGTGCGCTCGAGCAAATAACCGAGCGCCATCGTTCCCAACACCGCCAGCGGCACTGCAGCATAGAAGTTGAGCCCGAGGCGCGTCGTCAGCAGCCACGCCAGATAGCCGCCGATCATCGCAATGGCGCAATGCGCCAGATTCAGCATGCGCATCAGGCCAAGTGTGACCGTCAGCCCAGCGGAAATCAGGAACAAGATGGCGCCGTAGACGAGGCCATTGAAGGTCAGCGCCGCCAGCGTCGTCAGCAAGCCGCTCATGGCGTGTTCATCGACAGATCGGGACAGGCCCGGTCAAGGCAGCTTGTAACCCG
This sequence comes from Variovorax sp., assembly GCA_039925525.1. Taxonomy (GTDB): domain Bacteria; phylum Pseudomonadota; class Gammaproteobacteria; order Burkholderiales; family Burkholderiaceae_C; genus Variovorax. The sequence continues at coordinate 425 of JBDSYU010000133.1, forward strand.
GCCCGCCGATGGCGCTGAACGTTTTCTGCGTTTGGTTGCCGAGCTTGCCATCAGGCATGCGTTCGACCTTGCGCAGATACATGTTCTGCACGATCTCGCGGTCGTCGCCAATGGATATCGGGCCGCGCGGTGAATCCCACTTCAGGCCTTTGACGGCCGCCATCGCCTTGTCCGGCTCGTACTTGCCGTTGGTTGCCTTGATCATGGCGAACAGCGCATGCATGCCATCGTAAGAAGAGATGCCGCCCATGCCGGGCACTTCGTCCTTGCCGAACTTGTCCTTCCAGGCTTTCACGAATACCTTGTTCTGCGGGTTGTCGAGGTAGGGGCTGTAATGGAAGAAAGACAGGGCGCCGAGCGCTGAGTCGCCGAGCGTCGGCAGGTCGTTGTCCTGCATCTCGGTGGTGTAGACCGGCACGATGCCCTCCTTCTCGATCTGGCTGCCGACCATCGCCTTGACCATGGCCACCGTCATCGGCCCGACCGGCATGAAGATGAAGACGTACTGCGGCTTCAGGTCGCGCAATTTCTGGATGTACGAAGAAAAGTCGAGCGTGCCCACCGGCACGCGAATGTCGCCGATGATCGCGCCGCCGGCATCCTCGAAGCCCTTTCGGAACGCTTCGGCGCCGTCTTGCCCGGGCGCGTAATCGGCGACCAGAATGGCCGCCTTGCGCCCGCCTTGTTCGTAGGCCCACTTGCCAACCGGAATGTTCAAGGTCCATTGCGACACGCCAACCCGGACGAAGTACTTCGACGCTTTGGTCAGATCGCCGGCGCCGGTATTGAAGACGACGAATGGCACCTTGGCTTCGTTGATGACCGGCGCAGTCGCCATGACGGTGGGCGAGAAAACGCCGCCGATCAGGTATTGCACCTGGTCGCGCACGACCAGTTCCTGCGCCAGTTGCTTGGAGCGCGGTGGCGTGATCCCGCCGACATCGCGTTCGATGATTTTGATGGTGTTGCCGTCGATCTTGCCGCCGATGCTGTCCAGCGCCAATTCGATGCCGCGCCGGTACTCCGTGCCCCACCACGCATATTGGCCGGAAAACTGGCTGATCAGGCCGACCTTGATTTCGTCGGCGTGGGCGCTGAAGACACTGAGGGCAGTGACCGCGCTGAAAACGGTGCCGCACAGTATTTTTTTGATCGGTCGCATGGGCTTATCTCCTGGTTGAATCGGTAAGGGCTACGGATGAAATCTACTATGCAGCGATGGCGGCGCCAGCGACTTTCCACCGATGGACAAATGGCGGCGCGGTGTACAGCCAGGCGAAGCGATCGTAGCTTTGCGCGTCGCTGCGGCCCTCGAAAATCGAATTGCGAACCAGTCGCTTGACGCCTTGCGCATGCAGTAACTCGTGACACATCACCGACGACAGCTGCACTCTGGCGGTTCTGACGATACGAATGCCCTGGTAGTCGAGAAAGGCCGCGCAGAAGTCGCCATCGTGGCCATCGAGCCGGTCAGCCAGACACAGCGCGTCTTCCAAAGCCATCGCAGCACCTTGGGCGATGTACTGTCGATCAGCGAGTCTCCACCAGTTCGTGAACGTCGCAATTGATGTGCTTGACCACGCCCTCGAACAGCGGGAAGACGTTATCGACAAAGTGCGCCCGCATCTCCTGGCGGAACGGTGTTGCCAACGCCGCCTGCAGGTCAGCCTCGGAATCGAAGCACAACTGCAAAGTCGCGTAGTGATTCGGTGCGCCTTCTTCATGCTCCTTGGCGATCAGCAGTTGCACCGACCGGATCTTCTCGAACTTCATGTATGCGGCCAGAGTGGCCTGCAAGCTTTTCTTGAGAGCGGCCTCTTTGCCGGCAACAGGTTTTCCGGTGAAGTACGCGCATCGGATGAACATCGTGGCCTCTCCTATGAATCGACGATTTTGTCTCGCGTTGCTGCTCGCTCACCGCGGTCAGTTCTACACCTGAATCGCGCGCCCGCATCACGCTAAGACGTAAAGGGGTTCGAGCAATGAGTACCTGAGCTCGATCGGGAGCACCCCAGGCGGCTTGGCAGGGGCCCAGAATGAAAGAGAATTCAAACCGCAGCCAATCCACTTATCGCAACGCATATTGTGTTCAAACAAGCGGAGCCAGCCTGACCTGCCCCCTCCCCGCCACTCGCTTGAAATTCCATGAACTACAAACTGATCACCGAGCACCAGCTGCAGAAATTCCACGACTTGATTCAGCGCCAAGGCTGGCGCGCGCAGGATTTCGAGTTGCAGGAGGACGCATTCGATCCGCAGAAGGCGGAGGTGGAGGCGGCGCTCGGCGAGGTTGGCGTGCGCTGTCTCGCCAACCAATCGGTCGAGGTCTACCCGCTTGATGCCGGCGACGAATGGTTGGCGCTGTTCTCCGGCGACTTGCAAAGCGGTAAATTCGGCCGTCCGCGCGGTACCGACTAAAGCCACAGGACCATCCGGCCCTGAAGTGCAAGCAGTTCATTCGAGCTTGATTCCCGCTGCCTTGACGACCGACTCGTAGCGGATTTGATCGGCCTTGATCTGACGCGCCACGGCAGCGCCGTCGGCATCGAACAGACCGACACCGGCGCCCTGCAATGTTGCCTTCACGCCATCGTCGTTCAACGCAGCGCCAACGTCCTTGGCCAGCTTGTCGACGATTTCGGGCGGCATGTTGGCGGGGCCGAAGAGGCCGAACCAGTTGGTGAAGGCTATGTCCTTCAGCCCTTGTTCTTCGAACGTCGGCAGATCGGGCATTGGCGCGTAGCGCTTCTCCGACGACACCGCCAGCGGGATGACCTTGCCGGACTTCGCCGGCTCGACCACCTGATTGGCGCTGAGCATGGCCAATGACACATGGCCGCCCAGGACGTCGACCAGCGCCGGGCTGCAACCCTTGTAGGGCACGTGCTGGACGCTGATGCCGGCACGCTCCTTGACGGTTTCCATCGCCAGATGATGCGGCGTGCCGTTGCCGCACGACCCATAGGTCAGCGCCAGCGGGTCCTTCTTGGCGAGCTGCACGAGGTCCTTGACCGACTTGATGCCGAGCGCCGGGTTGGCGACCAGGATCATCGGCGTCTGGCCGAGCATGCGGATCGGCGTCAGGTCTTTGTCGAATGCGAAGCCGGCGGGCACGCCGAGCGCACGGTTGGCGACCATCGAGTTGCTCTGCAGCACCAGCGTGTAGCCATCGGGAGCCGAGCGGACGACGGCTTCGGTGCCGAGGTTGCTGGAGGCGCCGGGTTTGTTCTCGACCACCACGGCCTGCCCCCACACCTCGCGCAGCTTGCCGGCCAGCGTGCGGGCCAACACGTCCGAGGTGCCGCCGGTGGCTACCGGGACGACGATCTTCACCGGCTTGGTCGGGAAAGTGTCAGCGCCAACGGCGATCAGCGCGAAAGCGCCCAGCACGCAGGCCATGAATGTCTTTGATGCGAAGTTCATCGATGTCTCCTAAGTCAGGTAAATCGCGGGAACAGATGCTTGGCCGTTGCGTCCGCAGCAGATCGATCAAATCGTGTTTGCAATTGATCGACCATGGCCTCGATGGCGGGTGCGCCGCAGTAGGGGAAATCGCTGCCGAACAGGACTTGCGACATTGGTGCCGCCTCGTGCAGCGCGCCGAAGGTTGCCGCGCTGGTGGCCTGCGCCGTTTCGTAGAAGAACCACGCCAGGTCTTCAGCGACGGACTTCTGCGTCAGCGACGCGAAGCGTGGATCGATCAACGACGAGGCGCCGATGCGGCCACCCAGATAAGGAAGCGCTCCACCGGCGTGCGCCAGGATGAAGCGGATGCGCGCAAAGCGTTTCGGCACGTCGTGCACGATCATATTCAGCGCGGCGCGGGTGGTATCGATCGGGTATTCGAGCATCCACAGCGGGGCAGCGAGCTTCAGCGTGCGGCTAGAGGCGTGTCCCATCGGGTGCACGAACGCCACGGCGCCGCGTCGATCCAGTTCGGCGAGCAACGGGTCGAACGCCGGATCGCCTAGAAACACGCCCTCGTAATTTGCGAACAGGCCGACGCCATCGAGCTTCAGCACGTCGAGCGCATATGCGGCTTCGGTGAGTGCGGCATCGATAGATGGCAATGGCAAGGCGGCAAACGCGCCAAGTCGGCCTCCGCTGCGGTCGAACGGTCCATCGCAATACTCGTTGCGTCGCCGCGCCAATGCTGCCGCTGCCGCGTCTTCACCAAAATGCACGCCCGGCGTCGACACCGACAGGATCGACGCTTCGATGCCGAAGCGGTCCATCAGCGCCAGGCATCCTTGCTCGCTCCAGTTCGGGAAGTTGGGCAATGAAGGGCGCCGGCCGGCGGCGTCGAGCGCCGCCAGATAAAAGTCCGGCAGGTCGTGCGAATGAACGTCGATCATGGAAAGACGTTTCCGCCGTCGACGACCAGCGTCTGACCGGTCATGAACCGCGCGCCATCACCAACCAGGAACGCCAGCGCGCCTTCGAGGTCGTCGGGCGACTGGTCGCGCTTGATCGCTCGCGCCTCGCGTGCTGCCGCCTGCGAACTGGCCTGATGTGCCGAATTGCCCAACACGCCGGCGCTCAAGGTGAAGCCGGGCGCGATGGCGTTCACCGTGATGCGCCGGTCACCGACCTCGCGCGCCAGCGCACGAGTGAAGGCAATGACCGCACCCTTGCTGCTGACGTAGTGCAGCAGCCCGGGCACGCCCTTGTGCACCGTGTTCGATGCCACGTTGACGATGCTGCCGCCGCCGCGCCGCGCCATCAGCGGCACCGCGTACTTGGCGGCCAGGAACGGCCCGAGCGTGTTGACGGCCATCACCTGCTGCCACTCTTCGGCCGTGATGTCGGTAAACGGTCCGGGCTTGAGCGAGCTGAACAGCGCAGCGTTGTTAACGAGGATGTCGACTCCGCCAAAGGCCGACTCAGCCATCTCGACCATCGCCCGCACATCCGTTTCCTTGGAAACATCGCCCGAGACGCCGACCGCTTTCAAGCCCAATGCACTCACCTTGGCCGCGGCTTCCTCGGCATCACGCAGGTCGGCGATGACGACCGCCGCGCCGTCGGCCGCCAGCCGCCGCGCGAACACGTTGCCAATTCCAGAGGCCCCGCCGGTGACCAGGGCCACCTTTCCGTCCAAAGTTGCCATCGTCGTCCCCTTGCGTTCATCCGGCAGCGGAACAGTCTAGAGGTCAGCATGGAACGCGGCTATGCATCGCCCGCCATAGCCTGAATAAGAAATGTTTATGACCGGTGCCGGCCGCGATCGGACTTTGTTGGCGCGTGGGCCGCCGCGCTGATCTTCAAGGCTTGAGCCAGCGTGCCAGCCGCTCGACGCCGTCGACCAGCCGCTGCGGTTCCTTGGAGGCAAAGCACCAGCGCAGCCAGCCCTGCCCTTCGGGCGCAAAGGCGTTGCCCGGCGCCAGGCCGAGGCCGACGTCGCTGACCAGGCGCTTGGCGGTGACCAGCGAATCGCTGCAGCCGTCGAGTCGGAAGAAGGCGTACATGCCGCCCCGCGGCGACGCCACTTCGACGCCCGGCAGACCAGCCAGCAGCGGCAACAAGGTATCGCGGCAGCGGCGCAGGTGCGCCACCACACGCGGCGTGATTTCCTCCTGATGTTGCAACGCAGCGATGCCGGCGCGTTGCGTGAAGACGCTGACGCACGAGGTGTTGAACTCGATCAGCTTGCCCATCGCGTCGATCAACCCGGGCGGCAGCACCAGCCAGCCGAGGCGCCAACCGGTCATGAGGAAGCTCTTCGAAAAGCTGTGCGCAACCACCAGGCGATCGTTCTCTGATGCGATGTCCAGGAAGCTGGGCGCGCAAGCGCGATCGACGTCACCGTTATCGTCACCGTAGTACAACCGTTCATAGACCTCGTCGGCCAGGATCCAGGTGCCGGTGCTGCGGCAATGATCGAGGATGATTTGTTGCTCGGCGTGCGTCAGCGTCCAACCGGTTGGGTTGTTGGGCGCATTGACGATGAGAAGTCGTGTTCGCGCCGTCACGCTGGCGCGCAGCGCGTCGAGGTCGAGCGTCCATTGGCCGCCGCTCGGCGTCAGTGAAAGGCGCCGCACCTGCGCGCCGAGAATGGCCGGTTGCGCCGTCAGGTTCGGCCACACCGGCGTGATCGCCAGCACATCGTCGCCCGCATCGACCAGCAACTGCACCGCCAGCATCAGCGCACTGACGCCGCCGGAAGTGATGGCGATGCGATCGACGCCGATGGCCGCTGCCGCAGCGGGACGAAGGGTGCGGCTGTAGTGCGCCACCGCCTCGCGCAATTCGCCAAGACCAAGGTTGTGCGAATAAAAAGTCTCACCGCGCTCGATCGATGCGATGGCGGCGCGGCGGATCACCTCTGGCGTCAACTCGTCGCTCTCGCCGAACCAGAACGCCAGCACGTCGGCACGGCCGATGCCGGCGTTGGCGACCTCGCGGATACGAGACGCTTCGAGGTTGTGTATGGCTTGGCGCATGGTGGCTGGATGGATTGCTGCTGTTTCAATTGCACGAGCCGCTGCCGCGGCGATCGCACCTGCGATGCGGCCCATTTGGCGTTCACGGCGCCGCTTGATGGCGGCGACGCCCCGGATTTCAAGCGACCGGCGCCAGAAATATCGATGCCCGGTAGCCTCTTGAAACATGAGCGTCGACGCCTAGATGTGAACCCAAGCGGCGGTCGGAAACCGAGGCGCCGCAAAGTGTACGGGACACACCGTCCATGTCCCACCCGAGTTCATTCTTCACAGGAGTTTCCGCCATGTTTTTTGCCCCTACCCTGCATCCGGTTCAACGCCAACGCGCCTTCACACCGCGTGCCTATGACCGCAACTTCGAGCGCTTCGTCAGCGACGCTGTCGCCGGGGCCGGTCGCTCGTTCAATCTCGAGCAGGACGATGCCAGCTGGACGTTGTCGATCGACCTGCCGGGCCTTTCGCGCGACGATCTGTCGATCGGCATCGAAGGCACCGTCGTTCGCATCGAGACCAAGACGGAAGCCAAGCGCAGCTTCAAGGCTGCGTATGAGCTGCCACTCGAGATCGATACCGCAGCAAGCGAAGCCAAGCTCGAGAACGGTGTGTTGACGCTCAAGCTGGGCAAGAAGGTACCGGTCAGCAACGTCACGCAGTTGACGATCGCCTGAAGCCAGCCGGCATGCCGGCAAGAGCGACCAGCCCGCTCGTGCATCGAAGGATGCGCGAGCGGGCTTTGTCTTTGGTGGTTTCGCGAAGGCTTTCTACTTGTTTCGTCTTCACGACTGCAGCTCATCGAGCGGCCAGCGCGGCTTCACGTCGAAGGCGTAGTTACGCTCGGCCCCACCCACACCGGCCTGCAGGCGCATCGCCGCAGCCATCGCGATCATGGCGCCGTTGTCGGTGCACAGGTCGAATTCGGGATAGTGCACGCGCACCCCGCGCCTCTCGCAGGCCGCATCGAGTTCACGGCGCAGCGAGCGGTTGGCGCCGACGCCACCCGCAACGACCAGGCGGTGCACGTCAGTGGCCGCAAGCGCCGCCAGGCTCTTTTTGACCAGCACCTCGACGATCGCCGCCTGCGTCGATGCGGCCAGGTCGGCCCGGCGCGACGTCAACTCGGCGCCCAGCTTTTTCGTCTGCGTCAGCACGGCTGTCTTCAAGCCGGCAAATGAAAAATCCAGATCGCCACTGGCCAGCAGCGGGCGCGGCAGTTTGAAAGCCGACGGATCGCCGTCTTCGGCCAACTTGGCCAGCGCCGGGCCACCCGGATACGGCAGTCCCATGAGCTTCGCCGACTTGTCGAAGGCTTCGCCAGCCGCATCGTCGATGGTTTCGCCGAGCAACTGGTAACGGCCGACGCCATCGACCCGCATCAGCTGCGTGTGTCCGCCGGACACCAGCAACGCGACGAATGGAAACGTCGGCGGGTCGGCGCTCAAGAACGGCGACAGCAGATGCCCTTCCAGGTGGTGCACGCCGAGCACCGGCAGATCGAGTGCAGCGCCCAGCGCACAAGCGAATCCGGCGCCAACCAACAACGCACCGGCCAAGCCCGGCCCGCGCGTGTACGCGACAACGTCCACCTCGGCGAGCGAGCGCTGCGCATCGTCCAGCGTCGCCTGCGCCAGCGGCAGCACACGGCGAATGTGATCGCGACTGGCGAGTTCGGGCACGACGCCGCCGTAGGCTTGGTGCATAGCAATTTGGCTGTGCAGCGCCTGAGACAGCAGACGCGGCATCGGCTCGCTCGAAGCGCCGCCACGGGTCGTCACCGACTTGTCGGCAGCGCGACCCGCTCGGTCGAACCCCACCAACGCCACGCCGGTTTCGTCGCAAGAGGTTTCGATGCCGAGCACGAGCATGCGTCGAGTTTAGGGCGCGAGATGCCGATGTGATCGCGAGCCTCAAGGCGCGCAGCTACGAGCGAAAGGTGCGCGGCGACAAGGACGAGGCGCGTCGACACCGGCCCAGAGGCGAGCCGCGCCGGGCGGTATTCCGGAAGGCGGCTGACGTTGAGTTGACGTCGAACAAGGCTTACCTTAAAGTAAGGAACTGGACAAAACTCAAGGATCCGCCGTGACGACCGCCACCGTTTCCAGCAAAGGCCAGATCACCATCCCGATTGATGTGCGCCATGCGCTGCAGGTTGATGCTGGCGACCGGGTGGAGTTTGTCCAAGTCGAACCCGGCCGCTTCGAGTTGATTGCGGCCACGCAGTCGGTCCGGTCGCTCAAGGGAATGTTCGGCAAGCCGGCCCGTACCGTGTCCATCGAAGAGATGAACCGCGTCATCGCAGCCCGGGGTTCATCGGCTCGGTGATCGGCCTCGATACCAACGTGCTGGTGCGTTACATCATTCAGGATGATGTTGCGCAGTCGGCCAAGGCCACGCGCCTCATAGAAGCGCTGACGGCCGAGCAACAGGGTTTTGTCACGCTGGTGTCGGTGGTGGAGTTGGTGTGGGTGCTCGATTCGGCCTACGGGCTCAAGCGCCCGGACATCGCGCAGTCGCTCGAGGCGCTGCTGCGCACCAGAGAACTGGTTGTCGATGCCGCGCCACTGGTGAGCAACGCGACACGGCGCTACAGAGACACGTCGGCGGACTTCGCCGATTGCCTGATTCAAGTGAACGCGCAACAGGCAGGCTGCGACAGGACCATGACCTTCGACAAGGGTGCGGCGCACAGCGCCGGAATGAAGCTGATCGTGTAGTCGATCGGGCTGGAACGATCGAACCGACAACGCTCCGCACCGACACGGCCAATCGCGACCGGGCCTTGACGCATCAGCACGCCCACGTCAACCCGAGCCCTGCAGGCGGTGCGCTCTGGGCGATCCCCTCTGCGCCGCCGAGGCGCTCAGGACGGTCGGCCGCGCGCGCAGCGCGCTTCAACATCTGACTCATCGCAGCTGTTTGAGCGAAGTGAACGAAGTGAACGCAGCGAGTTTTGCGTTGGGCCGGCAGCCCGAGCACCGCAGGGAAGCCCCGAAGGGGCCGGCGCAGTGGGGTCGACCAGAGTGCACCGCCTGCCGGGCGGACTACGCGTGGGGCGCAGCCCGTGTTCGAGATGCAACCGATGCGTCTCGAACCCGGTGGCAAGCGGGCAATGCAGGGCAGCGTCATTCAGCATAAGCAGCGGCGTAATTCGGCATAAGCGCTGCAGGACAATCCTCGTGCCATGCCCATCGGCCACTACATCAAAGAAATAGGTCGCGGCGCGCGCGGCGCAAAGCCACTCGCGCGGGCGCAGGCCGCGGACCTGTTCGGCCAGGTGCTCGACAGCCAGGTCACCGATCTCGAGATCGGCGCCTTCTGCCTGGCCATGCGCATCAAGGGCGAGACACCCGAAGAGCTAGCCGGCTTTCTCGATGCCACCAACGCGCGGCTGGCAAAGTTCTCTACGACAACCGGTCGGCCGCTCATCGTCCTGCCGAGCTACAACGGCGCACGCAAGCTACCCCTGTTGACGCCGCTGTTGGCCTTGCTCATTGCTCGCGGCGGATTTCCGGTATTGGTTCACGGAAGCAATACTGAGGGCTTGGATTCGACCCGCGTGGTGGCATCGAAAGTGCTTACGGCTCTCGGCATGCCAGCACGTACTGCAATCGACAGGCTTGCCGACGATGAAGTCGCGTTCGCCCCGACGGCGCTGCTGTGCCCTGGGCTGGCGCGGCTGCTCGAGGTGCGACGCGTGGTCGGCTTGCGCAATCCCGCGCACAGCGTGGTCAAGCTGATGCAACCCTGCACCGGCGATTGCGTCGTGGTCGGCAGTTACACGCACGCGGCTTACGCCGACTCGATGGCGGCGACGTACGCGTTGATGGGCAGCACCGCGTTGCTCTCGCGCGGCCTCGAAGGCGAAAGCGTCGCCGATCCGCGGCGCAGGGCGCAGGTCGATGGGTTTGTGCACGGCCAACGCGTCGCGCTGCAAGCGCAGCAAGCCGGCACACTGGCTGAGATCGAGGGCCTGCCCGAAACCATCGATGTCGATACCTGCGTGCGCTACACCCGCCGCGTGCTCGACGGCGCGCTGCCGATTCCAGAGGCGCTGGCGCGCCAGGTCGAGCACATCACGCACATCGCGCACGCTGCGTTCGGTAACGCCGGTCGCGTGGGGTTTCCATGAAACGTTGGGCAGGATGGCCATGAGCTTTCTTACACACCGCGGCAGTTGCACCCTGGTCGGTGCCGGGCCGGGCGATCCGGAGCTGCTCACGCTGAAGGCGGTGAAGGCGATCGCCGCGGCCAGCGTGCTCTTTGTCGACGACCTGGTCAACGAAGCCGTGCTCGTGCACGCCCGGCACGGCGCGCGCATCGTGCATGTGGGCAAGCGCGGCGGCTGCCGCAGCACACCCCAGGCATTCATCGAGCGCCTGATGATCACTGCCGTGAACGAAGGCGAAGACGTGGTGCGTCTGAAAGGCGGCGATCCGTTCATCTTCGGGCGCGGCGGCGAAGAGGTCGAGCATCTGCGTGAAGCCGGCATCGAGGTGGCGGTGGTCAACGGCATCACCGCTGGGCTGGCGGCCGTGACTGCGCTGGGCGTGCCGCTGACGCATCGCGACCATGCACGCGGCGTGCTGTTCGTCACCGGCCACGCCAGGAGTGGTGATGACGCAGTGCACGGCCCTACCGATTGGCACGCTTTGGCAGTGGCGGCGCGTGACGCGCATCTGACGTTGGTCATTTACATGGGCGTTGCCGGTGCGGCATTCATTCAGGACGGATTGCTCTCGGGCGGACTGGCGGCTGAGACGCCCGCCGCCGTGGTGCAGCATGCCACCCTGGCACGACAGCGCCACGTGGTCACGACGCTCGAACACCTGTGCGAAGCCATCGCCGATACCGGGCTGGGGGGTCCGGCCGTCATCGTCATTGGCGACGTCATGAAAGGCCTGTACGACGCGGGCGTCGCCGCAAGTCGCTTCGGCACCTGAACACAGATCTCTTCCCAGGCGCCGTATGACGCCCCTAGAATCAACCGCAGCCGAACCACCGGGCGGACATTCGCGCCGCAAAGACCATGCTTGCAAAGATTGCGCGATTCACTCAAAGCTCCGGCGAACTCGAGCGCGGCAAGGGGCTCGTTACCGGCACCATTGCCCTGGTCCTGGGCATCCTGTGCTTCCTCGGCGTGCTGGCCTTCCTCTTTCCGCAGTACCTGACGACGCCCGAGCTGCGACACAGCTACAACGTCGATGTCATGCGCTGGGTGCTGCTCGTGGCCATGGTCGTTGCCGGCGGCCTGGCACTGGTCAATGTCCTTTTCAATCGCTCGCGCTGGTTGTCGTCGGCAGCCTTCCTGCTGGTGCTGGCGGCGGCGCTGCTCGGCGGCCACAAGGTGCCGGTGGACAGCAACTTTCCTGACCACACACCGTACATCGGCCTCGACTGGTTCATCCTCGACCTGCTGGGCTCGGCCCTCATCTTCATATTCGTCGAGAAGCTGTTCGCGCATCGCAGGGACCAACCGATCTTTCGTCCCGAGTGGCAGACCGATTTCCACCACTTCATCGTCAACCACATGGTCGTCGGGTTCGTGCTGCTGGCAACCAATCTGCTGGTGCACAAGCTGTTCGGCTGGGCGGCCAACGACGGCATCCGCGGCTGGATCGCCGGCCTGCCGTTCTGGGTCGCCGTGCTGCTCATCGTGCTGGTGGCAGACCTGGTGCAGTACTGGACGCATCGCAGCTATCACGAGGTGCCGATACTGTGGCGGCTGCATGCGGTGCACCACAGCGCCAAGCATATGGACTGGATGGCCGGTTCACGCCAGCACATCGTCGAGCTTTTGATCACGCGCACGCTGATCCTGGCGCCGATCTTCGTGCTTGGGTTTTCCAAAGAAGTGATCGACGCGTATATCGTCATCGTCGGCTTTCAGGCGGTGTTCAACCACTGCAACGTCAGCGTGCGGCTGGGTCCGCTGCGCTATGTCGTGGTCACACCCAATTTCCATCACTGGCATCACAGCCAGGATGACGAGGCGATCGACCGGAACTACGCCGCGCACTACGCCTTCATCGACTACCTGTTCGGCACCGCCGTGAAGAGCACCCGGCTCTGGCCGGAGCGCTATGGTGTGGTGGGTGACTATGTACCCGATGGCATCTTCAGGCAGCTGAAGTTTCCCTTCGTCTGGAAGAGCGCGCCGGGCACGACCGCTACTACCGCACCGACCGTCTCGCCGGGCCCTTGAACGGGGCTGCGCCCTTCCCTGCGCTTTGGATCAATGACAGCGCTGCGGCACTTCGATGTCGCCGTCATCGGCGCTGGCGCCGCCGGTCTTTTCTGCGCTGCCCAGGCCGGGCAACGCGGCCTTAAAGTGCTGCTCGTCGATCACGGTCGACGCGTCGCCGAGAAGATACGCATCTCTGGCGGCGGGCGCTGCAATTTCACCAACCGCGATATCGACGTGCGCGCGCCGCATCGGCATTTCCTCGGTCAGAACCCCAACTTCTGCCGCTCTGCACTGACACGCTACACGCCGGCGAACTTCGTGGCGCTCGTCGAACGATATGGCATCGCCTGGCACGAGAAGCACAAGGGCCAACTCTTTTGCGACGGCTCGTCGCAGCAGATCATCGACATGCTGCTGGCCGAGTGCGCCGCCGGTCACGTCGAGCACTGGCAACCATGCACCGTGCGCTCGCTGATCGGCAACGCGCCGACAACCAACCAGGACAACTCAAGCGGCTGTGATGTCGGCGAGCCCAACGTCGGCTACTGCATCGACACCGATCGCGGCAACGTGAGCGCCGCCGGCGTGGTAATCGCCACCGGCGGCCTGTCAATTCCGCAAACCGGCGCCAGCGACTTCGGCTATCGCGTGGCCGAACAATTCGGTCTCGCGCTCGTGGCGCCGCGCCCTGCCCTGGTGCCGCTTACCTTCGGGGGCGAAGCTTGGGCACCGTATGCCGACTTGGCCGGGCTGTCGCTGCCGGTCGAGATCGCCACCGGCACGAAGAAGGAACGCATCACCTTTGCCGAAGACCTGCTGTTCACGCATCGCGGCCTGTCGGGGCCGGCAATGCTGCAGATCTCGAGCTACTGGCGTCCTGGCGCGCCGATAACCATCGACCTGGCACCCGGCGTCGATGCCGCTGCCGCGCTCGGCGCCGCCAAGCGGTGTTCACGCAAGCGCGTGGCCAACGAACTCGCGGCGTGGCTGCCAGCGCGGCTGGCCGACGCGTGGGTTGACCCGGAGGCCGCCTTGCAGCGCCCGATCAACGAAGCTGCCGACGGCGATCTCGCGCACTTGGCCGGGCGCATCGCCCGTTGGGAACTGCTGCCGTCGGGCAGCGAAGGCTACAGAAAGGCCGAAGTCACGGCCGGCGGTGTCGACACGCGCGAACTGTCGTCGCAGACCATGGAGGCGAGGCGCCAGCCCGGCCTGTATTTCATCGGCGAAGTGGTCGACGTGACCGGCTGGCTCGGCGGCTACAACTTCCAGTGGGCCTGGGCCAGCGCCATGGCTTGTGCCCAAGCTTGCGCCGAACTCCGCGGGGGCGCCGCGGCCAAAGCCGTTGTTGCAAGCACCTTCGGCACCGCAGCAGCCGTCGGTGCAACACGCTTGGCGTGAACCCTCGGCCAGCACGCTCAGTCATCCGACTCCGCATGGACTCTGATGTTCGCCGCCGCCCGTGCTTCCCTCCAGATGCGTGCCCCCACATGCGTTGCCCACAGATTCAAACGGGCTATAATCGCCGGCTTTCTGTTGACCCGTGCCTGGCGGGCAAGCATCCTTTGTCGAGCGACTGAACCGAAGCGGCTACGGGTAACGTTCTCCCAGGCCTGCTGTCGACGAACCTTTTCATCAATGACAACCATTCGCATAAAAGAAAACGAGCCTTTCGACGTCGCCCTGCGCCGCTTCAAGCGCACCATCGAAAAGATCGGGCTGATCACCGATCTTCGCGCCCGCGAGTTCTACGAAAAGCCTACGGCAGAGCGCAAGCGCAAGAAGGCCGCAGCTGTCAAGCGTCACTACAAGCGCGTGCGCAGCATGCAGTTGCCGAAAAAGCTTTACTGAGCACCGCGTTCACTGCCATGCAGTGAACCCAGCAAGCCGCGCCGGAAGTCCGCCGCGGCTTTTTAGTTTTGCACCCCGCGCATTGCATCACCGGAGCATGGCCATGAGCCTCAAGGAACGGATCACCGAAGATATGAAGACGGCCATGCGCGCCAAGGACTCGCAGCGCCTGGCAACCATACGGTTGCTCATGGCGGCAATGAAGCAAAAGGAGGTCGACGAGCGAATCGAGCTGGACGATGCCCAGGTCATCGCGATCCTCGACAAGATGATCAAGCAGCGCAAGGACTCTGTGGCGGCATTCACTCAAGGCGCGCGGATGGACCTGGCCGACAAGGAAAGTGCGGAGATCGTGGTGTTGGAAGCCTATCTGCCCCAGCGCATGGACAGCGCGCAGATCGCCGCCGAAGTGAAGGCCATCGTCGCCGAACTCGGTGCCACCGGCTCCGGTGACATGGGCAGGGTGATGAACGCCGTCAAGCAGCGGCTGGCCGGCAAAGCCGACATGGGTGAAGTTTCGAAGGCCGTGAAGGCGGCACTGTCGCAGTGACACCATGCGCCGCTGGCTCGCCAAGCGGCACGCAGCACACCAATTCTTCAGCTCCCGGCCACCTTCATGCGATTGATCAGCAGCGACCCGGTGGTCTTCGCGCCATAGTTGTAGGCGTCGGCGCCCACAGCATCGATGCCCATCAGCATCGTCTTCAGGTTGCCGGCAATGGTGATTTCCTCGACCGGATGCACGATGCGTCCGCGCTCGACCCAGAAGCCGCTGGCGCCGCGCGAATAGTCGCCGGTGACATAGTTCACCCCCTGCCCCATCAACTCGATGACGAACAGGCCAGTGCCGAGCTTGGCGAGCATCGCCTTCAGATCGTCTCCGGCATCCGTCAGCCGTGAACGCAGCACCAGGTTGTGCGAGCCACCGGCGTTACCGGTGGTTTTCATGCCGAGCTTGCGCGCCGAATAGGTGCCGAGGAAGTAGCCTTCGAGCCGGCCCGCATCGACCACGTTGCGCGCTCGCGTGACGACCCCCTCATCGTCGAACGGGGCGCTGCCTTTGCCGCGGGCAATGTGCGGGTCTTCCGTCACGTCCATATGCTTTGGCAGCACCGGCTTGCCCAGCGAGTCGAGAAGGAAACTGCTCTTGCGATACAAAGCGCCGCCACTCGTGGCCTGCACCAGCGCACCCAGTAACCCGGCCGCCAGCGGCGCCTCGAACAGCACCGGGCACTCGACCGTCTTGATCTTGCGCGACTTCAGCCGCGACAGGGCGCGTTCGGCCGCGTAGCGACCCACTGCCTTGGGATCGGCCAGTTCATCGGCTGCGCGCATCGAGCTGTACCAGGCGTCGCGCTGCATATCGTCGTTGCCGCGCCCCGGCGAAGAGGCAATGGGCGCGACGGAGATTGAATGACGCGAACTGGCATAGCCGCCACGAAAGCCATGCGTATGCGCGCTGAAAAAATGGCTTTGCTGCGCCGACACGCCGGCGCCTTCGCTGTTGGTGATGCGCCGGTCGGTGCTGAGCGCCGCCTCCTCGCATTCCAGTGCAATGGCCGCCGCCTGCTCGCTCGTGATGGCCCAGGGATGGAACAGGTCGAGATCGGGCGCTTCTTGCACGATCGCATCGGCGTCGGGCAAGCCGGCGAACGGGTCTTCGGCCGTGAAGCGGGCGATGTCATAGGCGGCCCGGGCCGTTTGCTCGATGGCGGCGTCTGAAAAATCGGAGGTACTGGCGCTGCCGCGGCGTTGGCCGACATAAACCGTGATGCCGAGCGACTTGTCGCGATTGCGCTCGACATTCTCCAGTTCGCCCTTGCGCACCGACACGCTCAGGCCGCAGCCCTCCGAGGCTTCGGCGCCGGCATCGGTGGCACCGAGTTGCTTGGCATGGGCCAAAGCCTTGTCGACCAGATTCTCGAAAAATTCGCGGCTGTAGGCAAAGCCACTGTCGGGACGCCGACCTGCCGTTGTTGCGCCGGCGGCGGCGCCTGGAAAGGATGTGTTCATGCGCTGGCTATGATACTTGCGGCATTCATTCGGAGTTGCTCCCGATTCGTTCTCATTTGCTACCGGGCCGCTCCCGAGCGCGACCACATGCCCCGCAAACCCAAACCCGGCTATTTCGTGCGCGGCCAGTTCGTCGCCGCCGGCAGCGAACTCGACGCCGAATTCAAACGGGAGCTCAAGGGTACCGATGGCGTGAGCAAGACCGAGCGCAAACGCGAAAGCGCCGAACGCCAGCAACTCGGCGAAAACATGCTCACCCTCGCGCCCGCCCGTTTGGCAACGCTCGATTTGGACGAGAAGCTGCTGGAGGCTTTGGCCGAGGCCCGGCACATCACCGACTTCGAGGGCAAACGGCGCCAGATGCAATTCATCGGCAAGCGCATGCGAAAGCTCGACGAAGGCACGGTAGAAGCCATACGTGCAATCATCGCCGAGCAAGGTCAGGGCCCGGCTGCCGAGACGTTGCTGCTGCATCGCGCCGAGGCGTGGCGCGAGCGTTTGCTGGCCGAAGAAAGCGCCATGGGGGACTGGATTGAAACCTGCGCGAAGGCCGGCGCCGAAAGCAACGCACAACAGCTGCGCGCCCTGGTACGCCAGGCCCGCAAGGAATTGTTGCCAGATGCTCAGCGCGGTGTCGCACCGCGCCAGGGCAAGGCCTATCGCGAAATCTTTCAATGGCTCCGCGCGCATTTGACGGCCCAAGGTAGCCAGAGCGAAATCGCTGACGCGCCGGCCGCCGATCTGGACCTCGATGGCGGGCCGCAACGACGCTAGACGTCACTCTCGTGCCGGCGCGGCAAGGGTTGGACTAAAGTGTTGCAATCATGCGCTTTGCATGCAATCGGTGGCGACCTGAATCCGCCGAACCTCGATCCAAGGAGACATTGATGAACTGTTCCAAACGCCTGGGCGCCGCCATCTTGTGCGGCGTCGCATCGGCTTTCACGTACGCGCAAGCGTTGCCGGATTTGGTCGCCGCTGCGGAGACAAAGCCGGCCGTCACCTGGTATGAAAGCTCGCCCTCCGAGCAGGCCGACAAGGTGCTCGAAGCTTTCTCCGCAAAGTACCCGAACATCAAGATTCGCCACACCCGGCTGGTCGGCGGCAACGACATCGCCGTGCGCACGGTGCAGGAAATGCAGGCGCGCGGCTATACGGGCGACGTGCTCACCGGTGGCGCCGACCAGATGTGGCAGCTCAAGGAGCGTGGCCTCCTTGAGGCGGTCGACTGGAGCAAGCTGCCCATCCCCAAGGACCTCGCACCCAATCCCTACATGCTCAGCACCGCAGCCTCGGTGTATGTCGTGGCCTGGAACACAAAGAAGGTGCCGGAGGCGGAGGTACCCACGACGTGGGAACAGCTGCTGGACCCGAAGTGGACCCATCGCATCGGCGCCTGGGTGCGCGCCTCGGCGTTTGCGCAACTGGCGGCGACGCAAGGCGAGGATAAATCCACCAAAGAGCTCGAACGGTTCGTGGCGCTCAAGCCGATGCTGTTCAAGAGCACGTTCCCGCTGGCACAAGCGGTGGCTTCGGGCGAAATCGACCTGGGCCTTGGCTTTTACCACTCGACGCTGCCGCCGCTCGAAGCCGGCGCGCCAATCAAGATGCGCGCGCTGGATGTGGTGCCAATGCACATCATCTACTCCAGCATCAGCAAGGACGCGAGAAACCCGGAAGGCGCGCGCGTGTTGCTCGCCTGGCTTTCCTCCGACGAAGGCGCTCTGGCTTATGAGGCCGCCACCGGACGCGGCGATCCGTTGCTGCCGGTCACCAAGACGGCACAGTTCATCAAGGGCAAGAAGCTTTCCGAATGGCCACCGGAAAAATCCGGCGAACTCGGCAACCTGAACGAGCGCTACAACAAGATGCTCGAATCGGTCGGCACGGCGAAGTGACAGGCCCGCATCAACAGCGGCGACAGCGGTTCTCGCCGCTGAACATCGCGCTGTTGCTGCTGCTTGTCTACCTGGTGGCGGTGCCGCTGGCGCTGCTGCTGATCGGCAGTTTCAAGCCCACCGGGCTGCCGCTCGATCCAGGCTGGGGCCTGGTTCATTTCCGCAACGTTTACGGCGACGCGGGCTTCTATGCACTGGTGGGCAACACC
>JBDSYU010000134.1:0-8725 GCA_039925525.1 Variovorax sp.
CCTCGTCCGAGAACGCCATGGCGACAAGGACCGGGCCGAACACCTCCTGCTGTGCCAGGCGGTGACCGCTCGGCACATCGCGCCGTAACACCGGCGCCTGATAAAAACCCGTATCAGGTGCTTCATCGACGATTGTGCCTTTGGCCACCGTGGCGATGCCATCGGCGCGGGCCGATTCGAGAAACTCGGCGACCCGTTGCTGCTGGCTCTGCCGAATGAGCGGCCCGAGATCCAGATCCATCGCTGCCGGGCCGGCCCGCAGCGCCTTGAAGGCCGCACCGAGGCGCTCCAGCAGCGGCTCGTAGACAGCCTGCTCAACCAGCACTCGCGACCCCGCCGAGCAGGTCTGGCCGGCGTTCTGGACGATGGCGTTGACCAGCATCGGCAGCGCCGCTTCTAGGTCGGCGTCGGCAAAGACGATCTGTGGACTCTTGCCGCCGAGTTCGAGCGTGACCGGGCAGTGCCGCTCGGCCGCGCGTTGGGCTATCAGCGTGCCGACGCCCGGGCTGCCGGTGAAACTGATGTGATCGATGCCGGCGTGCCGTGCTAGCGCATCGCCCACTTCGTGGCCCAGTCCGGTGACGATATTGATGGCGCCCGCCGGGAATCCCACTTCGACCGCCAGTTCGGCGACGCGGATGAGCGACACGCAGGCATCTTCGGCCGGCTTGACGACGCAGACATTGCCCGCCGCGAGCGCGCCGCCGACACTGCGCCCGAAGATCTGCATCGGGTAGTTCCAGGGAATGATGTGTCCGGTGACGCCATGCGGTTCGCGCCAGGTCAAGACGCTGTAGCCATCAAGGTAGGGCAGGGTCTGGCCGTGCAGCTTGTCGCAGGCGCCGGCGTAGAACTCAAAATAGCGGACCAACGCTCCCGCATCGGCGCGCGCCTGCGCCACCGGCTTGCCGCAGTCGCGTTGCTCCAGCAGTGCCAGTTCGTCTGCGTGTGCAGCCACCGATTGGGCCAGTCGGGCCAGCAGACGACCGCGCTCGGCTGCTGCCAGCTTGTGCCAGGGACCTTCGAAGCAGGCTCGCGCCGCCTGAACGGCGCTGTCGATGTCGCGTGCGTCGCTGCGCTGCAGCTCGTCGAAGACCTGCCCGTCTGAAGGATCGATGACAGACAGGGTCTGGCCCGACGCGGATGCCACCGCGCCATTGGCAATGTGATTGAACTGCATGAAATCGTCGTCAGCGCAGCCCGAGCGCCGCACTCCCGGCGTACGGCCTGTGAGAGGTCGATGAGTGACCGGGTCGATGGGTTATGAGCACGTGGAGACATTCTCGTTCACCCGACGCCATCGACATGACCCAAGCATGTGTCAATTGACGCCACTGGAGGGGCCACGCTTTGGCGCATCGACTTATGGCGTCGTCTTCTCCACCGTCATCGCAGTGGCGTGGGCACTTCCCGCTCAAGCCGCGTCACCTTCAGGGTGACGCGAGGGGCGGTCTTCAGCGCGCCGGCGCAGGAGCTGCCAGCGTCGGACGGGCGACAGGCGCCGGTACGGTAATCACCACGCCTTGCGGCACGGCAATCACGCGGCCGACTTCGGCCACCGGAACGCCATGCACCTGCACCACCAGCGGGACGATCAGCAACGCCACGATGTTGATGATCTTGATGAGCGGGTTGACAGCCGGGCCGGCGGTGTCCTTGTAGGGGTCGCCGACGGTGTCGCCGGTGACAGCGGCCTTGTGCGCTTCGCTGCCCTTGCCTCCGAAATGCCCGTCCTCGATGTACTTCTTTGCGTTGTCCCAGGCGCCGCCGCCGGTGCACATGGAAATGGCCACGAACAGGCCGGTGACGATGGTGCCCATCAGCAGCCCGCCGAGGGCGCGCGGGCCCAGCGCCAGGCCGACGATGATCGGCACCACCACCGGCAACAGCGACGGAATCATCATCTCCTTGATCGCCGCGCCCGTCAGCATGCTCACGGCCTTGCCATATTCAGGCTTGCCGGTGCCGTCCATGATGCCCGGGATGTCGCGGAATTGCCGACGCACTTCCTCGACCACGGCGCCGGCGGCACGGCCGACCGCTTCCATGGCCATGGCGCCGAACAGGTAGGGGATCAGGCCGCCGATGAACAGGCCGACGATGACCAACGGATCGGAGAGATTGAAGCTGATGGCGCCGCCGTAGCTGTCGAGCTTGTGCGTGTAATCGGCGAACAGCACCAGTGAGGCCAGGCCGGCCGAACCGATGGCGTAGCCTTTGGTCACGGCCTTGGTGGTATTGCCGACGGCGTCCAGCGGATCGGTGACGTCCCGCACGCTGGAAGGCAGATCGCTCATCTCGGCAATGCCGCCGGCGTTGTCGGTGATCGGGCCATAGGCGTCGAGCGCGACGACGATACCGGCCATGCTCAGCATCGCGGTGGCGGCTACGGCGATGCCGTACAGGCCGCCCAGCGCATAAGAGGCCAGGATGGCAATGCAGACCAGCACCACCGGATAGGCCGTCGAGCGCATGGATACGCCGAGCCCGGCGATGATGTTGGTGCCGTGCCCAGTGGTCGAGGCTTGCGCGATGTGCTGAACCGGCTTGTATTGAGTTCCGGTGTAGTACTCGGTCACCCAGACCAGCCCGCCTGTCAATGCCAAGCCGACGAAGCAGGCGCCGAACAGGCGCATCACGCTGCCGGATGCCGCAACCGCGTTATCGGGGATCAGCCAATAGGTGACGGCGAGAAACGCCACGAGCGACAGACCTCCGGCGACAGCCAGACCCTTGTACAAGGCCGGCATCACATTGATCATGCCAGGCGACGCCTTGACGAAAAAGCATCCGACGATCGAGGCAATGATCGACACGGCGCCGAGCGCCAGCGGATACAGCACCGCGTTGACCGGCGCCGTGGTGATCACCAGTGCGCCCAACACCATGGTGGCAATCAGCGTCACGGCATAGGTCTCGAAAAGGTCGGCCGCCATACCGGCGCAATCGCCGACGTTGTCGCCAACGTTATCGGCAATCACCGCCGGGTTGCGCGGGTCGTCCTCGGGGATGCCAGCCTCGACCTTGCCGACCAGATCGGCGCCGACATCGGCACCCTTGGTGAAGATGCCTCCGCCGAGCCGAGCAAAGATGGAGATCAATGACGATCCGAAGGCGAAACCGATCAGCGGATTGAGCATCACGGCCGCGGTGGCGCCGCTGCTGCCCGCGGCCAGGTACCAGAAGAAGCCGGTGACGCCAAGCAGGCCCAGGCCCACCACCAGCATGCCGGTGATCGCGCCGCCGCGAAAGGCCACATCCAGCGCCGGCCCGATGCCATGTGTGGCGGCTTGCGCCGTCCGCACGTTCGCCTTGACCGACACGTTCATGCCGATGAAGCCGCAGGCTCCGGAAAGAACGGCACCGATGACAAAGCCGACCGCCGTCTTGCCGTCCAGAAAGATACCGATCAAAACCGCGAGGATCACACCGACGATGGCGATGGTCTGGTATTGCTTGGCCAAGTAAGCCGAGGCGCCAGCTTGAATGGCGCCAGCGATCTCCTGCATGCGCGCGTTGCCGGCGTCCTTGGCCAGGATCCAGCTGCGGGCCCAGATGCCGTAGCCGACGGCGACTAGGCCGCAGACGATGGCCAGGACAAGGGGTGTCAAGTTCGATAAGAAGGCCGGGGTGCCGGTCATGCTGTCGCCTCCGAAAGGTCAGGTGGAAAGACGGCACGCAGATCTGGCGCGTGCAACGCGCGGATCTTGCTGCCGCACCGTTGCTTCCTCGGAGGACCTGTGCTGCACAGGTGCCGATTGGCCAACGGCGCGAATATAGATGCAAAACACCTGCTTTCGGGCGCAACGACGGGACAAACTTAAAATCGTCGAGGCGCTCCTACACTCCAATCCCCATCCAGCATGGCATTCGACAAAGTCTCTCCCGGCAAAGACGTTCCGGACAACTTCAATGTCGTCATCGAAATTCCGATGAACTCCGACCCCATCAAATACGAGGTCGACAAGGAGAGCGGCGCCATCTTCGTCGACCGCTTCATGACCACGGCCATGTATTACCCGGCCAACTACGGCTACGTGCCGCAGACGCTCAGCGGTGATGGCGATCCGGTCGACGTGCTGGTGATCACGCCATATCCCTTGCACCCGGGTGTCGTCGTCCCGTGCCGACCGCTGGGCATCCTGCTGATGGAAGACGAGGCCGGCGTCGACGGCAAGGTGCTGGCCGTGCCGACGACCAAGGTGCTGCCGATCTACAGCCACTGGAAGTCCGTCGACGACGTGAACCCGACGCGGCTCAAGGCCGTGAGCCATTTCTTCGAGCACTATAAGGACCTGGAGGAAGGCAAGTGGGTCAAGGTGCTCGGCTGGCAAGGGCTCGACGCGGCGCGCAAGGAAATCATGGACGGGATTGCCAACTACAGAGGGTAGCCAAGTGGTGCGATTCGTCTGAGCCGGACAGTCGGACGCCAGAAGGCGTAAAGGTCTCGCACAGGGCGCAGAAGGATGACCACCATTTCCTTTTTCTTTGCGCCCTCGGCGGTGCTTCTGTCTTCGTTCTGCGCTCGGTAGTGCGCTTTCAGCGACGTTCAATCCGGCGCGCGAAACGGGCTGCGCTGCTCCAGATGCTCCATGTAGTGCTCGATGCCTTCGCCTTCGCGTTCGAGAAAGCGTTCGACGGCGCTGGCAAAGTCAGGGCGCGCCAGCCAGTGCGCGCTGGTGGTCCTCACCGGCATCAGGGCGCGGGCCATCTTGTGCTCGCCCTGAGCGCCGCCCTCAAAGCGGCGCGCGCCGTGTTTGATGCACCACTCGAGCGGCTGGTAGTAGCAAGCCTCGAAATGCAGGCAATCGACACGCTCGAGCGCGCCCCAGTAGCGGCCATAGGCGACCACCGGCGCCAGATGGACTGCGTCGTCATCGCTCGCGTCCGTTGCTTGTGCAGCCCCTGCGGCTTCGCAATGCAACGCAATGAGGCTGCTGGCAATCGGGCGGCCCTCACGTTCGGCAACGAACAGCAGCCAGGCCTCGGGCAGCGCCTGCGCCACGCGCTTGAAAAAATCGCGCGTCAGGTACGGCGCGTTGCCATGCTCGCGGTAGGTGCGGCTGTAGCAACGATAGAAAAAGTCCCAATCGCCGGGCGTGATGTCGTGCCCGCGCGACCAGCGGAACGTGACGCCGGCATCGCGAACCTTGCGCCGCTCCTGGCGGATTTTCTTGCGCTTGTCGTGCGCCAAAGTCGCGAGAAACGTATCGAAGTCAGCGTAGCCGGGCGTTGCGTTGTGCCAATGAAACTGCACGGTGTGGCGCAGCATCAGCCCGACTTCAGCGCAGGCCTCGACATCCTCTTCGGCAGTGAACAACAGGTGCACCGAAGACAACTCCTGACTTTCGCAGAAGGCCACCAAGCCGCGCAGCAGGGCGACGCGCGCGTTCGCGTCTTCGGCGAGCAGGCGCGCGCCTGGCACCGGCGTGAAGGGGACGGCGACCACCGCCTTCGGGTAATACGCCAGCCCATGCTGTTGATAGGCGTTGGCCCAGGCCCAGTCGAAGACGTACTCGCCATAGGAATGCTGCTTCAGATAGACCGGGCAGGCTGCAACGATCGGCCCCGTCGAGTCGGCGGCAGGCCCTTCGGGTTGCCCTCTGCGCAGCAGCAAGAAGCAAGGGGTCCAGCCGCTTTCGGGCGAAGCACTGCCGCTTGCGTGAAGCGCGACGAGGTATTCATGGCGCATGAACGGTCCCGGCGTCGACTGCCTCCCCAACAGGTCGTTCCAGGCGCCGCCGTCGATCTCCAGGGGTGAGGTGACGACGCTGAGCGACCATTCATCTGAAGCGCGCGTACGAGTCTTTTTCATGGGCCAGCGATGCTACCCGTCCAACAGCGTCGCCGTGCGCGTGCGTGGTTGACACTCCGCACGCAGGGATAATCGATCCGACCTGATGCGCGTCCCTGACTGTTTGCGCATGACAACAACGCCTTCCCATTTCCCTCGCGCGTTCGATGACCCTAAAAATAGCTATCGCCCAACTCAACTTCGTGGTCGGCGACATCGCCGGCAACGCAGAGCGGATCATTGCGGCGGCGCGCGATGCGTATGCGAACGGGGCACGTCTGTTTATCACACCGGAACTGGCGATCTGTGGCTATGCCGCCGAGGATCTGTTGCTGCGTCCGGCCTTTATTGCGGCTTGCGACGACGCAGTGCGACGCGTGGCACGCGAACTGGCCGACCTGCCGGATCTGATGCTGGTGCTCGGGCATCCGACCGGTGGCGGCCTGCGCGGTCGATCCGTGTCCGTTCCCATGCGCTTCAATGCTGCGAGCCTCTTGCGCGGTGGGCGGATCATCGAAAGCTACGCCAAGCGCGAACTGCCCAACTACCAGATCTTCGACGAACGACGCTATTTCGCTCCCGGGCAGGGCAGTTGTGTCTTCGAAGCGGGCGAGGGCGCCGACCGCGTCTCGGTCGGCCTATTGATCTGTGAAGACGCCTGGTTCGAGGCGCCGGCGCAGCTGTGCAAGGATTCAGGCGCCGAGTTGCTGGTGGTGATCAACGCCTCGCCATTCCACAGCGGCAAGTCGCGCGAGCGCGTGACGCGCATGGGTGATCGCGCGCGGGCCGTCGGGCTGCCCTTGCTGTACGCCCACCTGGTCGGTGGCCAGGACGAACTGGTCTTCGACGGCGGCAGCTTCGGCGTGGCGGCCGACGGTGCCCCAGTGTTCAGGGCGCCGGACTTTCGCGAAAGCATCGTTGCCGTCGATGCGCAGCGCGGCGCGGATGGCATTGAACTGCACGCCTCGGCCGCTGACGCGGCGCGCATCGACGAGTTTCGCGACCCCGAGGCCGAACTGTGGGATGCCCTGGTGCTCGGCGTGCGCGACTATCTGCGCAAGAACGGATTCAAGAGCGCGGTTCTCGGGCTTTCGGGCGGCATCGATTCGGCCTTGGTGCTGGCCATCGCCGTCGATGCGCTCGGTGCCGAACAGGTGCGTGCCGTGATGATGCCGTCGCCCTACACCGCCGATATCAGTTGGATCGATGCCCGCGACATGGCCGCGCGCCTCAATGTGCGCTATGACGAGCTTTCCATCGCTTCGACCTTTGAATCGTTCAAGGGCGTGCTGGCCGGTGAGTTCGAGGGGCGGCCTGAAGACACGACGGAAGAAAACCTGCAGGCGCGCATCCGCGGCACCTTGCTCATGGCGCTATCGAACAAGTTCGGGCCGATCGTGCTCACCACCGGCAACAAGAGCGAGATGGCCACGGGCTATTGCACGCTCTACGGTGACATGGCCGGTGGCTTTGCCGTGATCAAGGATGTGCTCAAGACCAGCGTCTTTGCCCTGGCCCGTTGGCGCAATGCGCACGACCCCTATGGCACGGGCCGGGAGCCGATTCCCGAGCGAATCATCACCCGGCCGCCAAGCGCCGAATTGCGTGCCGACCAGACTGACCAGGACAGCCTGCCGCCCTACGATGTGCTCGACGGCATCCTGGCGCGCTACGTCGAAAACGACCAAAGCATCGACGACATCGTTGCCGCCGGCTACGAACGTGCCGTGGTCGAAAAGGTGGCGCGCCTGGTGCGCATCAGCGAGCACAAGCGCAGCCAGTCGCCGGTCGGCATTCGCGTCACCCACCGCGGCTTCGGCAAGGATTGGCGTTACCCTATCGCCAACAGGTTCAGCGAAGTCGCGAAGGGTACCGCGCAGAACGTCGCGCAGACCAAGCGGCCGTGACGGGCCGCTCCACTACGATTGTTGAACCGACTCGCCCACGGAGGAAACCATGAAGCAGATCACCGCCATCGTCAAACCGTTCAAGCTCGACGAGGTGCGCGAGGCACTGGGCGAAATCGGTGTCACCGGACTTACGGTGACGGAAGTGAAAGGCTTCGGCCGGCAGAAGGGCCATACCGAGTTGTACCGCGGCGCCGAGTATGTGGTCGACTTTCTGCCGAAGATGAAGATCGAGGTGGCCGTCGACAGCGCTGATGTAGAACGCTGCGTCGACGCCATCGTTGCCGCCGCGCGAACTGGCAAGATCGGCGACGGGAAGATCTTCATCACTTCGCTCGACCGGGTCGTGCGCATCCGCACCGGCGAAGAGAACGAAGCGGCAATCTGAAGACGTGCATAAACGTACGATTTCTACAAACCTTCAGTGCGCTCCATCGCTGCGAAAGACACGGTCGGCGACTAAATCTTGTCCTTGACCTGGCCGCCGCTTGGCTCAGATCGGCTTCGGGCGCGCAGTGTCTCCAACACCCCAGTGGGCGCCGCGCCAACGTGCACCAGCTCCATCTGCCAGCTGTCCATGAACCCTACTTCCACTGATTGCGCGAGGAACGCCAGCAACGCGTCGAAGTAGCCGCCGGTGTTGACCAGGCCGATCGGCTTGTCGTGGTAGGCGAGCTGCCGCCAGGTCCAAACCTCGAACAGTTCCTCCAGCGTGCCGATGCCACCGGCGAGCGCGACGAAGCAGTCGGCCTGTTCGGCCATGAGCGCTTTGCGCTGATGCATGGTGTCGACCACATGCAGTTCATCGCAGGCGGTATTGGCCATCTCCTTGTCGACAAGCGTCTTGGGGATGACGCCGATGACGCGTCCGCCGGCCAGCCGTGTTGCTTCGGCAACCCGACCCATCAGGCCGGTGCGCCCGCCGCCGTACACCAACTGCCCGCCCTGCCCGCCAATCCATCGACCGGTAGCCTCCGCGGCGGCTGTGTGGCTGGCATCGAGCCCCTGCCGGGAGCCGCAGTAC
>JBDSYU010000135.1:0-11031 GCA_039925525.1 Variovorax sp.
GCCGACCTTGATCACATCACCTGCCTTCACGCCCCGGTCCACACCACTGATACGTCCGGCGGCCATGTGATGGGCAATCACCTTGGCGCCGGTGGCCGCCACGACCGCCGCATTTCCGCCGGTGTGGTCATGATGCTCGTGGGTGTTGAGAAGTTGCGTAATGCGCCAGCCGCGCGCCTTTGCGGTGGACAGGCATTTTTCATGGTCCAGCGGATCGATGGCCAGTGCCTCACCGGTTTGCGGACACGCGATCAGGTAGTTGAAATTGCGGTACGAATTGCCGGTCCAGATGCGTTCGACGATCATGGTTCTTCATTCCTCGCGTAAGAGACCCTGGATCACGGCCTGTCGGTCGCGATGCGCTTCAACTTTTGAGCGTCGCCTTCAACGTGATCTCCGGCACGCTCGCCAACGCTTTCGACAGCGGGCAATTCTTTTTGGCGCCGTTGGCCAGTTCCTGAAACTTGGCGTCATCGATTTTCGGGATGCTGGCGTCGAGCGTGAGAGCGATTCGATCGATCTTGAAGCCTTCGCCGTCCTTGACCAAGCGCACGGCGGCCTGGGTATCGATCGACTTGGCGGTGAAGCCGGCGCCTTCGAGCGCGAAGGCCAGCGCCATCGTCAGACATGCAGCATGGGCCGCGCCGAGGATCTCTTCGGGATTGGTGCCTGTCTGCTGGTCTTCGAAGCGGGTGTTGAAGCCATAGGGATTGGACTTGAGGGCACCGGTCTCGGTGCTGATCTGGCCTTTGCCGGTCTTGCCGGCGCCTTCCCAATGGACGCTGGCGTGTTTCTCTGCGGGCATGCAAACTCCTTGTTGTTGCGTGGAGCCTCGTTTTTACGCGACGCGGCGGCCGGCGTCTGTCAGCCGCCGACGCGATGACAATGACACGTCCGAAGTCGCCCGGAAAGCCGATGGATCGCCCGCACCACAAGTTTTGGCCCAAGCGCCTGCCCCACTCGATCACGATACCGGCCACATCGCTGTGGCACAACCTGAAGACCAGCGCCGAGCGCTACCCGGACAAGACGGCGCTGATGTTTTTTGGCCGCCAGACGACCTACGCCGAGTTGCTGGCACAGGTCGATCGCCTGGCCGGCATGCTGTACGCCGTCGGCGTCGGGCGCGGTGATCGCGTGTTGCTCGCCATGCAGAACTGCCCGCAGCTGGTGATTGCGCATTTCGCCATCCTGCGTGCCAACGCCGTGGTGGTGCCGGTCAACCCGATGAACCGGTCCGAGGAGCTGAAGCACTTCATCGTCGATGCCGACGCGCGTGTCGCCCTCACCACCGGCGACCTCGCGGCTGAACTGGCTGCGGCCAGTGGCGATCTGCCCGAGGCCCAGCGGCTGACGCAACTGATCGTCTCGCAGTACATCGATGCCTTCGATGCGAGTGTCGCCGGCGACGACGCACCGATCGCCGCCTGGCGCGAATGGCTGTTGACGCAGCATCCGCTGCCGTCTCTGTCAGACGGCACGGTCACCAGCTGGCACGATGCCATGGCCGCGGATCACGCGCCGCCGGCGCATGTCGTCGACGCCGACGACATGGCCCTCCTGCCTTACACCAGTGGCACGACGGGCATGCCCAAAGGCTGCATCCATCGTCATTCGAGCCTGATGCACAACTGCGTCGCCGGGCAACTGTGGGGGCTGGTATCGGCGGAGTCAGTGGTACTGGCGGTGGTGCCGATGTTTCACATCACCGGCATCGTGAGCATGATGCACACGGCCATTTTGTGCGGCGCGACGCTGGTGGTGATGCCACGCTGGGACCGCGAGGTGGCGGGGCGGCTGATCTCTCGCTGGAAAGTGACCAGCTGGACCAACATTCCGACCATGGTCATTGATCTGCTGGCGAGCCCGAACGTGGCCAACTTCGACTTGCGCAGCCTGCGCTACATTGGCGGCGGCGGGGCTGCGATGCCGCAGCCTGTTGCCGAGCGTCTGCACCAGCAGTACGGCCTGCGCTACCTGGAGGGCTATGGCCTGACCGAGACGGCGGCGCCCTCGCATGCCAACCCTTTCGAGCATCCCAAGCAGCAGTGCCTGGGCATCCCGTACATGAGCACCGATTCGCGGGTGATCGACCCGGACACGCTGGCCGAATTGCCGGCTGGCGAATCCGGCGAAATCATCACGCACGGTCCCGAAGTGTTCGAGGGCTACTGGCAGCGCCCCGAGGCCACCGCCGCGGCGTTCATCGAGTTCGAAGGCAAGCGCTTTTTTCGGACGGGAGACATGGGCCGTGTCGACGAGGATGGCTACTTCTTCATCACAGACCGGCTGAAGCGCATGATCAATGCCAGCGGCTTCAAGGTCTGGCCGGCCGAGGTCGAATTGCTGATGTTCCGGCATCCGGCGATTCAGGAAGCCTGCGTCATCGGCACCCGCGACGCCTATCGCGGCGAATCGGTGAAAGCGGTGGTGGTGCTGCGCCCGACGCACCGTGACACGACGGCCGAGCAGATCGTCGCCTGGTGCCGCGACCACATGGCCGTCTACAAGAGCCCGCGCACGGTGCAATTCGTCGATTCATTGCCCAAGAGCGCCAGCGGCAAGGTGATGTGGCGGCTTTTGCAGGAGGCGGAATCATCGGCCCAGGGCTGAGCCACTCATGGATTGCACTATGCGTGCACCGCGCCAACATCCTTACAGTAGAACCTTTGGCAGTGTTGACGCTGCCTTCACGCCGCCGCCTGCATGCGGTCGGAATTTCATGCAACAAGGAGACCTCGTCATGACCCGCTTTCGTACCCTCACTCGTTCCATTGCCGCCTTCTGTGCCATCACGGTACCGGCCGCAGTCGCCCTGGCTGCCGGCGTCACGCTCAAGGCCTCGCATCAATTCCCTGGCGGCAAGGGCGATGTGCGCGACGAGATGGTGCAGATGATCGCCCGCGATGTCGCTGCTGCCAACGTCGATATGGAGATCAAGGTGTTTCCCGGATCCAGCCTGGTCAAAGCGCAGGAGCAGTGGAAGGCCATGCAGACTGGGCAGATCGATATGAGCGCGTTCCCGTTGGACTACGCCTCAGGCTTTCATCCGCAGTTCGGCGCCACTTTGATGCCGGGGCTGGTGAAGAGCCATGCGCATGCGCGGCGCATCAACGACTCGGCGTTCATGAAAGACATCAAGGCGATCATCGAGCAGGGCGGCGCCAAAGTGCTCGCTGACGCCTGGCTCGCCGGGGCCTTCGCCGGCAAGGACAAGTGCGTACAGAAACCAGCCGATGCGGCCGGTCTCAAGGTGCGCTCGGCCGGCTCGACCTTTGCCGAAATGTGGGCCGGCGCTGGCGCTTCAGTGGTATCAATCCCGTCCAACGAGGTCTACAACGCCTTGCAGCAGGGCGTCATCCAGGCGACCGACACGTCGACGGGCAGCTTTGTTTCGTTTCGGTTGTACGAGCAACTCAAGTGCGTGACGGCGCCCGGCGACAACGCCTTGTGGTTCATGTACGAGCCGGTGCTCATTTCCATGAAAAGCTGGAACAAGTTGAACGACGCGCAGAAGAAGGCATTGACGGCGGCTTCGGACAAGGCCGAGAAATTCTTCGAAAGCGAATCAAAGAAGCTCGATGACGAGATGGTCGACATCTTCAAGAAGAACAAGACCGAGGTCGTGACGCTCTCCGATGCCGATGTCGAAGCCTGGCGCGCGGTGGCACAAAAAACCTCGTACAAGCAGTTCGCCGAGAAGGTGCCGGGCGGCAAGGAACTGATCGAGAAGGCGTTGAGTGTCAAGTGAGGGCGTGCAAGACTTACATGAGAGCATGAAGGACCTAGACGCTGACTCTCTGCTGCGCCCTGGCGAGGCTGGCGAGGGCGTGGTCGAGCCCGCTCCCGATTCCCCGCTGCCCGGATGGGCCCGCGCCGTGCATGCGGTCTCGAAGGCCTTTGGCGTCTTTGCGGCTGGGTTGATCGTGCTGTCGATCGGCGTCGTGTGTCAGATGGTTTTTGTCCGCGCGGTGCTGGGGCAATCATCGATCTGGCAAACCGAGTTCGTCATCTTCTCGCTGGTCGCGGCGACCTTCATCGGTGCGCCCTACATCCTCCTGACGCGCGGCCATGTGTCGGTCGACGTGGTGCCGCTCATGCTCGCAACGCCCGGTCGGCGCCGCCTGTATCTCGCGGGCAGCACCGTGGCGCTGGTGTTCTGCCTGGTCTTCCTGTATTCGGCCGTGCCGTGGTGGCACGAGGCCTACACCAGTGGTCAGACGACGCCGTCGCTGTGGCGCGCCCGCTTGTGGATTCCTTATCTCTCCGTGCCCGTCGGTCTCGCGGTGCTGTGCCTGCAATTTGCCACGGAGATGTGGCTGGTCGCAACGCGCCAGGCGTTGCCGTTCGGCCTGTCGGCACACGACCGTCTTTGATACTTCGTATTGAACGCTTCATGAGCCCACTCGTCATCGGCCTGCTGATCTTCGTCATCACGACCCTGGTGCTGGCCACGGGCCTGCCGATCGCTTTCGGCCTGGGCGCGGTGGCGTTGTCGTTCATGCTGGTTTTCGACGGCTGGAACAGCATCAATTTCGTGCCCGAAACGGTGTTTGCCGGCTTGTCGGATTTCACCCTGGTGTCGCTGCCGATGTTCATCATCATGGGCGCGGCGGTCGCCTCGTCGCGTGCCGGCAGCGATTTGTACGAGGCGCTGGCGCGCTGGCTGCACCGCATCCCCGGATCGTTGGTCATCTCCAACATCGGCGCCTGCGCCTTGTTCTCTGCACTGACCGGGTCGTCGCCCGCGACCTGCGCGGCGATCGGCAAGATGGGCATCCCGGAGATGCGAAAGCGCGGCTACGACGCCGACCTGGCGACCGGCGCCATCGCTGCCGGCGGCACGCTCGGCATCCTGATCCCGCCAAGCGTGACCATGATCCTCTACGGCATCGCCTCGGAGACGTCGATCGGTCGACTGTTCATCGCCGGCATCATTCCCGGGCTGCTCCTCACGGGCCTGTTCATGGCCTGGGCCCTTTTCCTCAGCTGGAAGCGCGGCACGCGATTGGTCGATCAGGATCGCATCTATTCGATGCGCGAGAAGCTCGAACTGCTGCCGCGCCTGCTGCCGTTCATTGCGGTCATCGTCGGTGTCGTCTATGCGCTCTACGGCGGAATCGCCACGCCATCGGAAGCGGCCGGGGTCGGCGCGGCACTGTGCCTGGTGATGGTGGTGGTGATCTACCGGGTCTGGCGGCCAGCCGACCTGTGGGCCATCCTGCGCGATGGGCTGCGCGAATCGGGCATGCTGCTGATGATCATCGGCACCTCGATCCTGTTCGGCTACATGATGTCGTCACTGCAGGTGACGCAGTCGGTGGCGCAGAGCATCGCCGAACTGCATGTCAACCGTTGGCTGGTGCTGGCAGCGATCAACCTGCTGCTGCTGGTGGCCGGCTGCTTTCTGCCGCCGGCGGCCATCATCCTGATGACCACGCCGGTGCTGATGCCGGTGATCAACGGCGCGGGATTCGATCCGATCTGGTTTGGCGTCATCCTCACCATCAACATGGAACTCGGTCTCATCACGCCGCCGGTCGGCCTGAACCTGTTTGTCATCAACGGCATCACGCCCGACGTCAGCCTGCCGACCATCCTGAAGGGCGCCTTCCCGTTCATGCTGTGCATGGTGCTGGCCATATTGATTTTGTGCGTGTTCCCGGAGTTGGCAACATGGCTGCCGTCAAAGGTGATGGGGTAGTGCGCTATCTCCAGCGATGCCAAGGCCGGCGCGAGACTTTCACGCTTCCTTGAAAGCCCCCTTGGCCTTGGCTGCGTGCGTGGCTATCAAGTCCATCAGCGTGGGGCTCAGGCAATCGTAAGGCTCCAGGCCTTTGTCGCGTAGCGTCTTGCGAATGTCCGCCATCTTCGATGGGGGGGTTCCGCTCTCGATCACCGACGATACGAAAGCAGCGAAGCCGGGGCCTTCCCAACCCTGCTGCTGCGATAACTCAGGGTGAAAGAAGTCGAAGCCGTAGAGGGGATGGTCCTTGTTCTCGATCCGGCCATACATGTGCGTGCCGCAATCGGTGCAGGCGTGGCGCTGGATGGCGGCCTTGTCGTCGACCACTTTGAGTTTCTCGCCATGCGCGCTGACGCTCAGTTTTTCGCGGGGCACGACACCTACCACCGAGAACGCCGCGCCCTTGGGTTTCCAGCATTTGGTACAGCCGCAGGCATGGTTGAACGCCACCTGCGCACCGATTTTCACTTCGACTTTGTCCTTGGCGCACTGGCACTGCAGCGTGCCGCCCGCAAACCCGTCTGCGCCCTTGCTGACGCCCTTGTCGACTGTTGGATGAATGGCTGTGCCCATGATCGTGTCTCCTATCTATTGGCATGACCTGCATGCCTTTGCTTCGCACGGAATGGCCGCGCTCCCGGAGCCTGGGGCTCTTCGCGCATTATGTCGCGGTGACCACGCGGCCGCCATCGCTTGATACCGACCACCGTCGCATTCGGACCCGCGAGCGAACAGCCCCTCAGGTTCACCGGCCGTGGCGAGCTTGTCCTACGGCAGCCAGAATGCCATATCGGTTACAACCATCGGTCGTTTTTTGCCGGAGTCGCGATGGAATTATCCAAGCTCGTTGTCGCCCGAGATGCCCGCCCCGAGAAACTGGGAGAACGGTTTCGGGCGGTCCGTGGTCACAGTCTGGCCTTGACCGCCACCCTGAACGCCGAAGATCAGTGCATCCAGTCGATGCCCGACGCGAGCCCGACCAAATGGCATCTGGCGCACACCACATGGTTTTTCGAGACCGTTTTGCTCAAGCCGCATGCGCATGGCTATCGCGACTTCGACGAGCGTTTTCACTTTCTTTTCAACTCCTACTACGAGGCCCTCGGTCCGCGCCAACCGCGGCCTCAGCGCGGCTTGCTGACCCGACCCGCGCTGGACGAGGTGCTCGCCTATCGCCGGCATGTGGATGCGGCGGTGCTGGTATTGCTCGCCTCGCACGACGATGCACTCGGCGTCTCGGATGCGGGAACGGCCGTGCAACGACAGGATGTCGAGTCGGTGGTCGCGCTCGGCCTGCAGCACGAGCAGCAACATCAGGAGTTGATCGTCACCGACATCCTGCATGCGTTGTCCTGCAATCCGCTGCTGCCAGCGTATCGTCCGGCGACGGCTCCGGCGCTGCGCCTGGCGCAATCGGCGAAACCGACACGCTGGTTGCGACATGCGGGCGGTTTGCATGAGATCGGTCGCGACACTGGCCCGGCATGGGCCGACGATTTCGCGTTCGACAACGAAGGCCCGCGCCACGCGGCGCTGTTGCGGCCCTTCGAGATCGCCGACAGGCTGGTCAGCTGCGCCGACTACGCGCAGTTCATTGCCGAAGGCGGTTATGAGAACGCGCGATTC
Organism: Variovorax sp.; assembly: GCA_039925525.1. GTDB lineage: Bacteria > Pseudomonadota > Gammaproteobacteria > Burkholderiales > Burkholderiaceae_C > Variovorax. The sequence continues at coordinate 7,373 of JBDSYU010000135.1, forward strand.
TGGCTTTCCGACGGCTGGGCGCAGGTGCAGGCACAAGGCTGGCGGGCACCAGCTTACTGGTTGGCCGCCGACGATCCGCGACGCCTGCGGCGCACCGGCAACAGCGCGGCGCATCGCGACGCCTGGGAGGTGTTCGGCGTGCACGGACTTCGCCCGATGGAGCCCGAAGCGCCGGTGTCGCAACTGAGCTTTTACGAAGCCGCCGCCTACGCCGAGTGGGCGGGCGCCCGCTTGCCGACCGAGTTCGAATGGGAAGTCGGCTCGGCCCTGCCGGGTTTTCAGCAGGCGACGAGCGACGTCTGGCAGTGGACCCGTTCTTCGTACGATCCGTATCCGGGCTTCAGGCCCATGCCTGGTGTGGTGGAGGAGTACAACGGCAAGTTCATGGTCGGGCAGTTGGTGTTGCGCGGTGGCAGCGTCGCGACCCCGGCCGGACATACGAGACCTACCTATCGCAACTTTTTTCCGCCGGCGGCGCGCTGGCAGTTCTCCGGCCTTCGGCTGGCGCGGGACGCGTGATGCAAACCTTCGAGATCAATCTGCCGACCAATGCCGATCGCTGGGCGCCGCCCCTTGCGGCACCATCGTCGTTCGCGCGCGACATGCGCCGTGCACTGGCGCACCGGCCGAGTCGAATTCCGCCCAAGTATTTTTATGACATGCGTGGCTCGGCGCTGTTCGATCGAATTTGCGAGCTGCCCGAGTACTACCCGACGCGCACCGAACTGGGCATCCTCGCGGATCGTGCCGGCGAGATGGCGGCCTGCATCGGTCCGCAGGCGGAGATCGTCGAGTTCGGCGCCGGTTCGCTCACCAAGGTGCGGCTGCTGCTCGATGCGTTGGTGGCACCGGCGCGCTACCTGCCGATCGACATTTCGGGGCACCACCTGGAAGCCGCGGCCGAACGTCTGGTCGCCGACTATCCATCGTTGGACGTCGTGCCGATCGTCGCCGACTACACACTCGGCGTGAAGCTGCCCGAGCCGCTCGGCGACGGGCGCCGCGTCGGGTTCTTTCCCGGCTCGACGCTCGGCAACTTCAGCCCGACCGAGGCGCTCGATTTTCTGCGTCGTGCGGCATCGCTGTTGCGCGGCGGCGGCTTGCTGCTCGGGGTTGATCTGGTCAAGAGTCCGACGCAGCTGCATGCAGCGTACAACGACGCCGCGGGCGTGACGGCGGCATTCAACCTGAATTTGCTGCAGCGGGCCAATGACGAGCTCGACAGCGATTTCGATCTTGATGCCTTCGAACACTGCGCCTTCTACAACGCGCCGGCCCAGTGCATCGAGATGCATCTGGTCAGTCGGTGCAGCCAACTGGTGTGCCTGGGCGCCGAACGCTTCCAGTTTGCCGAAGGTGAAACCATGCATACCGAGAACTCGTACAAGTTCACCATCGACGGCCTTCGTGACATGGCGCGCATGGCCGGTTTCGAACCGCGTGCGGTCTGGACCGATCCGGCACGCCTGTTCAGCCTGCACTGGCTCGAAGCGCCGGCACCGTGAGCGCTGGCCGCGCGGCGGAGCGGGGGCTCGCGACGGGCAGGCCGGCCAGCCGGCAGAGGTAGGCACAATGTGGGTTGCAAAAGGACCCAAAATGAAAGCAACCTGGAACGGCGCGACCATCGCCGAGAGCGACGACACCGTATTGGTCGAAGGCAATCACTATTTTCCCGTCGGTGCCTTGAACAAAGACTTCGTCACTTTCAGCAACCACAAGACCACCTGCCCTTGGAAAGGCAGCGCCAGCTACTATTCGCTGCTGGTCGAAGGCGAGCTGAACAGCGATGCCGTCTGGTATTACCCGGACCCCAAACCGGAAGCCGAATCCGTACGCGACCGCGTGGCCTTCTGGAAAGGCGTCAAGGTCGCGATGTGAACCGCCTGGCGGCGCAAGCCGCCGCGCCGGGCGTGATGTCGTCAGACAAAGTGTCGGGGACATCGTTCGGACCGCCTTGTGTCTCACCGGCGGGCGTGCCCGAAGCACTTCGCGAGGCGGGCTACTGTGTGTTGGATGCAGGCGGTGTGGCTGCCCTGCTGGCTTGTAATGCAAAGCAGTTGGCTGCGCTGTGCATCGGTTGGGACGACTTGCCTCCCGATCAGTACCTCAAGGACGGCGGCCGCTATCGCCAGCGGCGCCATAGCTGTTTCATCGTCGACGACGAAACCGTGCAGGTCGCGGCGTTGCGTGCGCATTGGCAGCCGCTCGAGTACAACGCGCTGCACGGCGGCATGCAGCGCTGGTTCGAACCGATCGCGCCGGCTCTGCTTGCCCAGCCGCTGTGGTCACGCCTGCTGGTTCGACTGGCGGCACTGGCCAGCGGCCTGCGCGGGCGCCAACCGTGGTTCATCGAAGCGCACCAGTTTCGCATTGACACCGCAGGCGAGGGCGGTATTGGCCGCCCGACGCCCGAAGGGGCCCACCGGGATGGCGTCGATCTGGTGGCTGTGGCATTGATCGATCGCCATGGCGTCAAGGGCGGCGAGACGCGTGTGTTCGAAACCGCGGGCCGGCGCGGCGAGCGTTTCACCATGAGCGAGCCCTGGACGCTGCTGGTACTCGACGATGCCCGCGTGATCCACGAATCGACGCCGATCCAGCCACTGCAGGAAGGGCGGACCGGTTGGCGCGATACGCTGGTCGTCACCTGCCGCGCCGGCGCTTTTCAGGGCGAGGCCACCGACGTCGTAGCTGCCACAGCGCTTTGAGATCCAGGTCGACCCGAGGCGCAGAACGGTCTGTCTGGCTGCCGGTTTGATAGCCCGGCCCCTACAATGAGCCCCCCGCGCAACCCGGGCGGATGACTGGCCTTTCACTCGTTTCTTAATGGAGGACTTCGCCATGTTCCATCACATTCTGGTTCCCATCGACGGCTCCGAAACCTCGATGAACGCCGTCAGCAAAGCCAGTGAACTGGCGCTGGCTTTCGACAGTCGGGTGACGCTGATCCATGTCATCGACAACTATCCATTCATCGGCGTCGGCGCCGACTACGCCCTCGGGCAAAACGAATACCTGGCCGCTGCCACCAGCAGCGCCAAGGCGGCGCTGGCGCGCGGTGTCGAGGCGCTGGCTGAAGCCGGCGTGGAAAGCGACGAGCGTGTCATCGACGGCCATGTGGTGCACGAAGGCATCCTTGAAACCGCCAAGGAACTCGACACCGATCTCATCGTGATGGGTTCGCACGGGCGCAGCGGCATCGAGAAGCTATTGCTTGGCAGCGTCACGCAGCGCGTCTTGCAGGACGCGCCGATGCCGGTGCTGGTGGTGAAGATCGACGCCGCCGCGCCGCGGGCAGGTTGATCGCGCGGCAGCGACGCCCCTGGCCCGGCTCGAAGTCGGATCAGCGGCGTTCATGATCGGCAACGAAAGCCAACGTGTTTCTGACGCGCACGGCCACTGATATCGTCCCGCGCCGATGGCCGAACCCGCAGCTGCAAGTACCGAAGAGCAAGCATTTCAAGCGCCGAGCTTTTCCGACCTGACGCAGTTGCGTCCGTTCATGCGCTTCTGGTGGGCGCGCAGGTGCGGCACAGCCGCCGCGCAGATGCTGATGGTGGCGATCGGCTGGCACATGTACCAGCTGACCGGCAGTGCCTGGGACCTCGGGCTGGTCGGTTTGTACCAATTCGCGCCGGCCTTCTTGCTGGCCCTCTATG
>JBDSYU010000136.1:0-10452 GCA_039925525.1 Variovorax sp.
CGCGGGCGCTGTAGCTGAAGCTCGGCATCGCGTCCTCTCTTCGTCAGTCGTCGAGATGGGCCGAGACCCGCGTCGCTTCATCGAGCGTGGTCTTGCCAGCGGCCACCAGTCGCAGCGCGTTGTGCAACAAGGTGTTGTCGCCGATCTGCTCGCGCGCCAGGCGCACGAACTCGGCCGGTGAGCTGTCGTTGGCGACGCGAGCCAGCGTCTGCGTCATCTCGAGCATCTCGTAGATCGCGGTCCGGCCGATGTACCCGGTGCCGTTGCATGAAGCGCAGCCGATGCCTTGCACGTAACCACGGCGCTCGCCTGTATCGCCCTCGAAGCGGCGCAGCCACCCCGTTTGCGCCGGCGTTGGCGCGTACGGCACGGCGCATTCCTTGCAAACCTGACGCATCAGGCGCTGGGCAATCACCAGGTTCAGCGACATCGCGACCATGTAGGCGGGGATGCCCATGTCGAGCAAGCGGATGGGCGTGCTGGCGGCGTCGTTGGTGTGCAGGGTCGACAGCACCAGGTGCCCGGTCATCGCGGCGCGCAGCCCGATCTCGGCCGTCACGCGATCGCGCATCTCGCCGACGAGGATGACATCAGGGTCCTGGCGCAAGGCAGCGCGCAGCACGCGTTCGAAGGAGAGCTCGATCTTTTCGTGCACCTGCACCTGGTTGATGCCGGCCAGCCGGTACTCGACCGGGTCTTCAACGGTGATGATCTTGTGATCGGGGGTATTGATGGCCGCCAGCGCTGCGTAGAGCGTGGTCGTCTTGCCGCAGCCTGTCGGCCCGGTGACCAGGATCATGCCGCTGGCACGCGACAGCGCGTATTGGACTCGCTCGAGCATCGGCGCCGGCATGCCGAGCCGGTCGAGCTCGAGCACGCCGCCGCTCTGGTTGAGCAACCGCATGACCACCGATTCGCCGTGCTGGGTCGGCATCGTCGAGATGCGCACGTCGAGTGTTTGGCCGCGGACCTCGATGCTGAAGCGGCCGTCCTGCGGCAGACGTCGCTCGGAGATGTCTAGGTCCGACATCAATTTGAGGCGCAGCACCAGCGCCGCAGCGATTTTCGAATCGGCTTCGCTCTGCAGCTGCAGCACACCGTCGATGCGGAAACGCACGTGCAGGCAGCTCTCCTGCGGCTCGATGTGAATATCCGAGGCGCGCACCCGCGCCGCGTCCTCGAAAAGTGACTGCAGCAGCTTGACGACCGGCGCATCCTTGAGCGCCGCGTCGGAGCCCGGAGCCGAGGCGAAGTCGGCTCCGGTCTGCGCCAGCTCGGCGGTGAGCTCCAGCGACAGCGCGCTGATCGGGTCGGTGCGGCGGTATATGCGATCGATGCTCTCCATCAGCTGGGTTTCACTGATGACCGCGATGCTGATGTCGCGCTTGAGATACCCTTTCAGCTTGTCAGATGCCGCGAGGTCGGTCGGATCGGTGAGCGCCACGCGCAGCTTCCCGCCGCTCTCGTCCAACACGATGGCGCGAAAGCGCCTGGCCTGCGCCTCGGGCAGCAAATGCACCATGCGCGGGTTGAGCGAAAACCGCTTGAGGTTGATGTAGGGGATTTGCAAGTGGCGCGCCAGGACGCTGCAGATCTGCTCTTCGGTGACGAAGCCGCTGTCGACCAGCGTGCGCCCGAGCTTCTGGCCGCTGGCATGCTGGCGCTTGTGCGCCACTGCGAGCTGCTCTTCAGTCAGCAGTTGCTGGCTAACAAGGAGTTCGCCAAGGTGGATACTTTCATGCGGGGCCACGCGGTTTCCTGCGACTGGTTGTGTGCTCGAAGGATTCTCGGGGCGACGTTGCCTTGGCAAAGCCCGGAAATCGCGGCCGATTGGCGGCCAGTTCGCGGCCTTCGGCGCATCATGTGCTCCCGCCTGTCTTGGCCTCGATCAAGGCAGCGGACCGATGCGCGCCAGCAAGGCCTTTTTCTTGCGCGCGGCGCTCACCACGGCATCGGCGCCCAAGCCGCCGATGACGATCGCCCCGAGCACGGTGCGCCAGGACGGCTCGGTGATGATGAGGAGCGCGACCGCAATGGCAACGAACAGGATGCCAAAGCCCATGGTCACCAGGCGATGCACTGTGGCGCTCAAGTAAGCCTCTGACGGCGATGGGTCTGGCATGCGTGGCCAAGCGGGTCGGAAGACTCTGCAGGGAAAAGGCCGGCCTTCCTCGGCCGATATCATCGCTGCAAACTGCCAATCCGCAACCATCAAGCGCTGGGCGTGCGCGTCATCACGTCCGCCTGGCCCTTGTGCCTACTCAATTGCCACCAAACCGCATGGACGCCTTCGCCCCCGGCCGCCACATCCTCACTGCGAGTTGCGACAGCCGCGTCGGCACGGTGGCTGCGCTGTCGGGCTTTCTCGCGGACCGCCGCTGCAACATTCGCGAACTGCAACAGTTCGACGATGTCTTGACCGAGCGCTTCTACTTTCGCTGCGCCTTCGATGCCGACCCTGCCCGAACGCCGGCGCTCGATGCGTTGCGCGAGCAGTTCGAACCGGTGGCGCGCAGCCAAGACATGCAATGGGCGCTGCACGGCCCGAAGCAGCGCTCACGCGTGGCGATCATGGTCTCGCGCGCCGACCATTGCCTGGAAGACTTGCTTTATCGGCGGCGCACGGGCGAGCTCGACATCGACATCACCATGGTCGTATCGAACCACGTCGATCTGCAGGAGCGGGTCGAGCGTGAACGCATCGCGTTCGTGCACTTGCCGGTGACGTCCATCAACAAGGCAGCGCAGGAGCAGGAACTGCTGCGGCAGATCGAGGCGTCTCAAACCGATCTGCTGGTACTGGCGCGTTACATGCAGATCCTGTCGAATGACCTGTGCCGCGCCCTGGCCGGCCGGGCGATCAATATCCATCACTCGTTTCTGCCCGGCTTCAAAGGCGCGCGACCCTATCACCAGGCACATGCGCGCGGCGTGAAACTGATCGGCGCCACGGCGCACTATGTGACGGCGGATTTGGACGAAGGGCCGATCATCGAGCAGGTGGTCGAGCGCGTCGATCATGCCTACACACCGGATCTGCTGGCGGCCATCGGGCGCGACTCGGAGCGGCTGGCCTTGTCACGTGCTGTGCGCTTTCATGTCGAGCACCGGGTTTTTCTGGATGGCGATCGGACGGTGGTGTTTCGCTGAAGGCGGCGAACGGGCACCGACGCCGGTTCAAATTCCACTCTCACGAACTTGGTGCGAGGCCGCAGCAGGAATCCGGCCGTGCGCTGCTCCAGCACATGCACAACCCGGGCGGCGTCAGTCCTTACCCTGCATTTCCTTGGCCCGGTTGAACATCGCGTCGCCGCTGCCTGTCACAGCCACGAAGGCTTCCATCCTGTCGTACGGTGATCCGCTCGCTGACGCCCAGCTGTTTGCCGACGCAGGACACAGGCGTTGGCTCAACGAACTTTCAGTCCCATCAAATTGGCCAGCAGATTGCGCTGCATCTGCGACGAACCCGCTCCAATGGTCGTGCTGCGTGAGTCTCTGAAGTGCTGCTGCATTTCATATTCCATCGTGAAACCATAGCCGCCCAGGATCTGCATGCCCTGGTTGGCCGCCTTCACATACGCCTCCGAGCCGAACAACTTGGCCATGGTGACGGCCTGCAGGGCATCTTCGCCGCGCACCATTTTGTCGGCCGCATTCCAGGTCAGCAGATGCGCCGCCTCGACCTCGGTCTGCATGTCGGCCAACATGTGAGCGATGGCCTGGAACTCGCCGATAGGCTTGCCGAATTGCTGGCGCTCCTTGGCATAGTCGCGCGCCATTTCGAAGACGCGCCGGCTCGAGCCGCAATAGCCGGACGACGTCATCAGGCGCTCGATCTGCAAGCATGACAAGAGAATGTCCCAGCCACGGTTGACTTCGCCGACCAGGCGGTCGGCGCCGACCTTGACGTCGGTGAAGAAGACCTCATACGTCCCGGTACCGCGCCGGCCGAGCATGTCGAGCTTGCGGTACTCGACCCCGGCCGTGTCGTTGTCGATCAGGAAGAGCGACAGCGATGATTTTGCTGGCCCTAGGGGCGCGGTGCGGGCGTAGACACCGATGACGTTGTTACGCGCTCCGGCCGCCGTCGACCACAACTTCTGGCCATTGACGATCCAGCCATCGGCGTCCGGCCGCGCGCGGGTGCTCATCGCGCCGACATCCGAACCTGCACCGGGCTCGGAGATGGACACCGACAGGCGCAACGAGCCGTCCATCACCTTGGGCAGGAAGTGGCGCTTCTGCGCCTGGCTGCCGCGCTTGTGCAGCATCAGGGCGTTGAACATCACTGTCGTATAGGTGGTGAAACAGTCAAAGCTGGTATTGGCGATCTCGCTGGCGACAACGATCAGGTCGTGCAAGCTGCCGCCCAGCCCACCTTCACTCTCGGGAAAAGGCAGGCGGAAGAACCCGGCCTCGACCCAGGCTTCATACAGCTCGTACGGGTAGCGACCTTCTCGGTCCATCGCCCGCAAGTAGTCGGGTGTGGCGACCTTGCGCATCAGCGACCTCACGCTGTCCTGCAGCATTCGCTGTTCTTCAGTGAGATGAAAAGCCATGGTGTTCTTTCCGGGAAATGCCGTTATGGCTTTGAGCTTCGCATTCCGGGGCCGCTTCCTTGCCGTCGAACGGGCGAACGGTCATCGCATAGGAAAGGGCGTTGTCTTCCAAGCCGACAAGTACCGTATCGAACTTGGTTGTCTTCTTGGCAGCTTCGGTCATGCGTTTCCGTCTCTCTTGATGGGATTCAAAGCGTAGGAATCCGGGATCGCCCCGATCAGAACTTCATGCATGTTCATCCTGCTGAATCCCGTTGGCTCGATAGCCGAAGTCGCAGCTTAGATGGAGCTTGGCATCCAATCAATCTTGATCAGTTCATCAACTGGGTCGATGCCGCTACGGGAAAATTTTTAGCGCATCTTCCGGGGTGCACAACGCTGCGCCAGTTCAAACAACGCTCGCGCGTCACTGGCAGCGCCACCCACATACCGATCCGGCCGTAGCCAGATCGCCCGCGCACCGGCTTCCTGCAACCACGCCTGTGCCAGGGCGCTGTCGGCTGAAACCACGACCACCTCGGGGTGCGAAAGCGCGAGCGCCGTGGCCGCGGCAGTGGTCCAGTCTGGCGCCGCGAGCACGCCATGGCCATAGCCGATGCGCTCATCCAGCAGCGTGCCATCGGCGAGCCGCGGCTGGCGGGCAACGCGGCCGCCGAGCTCGTCATCGACGTGCGCACCCGACCCGAGCGGCGGTTGCGGTGTGGCAAAGATCTGCGGGTTCGAAGCCATCTGCTCGTCGCGCAGCCGCACCGCCTCGGCGTCGGTGGCCTGGATCACGGCGCCCAGGCGCACGGCCGTCTCGATGAACTCGCGGGCATGCGGGGCGCGCTCGGATTCGTAGCTGTCGAGCAGGCGCTCGGGGGCCGCACCACGCACCACGTCGGCCAACTTCCAGCCAAGGTTGGCCGCGTCGCGAATGCCGGCGCACATGCCCTGGCCCATGAACGGCGGCGTCTGGTGCGCGGCGTCGCCGGCGATGAGCGATCGCCGCTTGCGCCAACCCTTAGCCACCACCGCGTGAAACGTGTAGAGCGCCGGACGCTCGAGCTCGGCTTCGGCGGGCTCGAGCCAGCGTGACAACAGTGGCCAGACCGATTCCGGTCGCATGATCGTCGCCGCGTCGTCGCCCGGCATCAGCATCAATTCCCAGCGCCGGCGGCGGCCGACGCCACGTACATAGGTCGACGGTCGCACCGGGTCGCAGAACTGGATGCTGTGGTCGCCCAGGTCGGGCCGCTCGCGCTTGAGCAGCACGTCGAGCACCAGCCAGCGCTCATGCGAATGCAGGTCTTCAAGCGTGCTGTCCATCAAGCGGCGCACCAACGAACGCGCGCCGTCGCAGCCGATCACATAACGCGCCCGCGACCGGTGCAGGGAGCCATCGACCAGGCGCTCGAGCCGCAATTGCACATGGTCCTCTCGCTCGTCCAGTGCGAACACATCGTGGCGCAGGCGCACGTCGACCTTCGGCCAGGCAGTCAGCCGTTGGCGCAGGGCGCGCTCCAGTTCGGGCTGATGAAAGCGGTAGCTCGGATGCCAGCCCTGCGGTCCCACATCGACCGGTCGGCTCCAGTCGATAAGCACACGCCCTTTGGCGTCGACAAACTTCATGCCCGGCGAGACCAACAGGTGAGGGCGCAACACGTCGACGATGCCGAGTGTCTGAAAGACGCGCATGCACTCGGCGTCGAACGCGATGGCGCGCGGCAGCGGGTAGATGTCGGCTTCGCGATCAAGCACCAGCACTGTGAGGCCGCGCTGTCCGAGCAGGTTGGCCAGCGTGGCGCCGACCGGACCGCAGCCGACGATGGCCACGTCGTAAAGCGTGGCCTCGAGCGATCGCTCGGTGGTGGTGTTGCGACCCCGCTCGAGCGTCATCGCCCCCGTCACCTCTTCAGCAGGGCGGGCAATCACAGCGCCAGCATCGGAAAGGCCAGCAGCAACGCCAGACGCAGCGGGTTCGACAGCACATACGGCGTCACGCCGCGATAGATGGCGCCGAGCGGAATCGTCGCCAGGTCGAGCGATGCCAGGTTGTTCGATGCCTCCGACGCAATCATCGCGAACGCCGGGCCGAAACCGGCCAGCATGCCGAAGCCGACAACAGCGGCGATGCCCATGGCCACGCCGACCGGCACATGCAACGCCACCAGCACGAAGATGGCGACGAGGCCGTAGACCGTGAGCAGGACCGGGTCGAACATCAGGCGGCGGGATGGGGCTCAGGCTCGGGCTCGGGCGCCGGCGCGGCCCCGGCATTGGCTTCAGGTCGCGGCTTCTCGCCCAATGTCGCGAAGCCGACGAGCGCCGCGAGCGAGATGAACAGAGCCACGGCCGACCACCACGGCCAGACCGGCCAGCGCAGGACCGCCGTCACTTCGCCGTTGCCGAACAGTTCGATGGCGTAACGCACATATTGCCAACCCATGAGCGCGAAGAACAAGGCCGTGGCCAGCGCACCGAATTGATTCAAGCGGGTTTCGGCCCGAGGCCCAATGCGTTTGCCGAGGAAGTCGATGGCGATGTCGCCTCGCATCACCACCACGTAGGGCATGCAGGCAGAGAGCAGCACGGCGCAGGCCAGCACCACAACGTCGATGTAGCCCCGGATCGGGTTGGCGAAGACATAGCGCATGGTGACATCGACCACCGTGTCGATGGCCACCAGGAGCAGGCCGAAGATGGCCGCCGTGGCCAGCCGGTGCGCGACGTCGTGGGCCATACGATCGGCGCGGTGGGCGCCCGGCCGGCGCGGCATGGGCGGCATGCGCGGCATGCGGGTGGCAGGCAAAGGCGTGCCAGGATGCACTTCAGGCCGCGCGGCTTGAACGGGCGCCTTCGCTCGGCTCTTACTTCTTGGCCGCGCCGCGCACGCGGGCCAGCTCTTCGCTGAAGGCCTTGTACATGCGCTCGTTGCGCGGCTTGGCTTGGCGCCAGGAGACATTGACAGGCTCGATCACCGCCTTCCACTGCGCGACCTCGGCCGCCGTCGGCTCGATGACGGTGTTGCGGCTCGATTTCTTCAGCCGCGCCAGCACCTCGGCGTCCTGACTGTCGAAGGCACTGCCGAGTTTCCTCACCAGCGCTTCGCCGCTGGCCTTGTCGATGGCAGCGCGGGCGGCCGGCGGCAACGCTTCGTATTTGTCCTGGCGCATGACGATGCCCACAGCGACAGCGCCAAGGTGGATATCCAGGTGCTGCGAGGCCACTTCGTCGACCTTGAAGTCGGAGACGAAGCCCCAGTTGTTGAGTGTCATGTCGACGACACCTCCGAGCGTGCCGTCGGCAAAGACGTCGATCTGCAGCGTGGCGCCTGAGCCCGCGCTGGCGTCCTTGGCAAACGGCGTGAGCACATTGGCCGTAATGTTGCCCTGCGCCGATTCGAAGCTCGACAGCTTGAGCTTCACCGGGTCGGCGGCCAGTGCGCCTTGGCCTATGGATGCGCCGGAAATGACGGCGGCGAGCACCAAGGCGCGGCGGCGCAAGTGCGCCAAAGTCGCGGACAAAAGATGGGCTTGGGTCAAGACGGTCTCCTTGTTGATTTTTCTTGCTCTTCTCAGGCGTCAATGCGCCGCAACATGACCTCGGTCGCGCTCCCAAACGATTGGCAGCGTCTCGTCGTCCGCCGGGTAGTCTCCCTGCGCGACACCCGGATCGCGCCGAAGCTTCATGGTGTGCGGCCGCGGATCCCAGCGCACGTCGCGGCCGAGGTAACGCACCGAGATTCCCGCGCGCATCTGCGTGGCGGAGGTGTTGCCGCCGGCGCCGTGAACGGTGAGTGGGTGGTGGCACAACGCGTCGCCGGGCTGCATGTCCCAGCTCAACACTTTGACGCTCGGGTCGGCATCGTCGGCACCGTAGTCGGGACAGGGCTGCATCGACGGGTCGGCAAAGCGCGGGTCGTAGTCCGGCGTAACGGCCTGGAACATCGTGCCCCAGCGATGCGAGCCGGCCACATATTGCACGCCGCTGGTGGCCTTGCTCACGGGCGTGAGGGCGATCCAGATCGAGATCAGGTCCTCGCCCTGGAACGGCCAGAACGGCAGGTCGTTGTGCCAGGGTGTCGGCGCCGAGGTGCCGGGTAGCTTGACGAAGATCTGGTCGTAATAGAAGCGAACACTGTCGCATTGCATCAGCTCGGCGGCGATGACCGGCGCCGGCGACAAATTGCACAGGCGCCGAAACCGCGGGTCGAGGTCGCCCAGGTAGACGTTGGAATAGAAGCGCCCCTGCCCTTCACCCAGTTTGGGCTCGCGCACCCGACCAGCGCCTGAGGCCATCACGTCTTCTGTCGCCTTCAGCAGCGCGCTGCACCAATCGGCGTCGAACATGCCGCGCAGGCAGACCACGCCGTCGCGCTCGAAGGTTGCTATATCTTCCCGCGTGATCGCGTGGGCTGGCGCCAGACTCAACTCGGACGCGGTCTCGATGGCAGTTGCTTCACTCACCTTCGTCTCCTTGTTGGCACAACTGGTTGATGCAAGGTGCTTCGCTGATCAAGCCTGGCTCAGGCGTCGTCCTTGATCGTGTTGCGCAGCACGCCGATCTTGTCGACCTCGACTTCGACCACGTCGCCCGGCTTCATCCACAGGGGCGGCGTGCGCTTGGCGCCGACACCGCCGGGCGTACCCGTGACGATCACGTCGCCGGGGGCCAGGGGCGCGATGGTCGAGGTGTAGGCGATCTGCCGGGCGATGCTGTGCAGCATCATCTCGGTGGTGGCGCGCTGCAGCTCCTTGCCGTTGAGGCGACAGATGAGCGTCATCACCGTCTTGGGCGGCAACTCGTCGGCAGTAACCATCCAGGGTCCGAAGCCGCCGGTATGCCAGAAGTTCTTGCCGGGTGCGAACTGCGTCGTGTGCCGTTGCCAATCGCGCACGCTGCCGTCGTTGTAGCAGGCATAGCCAGCAATGTGCCGGTGCGCGTCCGCCTCGCTGATGCGCCGACCGCCCTTGCCGATGATGACCGCGATCTCCGCTTCGTAGTCGAGCTGCGTCGATTCCTTGGGCCGCGCGATCGGCTGGTCGTGGCCGACCTGCGAATCAGCGAAGCGCATGAAGAAGGTCGGGTGCTCGGTCAGTTCTCGTCCGGTTTCCTTGACATGCTCGCCGTAATTTAAACCGCAGCACCAGATCTTGCCGGGGTTGGGGATTACCGGCTCGAGTTGCACGCTATCGAGCTTGAAGTCGGCCTTGCGTCCTTCAATCGCCTTTTTCGCTTCGCCGACGGCGTCGGCCGCGAGCAGCGCTTTCAGATCGGCATATTTGCCGCCGAGGGCGGCCTTGAGGTCGACGATGCCGCCGTCGATGACCGCGCCGAAGCCGGCCTCACCTTTGTGCAAATAACTCGCCAGTTTCATCGCATGCCTTTGTCTAGGTTGATAAATCCCGTTTAAATTGTAGATGCGCGGCAGCGTCGATGCATTGCTTGTTATCCGCGCGCCGCCAAAAAGAAGGGATGACCATGAGACCGGGCCTCAGCTTCAGTCACTTCGGCATGTACGCCCACGACATGGCGAAGATGGAAGATTTCTACGTGCGGCTGCTCGAATTCACGGTAACCGATCGGGGCGAGCTGCCGACGCCGCACGGCACCGTGTCGCTGGTTTTCCTCAGTCGAGATCCCAATGAACACCACCAGATCGTGCTGGCTAGCGGCCGCCCGGAAAAGCTGGACTTCAACCCGATCAACCAGATATCGCTGAAGGCCGACAGCCTCGAGACCTTGCGCGGCCTGAAGCGCCGGCTCGAAGCGGCAGGTGCGGCCGACATCCAGCCGGTCACGCACGGCAATGCGGTTTCGATCTACCTGCGCGACCCCGAGGGCAATCGCCTCGAGCTCTACCTCGACCTGCCCTGGTACGTGTCGCAACCGATGCGCGTGCCGGTCGACT
>JBDSYU010000137.1:0-5525 GCA_039925525.1 Variovorax sp.
TGCAGGACGTGGTGGCCGAGTTCGCCGAGGAACCAGCGCTGGTCGATGGCGAGAAGGTCAAGCCGCTGCGCATGAAAATCAGCAAGGCCAAAGAGCGCGCCTTGATGAAGGAGTTCGGCCTGGACGAGACCGTGCTCTCCGAAGAGGACATGGCCAAGCGCCGCCAACGCCTGAAGATGCTCATCACGCTCGGCAAGACCCGCGGTTACCTGACGCAGGGTGAAATCTCCGACCACCTGCCCGACAAGCTGGTCGACGCCGAAACGATGGAAGCCGTGGTCGCCGTGCTGAGCGACCTCGGCGTCGCTGTGTACGACCAGACGCCCGACGCCGAGACGCTGCTCTTGAATAACACCGCGCCGACGGCGACCACGGTCGAGGAAGCCGAGGAAGAAGCCGAAGCCGCCTTGTCCACTGTCGACAGCGAGTTCGGCCGAACCACCGACCCGGTGCGCATGTACATGCGCGAGATGGGTACGGTCGAGCTGCTCACACGCGAAGGCGAAATCGAGATCGCCAAGCGCATCGAGGGCGGTCTGATGGACATGATGCAGGCGATTTCGGCATCGCCGGCGACCATTGCCGAGATCCTGCGGCTCGGCCAGGAAATTCGCGACGGGAAGGTGGTGATCTCCACCGTCGTCGATGGATTCTTCAACCCCAACGAGGCCGACGACTATGTCGCCGAAGAAGATTTCGACGAGGTCGATGAAGAGGATGACGATGACGGCAACGGCGGCTCCAAGGCGCTGACCAAGAAGCTTGAAGAGCTCAAGCGCGACGCGCTGGAACGCTTTGATCGCATCGCCTTGATGTTTGAGAAGGTGCACAAGAACTACGACAAGGAAGGCTACGGCACACCGGCCTACGTGCGCTCGCAGAAGGCGCTGTCCGACGAACTGATGACCATCCGCTTCACTGCGCGCACCATCGAGAAACTGTGCGACATGGTGCGCGCGCAGGTTGACGATGTGCGCAAAAAGGAACGCGAGTTGCGCCGCATCATTGTCGACAAGTGCGGCTTTCCGCAGACCGACTTCATCCGCGATTTCAGCGGCGTTGACAAGCACGGCCAGCGCGCGACTTCGCATCTGCTGAATCTCAAATGGATTGAAAAGCAGGTTGCTGCCGGCAAGCCCTGGAGCGCCGTCATGGAGCGCAACATACCGCCGGTGCAGGAGCTGCAACAGTCGCTGACTGACATCCAGGCGCGCGTGGTGGTTCCGCTGGCCGAGCTCAAGGCGATCAGCAAGCGCATGAACGAGGGCGAGGAAAACTCGCGCCATGCCAAGCGCGAGATGATCGAGGCCAACCTGCGCCTGGTGATCTCGATCGCCAAGAAGTACACCAACCGCGGTCTGCAGTTCCTGGATCTGATCCAGGAAGGCAACATCGGCCTGATGAAGGCGGTCGACAAGTTCGAATACCGCCGCGGCTACAAATTCTCGACTTACGCGACGTGGTGGATTCGCCAGGCGATCACCCGATCCATCGCCGATCAGGCCCGCACCATCCGCATCCCGGTGCACATGATCGAGACCATCAACAAGATGAACCGCATCTCGCGCCAGCACCTGCAGGAGTTCGGCTTCGAGCCCGACGCCAGCATCCTGGCCGAGAGAATGGAGATCCCGGAAGACAAGATCAGGAAGATCATGAAGATCGCCAAGGAGCCGATCTCCATGGAGACGCCCATCGGCGACGATGACGATTCGCACCTGGGCGATTTCATCGAAGACACCGGCAACACTTCACCCATCGACGCGGCGATGCAAGCTGGCCTGCGCGATGTGGTCAAGGACATCCTCGATTCGCTGACGCCGCGCGAAGCGAAGGTGCTGCGCATGCGCTTCGGCATCGAGATGTCGACCGATCACACGCTCGAAGAAGTCGGCAAGCAGTTCGACGTGACGCGAGAACGCGTGCGCCAGATCGAAGCCAAGGCCTTGCGCAAGGCCAAGCACCCGAGCCGCTCGGACAAGCTGCGCAGCTTCATCGACGCGCTGTAGGGGTGGGACCGGGCTGCCGGTCGCGAAGGACGCGAAGGGACCGCGTTTTTTCGCGTTCGTAGCGGCCCGTCAGCCCGCATTCGCGACCATATGAACCCTGACGCACAGACCATCTGGCGCGCCCCCCGCTGGGCGTTGGCCGTGCTGCTTGCCATGCTCGGCATGCTCGGGCCGTTTTCGATCGACACCTACATTCCAGCGTTTGCCGGGATCGCGCGCTCCATTAACGCCAGCCCGGCCGAGATGCAGCAGACTCTGTCGGCTTATTTGTTCGGCTTTGCCTTCATGAACCTGTTTCATGGCGCCCTGTCAGACAGCTTCGGCCGGCGCCCGGTGGTGCTGTGGGGACTGGCAGCATTTACCATCGCGTCCCTAGGCTGCGCGGTGTCGCAGAGCGTGGGGCAGTTGGTGTTCTTTCGGGCCTTGCAAGGCTTGTCGACCGGCGCCGGCATCGTCGTATCACGGGCGGTGGTGCGCGATATGTTCGCGCCGGCCGAGGCGCAAAAGGTGATGAGCCAGATCACCATCTACTTCGGCGTCGCGCCGGCGATCGCGCCGATCATTGGCGGGTTCCTGTTTGTTCACGCCGGCTGGCACAGCATCTTCTGGTTCCTGGTGCTGGTCGGTGTGCTGCTGTTCGCCGCCAATTTCAAGTTGCTGCCCGAAACACTGCACACGAGCGAGCGTCAGCCGTTTCGCGTGCGGCACCTGATGCGTGGCTACTGGGAGCTGTGTTCGGATCCGCGCTTCCTGCTGCTGGCATTGGCGAGTGGCGTGCCGTTCAACGGCATGTTCCTCTACGTGCTGGCGGCGCCGGCGTTCCTCGGTGATCTTCTTGGCCTCGAACCGACGCAGTTCTTCTGGTTCTTCCTTTTGACCATCGGCGGCATCATGAGTGGTGCCTGGCTGAGCGGCCGGATGGCCGGCCGCGTCGCGCCCAAGCGCCAGATTCGCCATGGCTTTGTAATCATGGTGACGGTCTCGATGATCAACGTCATCGCCAACCTCTTGTTCAAGGCCGAGGCGTGGTGGGCACTGCTGCCGTTGGGCCTGTTTGCCTTCGGCTGGGCGCTGATGGTGCCGGTGGTCACGCTGCTGGTGCTGGACCTGCATCCGACACGGCGCGGCATGGCATCGTCGCTGCAGGCAGTGATCGGCTCCACCGCCAACGGCGTGGTGGCAGGCGCTGTGGCGCCGCTGGTGATGCATTCGACCGTCGCCCTGGCCATCACGTCTCTGGCGATGCTTTGTGTCGGCTTGATCGCCTGGGTCGGCTTGCACCGGCGCTGGCCGGCCATCGGGCGGCTGGTCGAGGCTGCCTGAGCCGATGCCTCGGACGTTTTTCGCCTGGCTGCCCTCGCCGTCGCAGCATTTGCTGTTCGGCGTTCTGGCGGTGCTGGCCTACGTACTGACGACGCGCCTGCGCCGTGAGCAACGCGCGCCGACGACGGCGCTGGCCTGGGTCATGGGGCTCGCATTGCTGCCCTACTTCGTGCTGCCGGCGTACCTGCTGTTCGGCCAACGCAAGTTGCGCCCGGCAGGATCGTCACGATCGCCACGGCCGAGGGGCCCGCGGCATCTGCAGCATTGGGCGGCCGAGCTGCTGGACAGCTTCGGCCTGGCGTCGCCGAGCCACTGCGCCGTGCGCCTGCACGCCGACGGTGCCGGCGCGCGCGAAGCCCTGTGGCAGGTGATCGACAGTGCACGCGAGCGGCTCGACGTTTGCACCTTCATCATCGGCGACGACGCGCTGGGCCGAGACGTGGTCGACCGCTTGGCGGCACGGGCGCGCGAGGGCATTGCCGTGCGTGTGCTGCTCGACGGTTTCGGTGCGCTCAAGCTGCCGCGCCGCCACTTCGACCTGTTGCGCGGCGCCGGCGGCGAGGTCGCGGTGTTTCGACCGTTCTTCAGCCTGCGCCGGCACGGCCCCCGAAACCTGCGCAACCATCGCAAGCTGACCATTGCCGACGACAGATGGTTGTGGTCGGGCGGACGCAACCTCGCCGGCGAGTATTTTTGCGGCACTGAAGCTGAGCCGGTGGCCTGGCCTGACCTGTCCTTCGACATTCGCGGCGACGCGGCCAGCGCCGCGGCTCGGCAGTTCGATCACGACTGGGCTTCGGTGCGGGGGCGCAAGCCGCGCTCGGTCAAATCGGTCGAGCACGACGGCGACGACGGTGCGCTGGTCCAGTTCCTGCCGAGCGGTCCCGACCAGGCCGAAGACACGGCGCACGCCTTGCTGATCGACGCCTGCTTTCGCGCCGAGCAGCGCATCCTGGCGGTCAGCCCGTACTTCGTGCCGAGCGATGGCTTGCGCGACGCGCTGCGCCTCGCAGCGCGGCGCGGCGTACAGATCACCATCGCCTTGCCGCAGCGCTCGAACCATCGTTTCGCCGACTTCGTGCGTGCCCGCGCCATGCGCGAATTGTCCCGCGCCGGTGTCTCGTTCCGGCTGCTGCCGCAGATGACGCACGCCAAGGCGGTGGTCATCGACCAGCAACTGGCGCTGTGTGGCTCGATCAATCTGGACTTGCGCAGCCTGCTGCTCAACCACGAGGCAGCTGTGGTGTTCTATGGCGAAGCCGAAATCGATTGGCTGGCGCAATGGATTGAGCGCACGGCGTCGTCCGGCGACTTGTACCGGGCCCGCGCGCCCGGATTCGGCCGCGACATCGCCGAGGGCTTGCTATTGACCCTGGCTTTTCAGCTTTAGATGCAACTTTGAACGTGGCGCGGCGCCGCTCCATCCTCAGCGCACCAGGCTCGGCCGCTTCGGATCGAAGGCCCAGTCGGCAATGAGGTATTGCATGGCCAGCGCGTCGTCGCGGGCGCCCAGGCCGTGCTGCAGATAGAGCTGGTGTGCGCGCTCGACTTCGTCCCAATCGAGAGCGACGCCAAGTCCAGGAGCGCTCGGCACTGCGATCTGCCCGCCTTCGATTTGCAGCGGCGCTTGCGTCAGGCGCTGGCCGTCCTGCCAGATCCAGTGGGTGTCGATGGCCGTCACCTTGCCCGGCGCGGCGGCGGCCACGTGCGTGAACATGGCCAGAGAGACATCGAAATGGTTGTTCGAGTGCGAGCCCCAGGTCAGACCCCAGGCCTGGCAGGTCTGGGCCACCCGCACGGAGCCCTGCAGGGTCCAGAAGTGCGGGTCGGCCAGCGGGATGTCGACCGATTGCAACGAAAGACTGTGCGTCAGCTCGCGCCAGTCGGTGGCCACCATGTTGGTCGCCGTCGGCAGGCCGGTGGCGCGGCGAAACTCGGCCATCACCTCGCGGCTGGAGAACACGCCTTCGGCGCCGCACGGGTCTTCGGCATAAGCCATCACGCCGTGCAGATCGCGGCACAGACGCACGGCATCGGCCAGCCACCAGCCACCGTTCGGGTCGAGCGTGACACGGGCCTTCGGGAAGCGCTCGTGCAACGCAACGATGGCCTCGACCTCCTCTTCGCCGCGCAGCACTCCACCCTTGAGCTTGAAGTCGGCGAAGCCATAGCGCGCATGCGCCGCCTCGGCCA
>JBDSYU010000138.1:0-16533 GCA_039925525.1 Variovorax sp.
GTCGCTGCACTACGAACCGGAAGTTTCGCAAGCCCTGGGCTTCGGTTTTCGCTGCGGTTTCCTTGGCCTCCTGCATATGGAAATCGTGCAGGAACGGCTCGAACGCGAGTTCGATCAGGACCTGATCACCACCGCACCCAGCGTTGTCTATGAAGTGGTGAAGACCGGCGGCGACGTGGTGATGGTGGAGAACCCCTCGAAGATGCCCGAAGTCGGCAAGCTCATCGAGATCCGCGAGCCGATCGTCACGGTGCACTTGTACATGCCGCAGGAATACGTCGGCGCGGTAATGACGCTGGCCAACCAGAAGCGCGGCGTGCAGTTGAACATGGCCTATCACGGCCGCCAAGTCATGCTCAGCTATGAAATGCCGCTCGGCGAAATAGTGCTCGATTTCTTCGACAAGCTCAAGTCCGTGAGTCGCGGTTATGCCTCGATGGACTATGCGTTCAAGGAGTATCGCGCCGCCGACGTGGTCAAGGTCGACATCCTTCTGAACGGTGAGCGCGTCGATGCGCTGTCGATCATCGTGCACCGCAGCCAGAGCCTGTACCGCGGTCGAGCCGTCGTCGCCAAGATGCGGCAAATCATTTCGCGCCAGATGTACGACGTGGCGATACAAGCGGCCATCGGCGTCAACGTGATCGCCCGTGAGACAATCAAGGCACTTCGCAAGAACGTCCTGGCCAAGTGCTACGGCGGCGACATCACCCGCAAGAAAAAGCTGCTTGAAAAGCAGAAAGCGGGCAAAAAAAGAATGAAGCAGATCGGATCGGTCGAAGTGCCGCAAGAGGCTTTCCTGGCGATCCTGCAAGTCGAAGATTGAACCCTCGCGCCACTGACTCATGCCGTTTATCACCGCTCTCGTTCTCGCTGCCTTCTTTGGCTACATCGGTGCTTGGTACTTCAGCGCGGTGGACGGCAACTTCGCGCTGCTGCTGTTCGTGGCAACCGTGGTCACCGGTTTGTATTGGCTGGCAGAACGTTTTCATTTCCGACCGCAGCGTGCGCGCGCGGCCGATGCGCTCGACGCCTCGCTTGCGGCGCGAGACGCGCGGCTGTCGAGCCGGGGCATCACCGAGGTCGACCGTGTAGACAGTGAGGCGCGCGAGCGCGTGCTGGCGCAGCCTTGGTGGCTTGACTGGACGGCGGGTTTGTTCCCAGTGATTCTGGTGGTATTTTTGCTGCGTTCATTCGTCGTCGAGCCGTTCAAGATTCCATCCGGATCGATGATGCCGACGCTCGAAATCGGCGATCTGATCCTGGTGAACAAGTTCGCCTACGGTCTGCGCTTGCCGGTGCTCAACAACAAGATGACCGAAGGCACGGCGCCGGCTCGAGGCGACGTCATGGTTTTTCGTTATCCGCCCAAGCCGAGCCTGGACTACATAAAGCGCGTCGTCGGTGTGCCCGGCGACGAGGTGGCCTACCAGAACAAGCGGCTTACGATCAACGGTCAGGCGATCAGCAAGGAGGCGATGCCGGATTACCTCGACGAAGAGACGATGCGCTATTTGAAGCAGTTTCGCGAGAACCTGTTCGGTCAGGAGCATCGACTGCTCAATGACGAAAGCCGCCGCGCTGGCGTCTCCGAGGCGGAGGTGGCGAGTTTTCCGAACCGCGAGAATTGTCGCTACAGTGTCGAGGGATTCGTTTGCAAGGTGCCCACGGGGCACTTTTTCGTGATGGGCGACAACCGCGACAATTCCCTCGATTCGCGTTATTGGGGGTTCGTGCCGGACCGCAACATCGTCGGACGGGCCTTTGTCGTCTGGATGAACTTCACCAACCTTGGACGCATAGGATCGTTTCATTGATCAGCAGAGGAGAAAAACGCATGCATGACAACGCGTTCAAACGCGCCCGCGACCAACGCGGCATTTCTTTCATCGGCCTCTTGTTCTTGGCTGTGGTGATCGGCAGCGTCGGCATCGTGACAGCCGAGGTCATTCCGACGCTGATCGAGCGCCAGGCTATTGAAAAAGCGGCGAACAAGGCCAAGGCCGGCAATACCGTTGCCGAGGTCCGCGCCATTTTCGATCGAGCGCAGGCGATCGACGATTTCACATCGGTCAGCGGCAAGGACCTGATCGTGGTGAAGGAGGGTGACAAGGTGGTCGTCAAGTTTGCCTACGACCGCGAGATCCATCTGGTGGGGCCCGCATTTCTCACGCTCAAGTACAGCGGCGAGTCCAGTTGACCGGCGGCGCTGGCGAGTGCACGACGTTGGAATGCCTGCCGCGCAAGCCCTGCAGGCTCTGCAAGCTCTAGAGGGGCGTCTTGGTCACCGGTTCTCCGATCCGCGTCTGCTCCCGCTGGCGCTCACGCATCGAAGCTTCTCGGCAGAGCACAACGAACGGCTCGAGTTCTTAGGCGACTCGGTCCTCAATCTGGCGGTTTCGCACCTCCTCTATCAACGGTTGCCGTTGGCGAGCGAAGGTGAGCTGTCCCGGGTGCGCGCCAACCTCGTCAAGCAAGACACCTTACATCGCCTTGCTGGGGAATTGAACCTGGCCCAGTCGCTGCGCCTGGGCGAGGGTGAAAGCAAGTCCGGCGGTGCATCGCGGCCCTCCATGCTGGCCGACGCGCTCGAAGCCGTGGTCGGAGCGGTATTCCTCGACGGCGGTCATGACGCCGCCGACGCTCTCGTACGACGCCTGTATGCCTCGGTCGACATATCGCCGCGCATGGACGCGGCGGCCAAGGATCCGAAGACGGAGCTGCAGGAGTGGCTTCAGGCAGAGAAACGCAAGCTGCCCGTCTACCGGGTGGCCGACACCATCGGCGTAGCGCATAGGCAAACCTTCGAGGTCGAGTGCGTGGTTGCCGATCTCGGTCTTGCCGAGCGCGGCATCGGGCCTTCACGGCGTTCGGGCGAGCAAGCGGCTGCTGCGGCGATGCTCCTGCAATTGAAGCAACGCCGGCGCGCTGGTGCTGCCTGACGCGAGGGCCATCGTGAGCACCCTGAGCACCCTGAGCACCCTCACCGACACGCGCTGCGGCCAGATTGCCATCGTCGGAAAGCCCAACGTCGGTAAATCGACCCTGCTCAATGCGCTGGTCGGGCAAAAAATCAGCATCACGTCGCGCAAGGCACAGACGACACGACATCGCATCACTGGTTTCCGGACGGTGGGCGCCACGCAGTTTGTTTTTGTCGATACGCCGGGTTTCCAGACGCTGCATGGCAATGCGCTCAACCGATCGCTCAATCGTGCCGTGCGAGGCGCGGTGACTGATGTCGACCTGGTCCTCTTCGTGGTCGAGGCCGGCAGCTTCACTCCTGCCGACGAGCGCGTGCTGGCGCTGCTTGACGGTTCGGTTCCGGCGCTGCTCATCGCCAACAAGCTCGACAACGTGAAGCGGCGAGCCGATCTGGCGCCGTGGCTGGCACAGATGCAGGGCAAATTTGCCTTTGTCGAGTTCGTGCCGATGTCGGCCAACAACGCCAAGGATGTGACGCGCCTGCTGACCATTTGCGAGAAGTACCTGCCGCAGCAGCCGTGGTGGCACAGCGAAGACGAGTTGACCGATCGCAGCGAAAAATTCCTGGCCAGCGAAACCGTGCGCGAAAAACTGTTTCGCCTGACTGGCGACGAACTTCCCTATACATCGACGGTGGTAATCGATCAGATGGGTGAGGAAGCGCCGCGCAAGAAGGGGCAAAAGCGCATGGTCAAAATTGCCGCCACTATCGTCGTCGAGCGCGATACTCACAAGGCCATGGTTATCGGCGATCGTGGTGATCGCATCAAGCGCATCGGCACCGAGGCGCGCCATGAACTCGAACACCTGATGGACGCCAAGGTGTTCCTTGAACTCTGGGTCAAGGTGCGATCCGGCTGGGCCGACGACGAGGCGCGGGTGCGGTCGTTCGGTTATGAGTGACGGATGGTCCTGATTTCATCATGCCAGCCTACCGCATCGTGCACGAACCCGCCTTCGTGCTGCACCGCTACGACTGGAGCGAGTCGAGCCTGATCCTGGAGGTGTTCACGCGCCATCAGGGCCGCGTGGCGCTGGTGGCCAAAGGCGCCAAACGGCCGAGCTCGAACTTTCGGCCGGTGCTGCTGCCGCTGCAGCCGCTCCATCTCAACTACAGCGGAGATGGCGAGATCCGTACGCTCAAGGGGGCGGAATGGCTGGGAGGACAGGTCATGCCATCTGGCGACGCACTTCTTTCAGGCTATTACGTCAACGAGTTGCTGCTGCGACTCCTGGCTCGTGACGATGCGCATGAGGCGCTGTTCGACACCTATGTCGGCGTGGTGCAGGTGCTGGGCGCCGCCCATGGCGCGGCCCAGGTCGCCACGCGCGCGGCGGCGCTGCGCGCATTCGAGTTGCTGCTGCTGCGCGAAGTCGGGCTGCTGCCGGCACTCGATCTCTCGACATCGACCCGGGTAGCGCTGGAGAGCGACAGGCGCTATGCGCTGCGTGCCGAGGGCGGCCTAGGCGAGATCGAAATGGGGCAGGACCGAAACATTCAACCTGTAGGCAGAAATGCCGGCGACGGCGCGCCTGCTCCCGAGCGGAGCGTGGCGCTTTCCGGAGCGGATTGGCAGGCCCTCGAGCGCGCTTTGCGCAGCAGCGCGCCGCCTTTTGCAGCCACTGTGCGAGCCGTCGCCGATCTGGCCGATGCCAAGGCAAGCAGCTTGCGCATGCTGCTGCGCGCGCTGCTGAACTACCATTGCGGGGTATCGACGCTGCGTACGCGGCAGATGATGCGCGACTTGCAGGCGCTATGAGCATGACCCCAGAACCAGCAACCAAGAACGACGTGCGCTCCGCACGATCCACCACCTTTTTGTCTGTGAACCTGAACAAGGTGGCCCTGGTGCGCAACACGCGCCATCTGGGGGTGCCGAGCGTCCTCAGGGCTGCCGCACAATGCCTCGCGGCCGGTGCGCATGGCATCACCGTACATCCGCGACCCGACGCACGGCACATCCGCGCCGACGATGTGCATGAACTGCACGCCATGTTGCGGGTCGACTGGCCGCAGGCCGAACTCAACATCGAAGGCAATCCGTTCCACAACCTGATGGATTTCGTGCGCCAGCTGCGACCGGCGCAAGCCACTTTCGTCCCGGACAGCGAGGGTCAGTTCACCAGCGACCACGGCTGGAGCTTTCCGGAGGATGCGGAGCGCTTGCGTCCGTTGATCGGGGAAGCGCGCGCGCTCGGTGTGCGGGTCAGCCTGTTCATGGACCCGTTGCCGCACGCAATGGCCGCCGTGCGCGAGCTCGGCGCCGACCGCATCGAGCTTTACACCGAGAGCTATGCCGCGTCTCGTGCGACGCCTGCCGCAGGCAAGGTACTCGAGAGCTTCGTTGCAGCGGCGCAGGCGGCACAGGCGCTCGGCCTTGACGCCAACGCCGGCCACGACCTGAGCCGCCAAAATCTGACGCAGTTCCTGCGCGCTGTGCCTCATGTACGCGAAGTCTCGATCGGCCATGCGTTCATTGCCGATGCGCTGGAGTTGGGCTACTCGGCGGCCACGTGCGAATATCTGGCGTGCATCGCCGCCGCTGCAGAGCGGGCTACCCCGGATGCATACCCGTCTGAGCTGGGCGCATCGCTTTGATTTACGGCATCGGTACCGACATCTGCGACATACGCCGGATGGGGGCCACCTTCGAGCGCCAGGGGGAACGCTTTGTGCGCAGGGTGCTGGGCGATGCGGAGTTTGCCGTGTGGCAGGTGCGCCGCGCGCGCTTGCCAGCACGTGGCCTGCGCTACCTGGCCACTCGCTTTTCAGCCAAAGAGGCATTCAGCAAGGCAATCGGCATGGGCCTGCGCCTGCCCATGCAATGGCGCCTGTGTGAGATCGACAAGCTGGCGAGCGGGCAACCGGTGATCGTCTTGCACGGCCCGCTCAAGCAGTGGTTCGAGGCGAATAATCTCACTGCGCATGTGACGCTGAGTGACGAAACGGATTACGCCGCGAGCTTCGTCGTCGTGGAACAGCCGCCGCCGGCCTGGGCATCGACGTGAGCGAGGGTCCCCCACATGCCGCCCTCGTCATCGATGTGGCGGGCACGGCGCTCAACGCCGCCGATCGGCGGCGCCTGACCGATCCGCGGGTCGGCGCAGTCATCCACTTCGCACGCAACTGGCAGGATCGAGCACAGCTCTGTGCGCTCAACGCCGAGATCAAGTCGATCCGCAGCGACATCCTGATCTGTGTCGATCAGGAAGGCGGGCGTGTGCAGCGGTTTCGCGATGACGGCTTCACACATCTGCCTGCGATGCGAACGCTCGGCGAACGCTGGATGCTCGATCCGCTGCAGGCCACCCGCCTCGCCGGCGCTTGCGGCTATGTGATGGCCGGCGAATTGCGCGCCTGCGGCGTCGACCTGTCTTTTGCGCCGGTGCTCGATCTGGATCACGGCGCCAGCTCGGTGATCGGCGATCGCAGCTTTCACGCCGATCCACGCGTCGTGGCGCTGCTCGCAAAGAGCCTGATGCACGGCATGCTCGCTGCCGGCATGCGCAACTGCGGCAAGCATTTTCCAGGGCACGGCTACGTTCGCCCCGACTCGCACGTTGCAGCGCCGACCGACAGGCGCAGCCTGAAGACGATCTGTGCCAGCGATGCGCAGCCGTTTGCCTGGCTGGTGGAAGTACTCGATGCGGTGATGCCCGCGCATGTGATCTATTCCAAGATCGACACGCGGCCGGCCGGATTTTCGGCACGCTGGCTGCGCCAGGTGCTGCGTCAACAGCTCGGCTTCGATGGATGCGTTTTCAGCGACGACCTCAGCATGGAAGCGGCGCGCCGCATCGATGGCGTGGCATTGAGCTACAGCGACGCCGCCCTGGAGGCGCTCACTGCGGGCTGTGATCTGGCGCTGGTGTGCAACCAGAGCATCGGAGACGGCCAGGTACTCGACGACTTGCTCGATGCGTTCGCGCAGGCTCAGCGAAGCGGCGCGTGGACGCCCGATGCGACCAGCGAGGCGAGGCGGCGAGCTTTGTTGCCACCGCAACCCGCCATGCTCTGGACTGGCTTGCTATCATCCAAGCGCTACCAGCGAGCCCGCGCCCTTATTCCCGTCGCAATGCGGGAAACAGGATGACGTCGCGAATGCTTGGCGAATCGGTGAGCAGCATCATCAGGCGGTCGATCCCGATGCCGCAGCCACCGGTCGGCGGCATGCCATATTCGAGTGCGCGTACGAAGTCGTGGTCGAAAAACATGGCTTCGTCGTCCCCGGCGTCTTTTGCAGCTACCTGGGCGTTGAACCTCGCTGCCTGCTCCTCGGCGTCGTTCAGTTCAGAAAAACCGTTGCCGAACTCGCGCCCGGTGATGTACAGCTCGAAGCGCTCGGTGACTTCGGGCCGCGCGTCGTTGGCCCGGGCCAGCGGCGAGATTTCTGTCGGATGCTCCATGATGAAGGTCGGTTGCCAGAGCTTTTGCTCGACCGCCTCTTCGAAAAAGAGCACTTGCAGATTGACATCGCTGCGTCCGGACAGTCGATGTTTCTCCTCGGTGAGGCCGAGTTTGCGCAGCGACTGGAGCAGCCATGCCTTGTCGTCGACGCATTCGCCGGCATCGGTGTGCACAAGGATGGCTTCGCGGATGGTCATTCGGGCGAACGGCGCTGAAAGGTCGACCGATCGGCCCTGGTAGCTCGGCTGCAGCGTGCCGATGGCCTTGTCGGCAACGTCTCGAATAAGCGCTTCGGTGAAGTCCATCAAATCGCCGTAGTTCCAGTACGCCGCGTAGAACTCCATCATCGTGAATTCGGGGTTGTGCCGAACCGAGATGCCTTCGTTGCGGTAGCTGCGATTGATCTCGAACACCCGCTCGAAGCCGCCGACGACGAGGCGCTTCAGATACAACTCGGGGGCGATGCGCAGGAACATCTCCTGGTCGAGCGCGTTGTGATGCGTGCGGAACGGCTTCGCATTGGCGCCGCCGGGAATGGGATGCAGCATCGGCGTCTCGACTTCGAGAAACTCGTGTGCCAGCATGAAGTTGCGCAGCGCGGCCACGGCGCGACTGCGTGTCACGAAGCGCTCGCGCGCTGCGTCATCGGTGATCAGGTCGACATAGCGCTGCCGATACTTCTGCTCCTGATCGGCCATGCCGTGAAACTTGTCGGGCAACGGCCGCAGGCTCTTGGTGAGCATCCGCAGGCGCGAAACCTTGATGGAAAGTTCACCCGTACGCGTCTTGAAAACATGTCCTTCGGCGCCGACGATGTCGCCAAGATCCCAGTGCTTGAATTGGGCGTAGGCCTCTTCGCCGATGGCCGCCTGCTGCACATAAAGCTGGATGCGGCCGCTGGTGTCCTGCAAGGTCGCAAAGCTGGCTTTGCCCATCACGCGCTTGAGCATCATGCGGCCGGCGACGCGCACATCGATGGCGGCGGCGTCGAGCGCCTCGGCCGTCTCACCGCCGTGTTGCGCGGTCAACGGCGCTGCGCGATGTGTCGGCTTGAAATCGTTCGGAAACGCCACCGGGCCGCCTTCTCGTTGCCTCTTGCGCAGCAGGTTGAGCTTTTCGCGGCGCTCAGCGATGAGCGTGTTTTCGCCATCGTGCGCGGCGCCCGATGCCGCTGAGTCCGGCCGTAACTCTGGAGAACTCGAAACCGGCAGGGTAGGTGGGGCGGACATGAAACGAAGAAGGCTTTGAAGCGTCGCCTGCAGGCGCGCGACCGGGAATTCTAGACGCCCGCTTGGCGTCTTTATGCGACCGACACCGTTGGCTCGGTGCGATGAGAGCTACGTGGCAATGCCGGTGCGCGCCAGCAGGTCACTTACCAATTCGAGCCGCATCAGCGGGCTGTCCAGCGCCATCAATTGTTGTTTCAGCGCGGACGCAAGCGGCAGCAACTCGCACCAGCGATTGGCCAACCAGCCACAGTCGTCAAAGCCATAGGGTTCAGCGAACGGCATGGGCATGTGTGCCTCGCCATCATCTACACGCCGGCGCTCGAGCGCTTGCACGAGCTGACGTAGCGCCAGCGCCGTGTGCTCAAGATCAGCCGGCACGGCATGGACCAGATCATCGGCAAGCAGTTCGACACTGGCGGTCCACAGCCCGTGTTTTTGCAAGGTGCTTTGCCTGCTACGAAAGCGCCGGGTGCCGAGACACTCGATCTGCAACAAGCCTGCATGCGGCGCTGCGAACGCGCGGATCGTCGCGAGTGTGCCGACCGGCGCAAAGCGCTCGCTGCTGACACCCGGCAAGCGTACTTCGCTGCCTTCGATCAGGCAGACGACGCCGAACGGCATGCCGGTTTTTTGGCAGCGCCCGATCATGTCCAGATAACGCACCTCGAAAATGCGTAAGGGCAGAGAACCGCCGGGAAACAGCACGCTACCCAATGGGAAAAGGGGCAGGTCATCCAGGTTCGAGGTTTCGGTCAAGCGCTTGGGCCTTTCGCCTCGGTATCATCGCATCCCGGTCGTTGCTGGCGTTGCATGTTCAATCAAATCCCTTCTTTTCTATTGGACGTGATCGTCGGGCTTTTCGGTGGCGCCTGCCTATTGCGTCTGTATATGCAATACCAGCGCGTGCCCTTCGGCAATCCGCTCGGCCGCTTCGTCTTTGCTGTCACGGACTGGATCGTCATGCCTCTGCGGCGCGTCGTGCCGACGGCACGGCGCTGGGACTTCGCCAGCGCTGTCGCGGCGTTCCTGCTGGTGCTGGCCAAGTTTCTACTGCTGATGCTGCTTCTCGGTGGCGGCGCGCACTTCGCCGTGTTGCCCCTCATTTCCCTCGTCGGGTTGCTGCAACTCACGGTTTCGGGCCTGACAGCGCTCCTGATCCTCTATGCCATCCTCTCGTGGATTCCCAGTCCATCGTCGTTGTTGCAGGAACTGGTCGGGCGTCTGGCCGAACCCCTGGTGCGGCCGCTGCGTCGCTTCGTGCCGCTCATCGGCGGCGTCGACCTGTCGGCTTTGCTGGCCATCGTGCTGCTGCAGGTCGGCGCCATCGTATTGGGCAATCTGATGCTCTGGGCTTATTCGTTACCCGCGTGACGCGGATGAGGCGGGCTGCGCAGATCAACCAATCGCATCGGCCGGTTGCCGCGTCAACATCGCCAGCAATCTGGCAATGGTCTTTTGCAGTTCGCGACGGTCGCAGATGAAGTCGATCGCTCCTTTGGCCTGCAGGAATTCGGCGCGTTGAAAGCCTTCGGGCAGCGTCACCCGAACGGTCGATTCGATGACGCGCGGGCCGGCAAAGCCGATCAACGCCTTCGGCTCGGCGATCACCACGTCGCCGACGAAGGCAAACCCGGCCGACACGCCGCCCATCGTCGGATCGGTCAACACGCTGATGTAGGGCAAGCTTTTTTTGGCCAGGCGCGTCAACGCCGCATTGGTCTTGGCCATTTGCATCAACGACAACAAGCCTTCCTGCATGCGCGCACCGCCCGTCGCAGTGAAGCAGACGAACGGAATTTTCCTTTCAATCGCCGTCTCCACACCCCGCACGAAGCGTTCGCCGACGACACTGCCCATGCTGCCGCCCATGAACTCGAACTCGAAGCATGCTGCAACGAGGTCAATGCCGAGTACCGAGCCGCCCAGCACCACCAGGGCATCGGTTTCTCCGGTATTGGACGTCGCTTCCTTGAGCCGATCTGGATACTTGCGGCTGTCCTTGAACTTGAGGGCATCGAGCGGCAGTACCTCGCGGCCGATTTCATAACGGCCATCGGTATCGAGGAAGGCGCCGAGCCGCGTCCGTGCCCCGATGCGGTGGTGGTGCGCGCAAGTCGGGCAGACGTATTGGTTCTGCTCGAGATCGGTCTTGTACAAGACGGTATCGCAGCTCGGGCACTTGATCCAGAGTCCCTCGGGGACTTGCCGGCGTTCTCCAGATCGCGTTTGTGAAATGCGCGGCGGGAGCAGTTTCTCCAACCAACTCATGATGGTTCCCCGGTTATGCGGTCGACTATCTGCCCGGTCGGTGCAGTCGGCGCGGTGGCCGGCGCATCGAGCGCATTGCGCACCTCGCGCAGGAAATCGCCGGCCGCTGAAACTACTCGCTCCCGCGGTTGTGCACCGATCAATTCGATGATTTTCGAGCCGATGATCACGGCATCGGCAATGCGGCCAACCGCTTGCGCAGTGGTCGCATCTCGAATGCCGAAGCCGACGCCGACCGGCAGCTTCACGTGCCGGCGAATATCGGGCAGCATTTGCCGCACGCTGTCGACGTCGAGATGGCCGGCGCCGGTCACGCCCTTGAGCGACACATAGTAGACATAACCGCTGGCGATGCGCCCGACCTGCGCCATGCGCGCCGGGGTGCTGGTCGGTGCCAGCAAAAAGATCAGGTCCATGTCATGCGCGCGCAGATCGGCGGCAAAGGCTTCGCATTCTTCCGGCGGGTAGTCGACCACCAGCAGCGCGTCGACACCGGCCTCGGCTGCGTCCTGAACGAAGGCGCCGGCGCCATGGCGGCCGTCGTGGCGTTCGATCGGATTGGCATAACCCATCAGCACCACCGGCGTCACGCTGTCGTGTGTGCGAAAGGTGCGCACCATCGCCAGCACCTGCGACAGGCCGACGCCGAGCGCCAAGGCCTTCTCGCCGGCCCGCTGGACCACCGGGCCGTCGGCCATCGGATCGGAGAACGGCACGCCGAGCTCGATCACGTCGGCGCCAGCGGCGACCATGCCGTGCATCAGTTCCGGCGTGATGTCGGCGCACGGGAAACCGGCGGTGACATACGGGATCAGCGCCGTTCGCCCGGCCGCTTCAAGTCGCTCAAACGTTGCCTTGATACGGCTCATGCGCGACCGCCCTTGACCGTCAGGCCACGCATCGACGGCCGATCATAAAAATCGGCGCCCGACAGGTCGGCGACCGTACCGATGTCCTTGTCACCACGCCCCGACAGATTGACCAGGATGGACTGCTCGGGCGACATGGTCTTTGCCAACTGCATGGCATAGGCCACCGCATGCGCCGATTCAAGCGCCGGAATGATGCCTTCGGTTCGACACAGGTAATGAAAAGCGGCGAGGGCATCGGCGTCCGTCACGCCCACGTATTCGGCCCGGCCAATGTCAGCCAGATAGGCATGTTCAGGGCCGACACCAGGGTAATCCAGCCCGGCGCTGATGCTGTGCGTTTCGATGATCTGGCCATCGTCGTTCTGCAGCAGATAGGTGCGGTTGCCATGCAGTACGCCCGGGCTGCCGCGCAGAATCGAGGCCGAATGCTTGCCGCTGTTGAGGCCCTCGCCGGCAGCCTCGACGCCGATGAGACGGGTGCCGTCGAAGGGGATGTAGGGATGGAAAATGCCCATGGCGTTGCTGCCGCCACCGACGCAGGCCACGACCGCGTCGGGCTGCAACGCCGACGTCGCTGCGGCGCCGTTCTGCGCCGCCAGCATCTGCGGCATCTGCGACAGGCATTCGACACCGATCACCCGCTGGAAGTCGCGCACCATGGTCGGGTAGGGGTGCGGGCCGGCGACGGTGCCGATGATGTAGAAAGTGTCTTCCACGTGCGTGACCCAGTCACGCATGGCTTCGTTGAGCGCATCCTTGAGCGTGCGACTGCCGGATTGCACCGGCACCACGGTGGCACCGAGGAGGTTCATGCGGTACACGTTAGGGCTTTGCCGTGCTACATCCTGGCTGCCCATATAGACGACGCATTCGAGTCCGTAACGCGCGCAGATGGTTGCCGTTGCCACGCCGTGCTGGCCGGCGCCGGTCTCGGCAATGATGCGCGGCTTGCCCATGCGCTTGGCCAGCATCGCCTGGCCAATGACGTTGTTGATCTTGTGCGCGCCAGTGTGATTCAGGTCTTCGCGCTTCAAGTAGATCTGCGCGCCGCCCATCTCGCGGCTGGTGCGCGCCGCGTGATAGATGGGCGAAGGACGGCCGACAAAATGCGCCAGTTCGTAATGAAATTCCGCAAGGAATTCCGGGTCGTCCTTGAAGCGCGCATAGGCACCGCGCAATTCATCGATGGCTTGCGTCAGCGTCTCGCTGGCGAAGCTGCCGCCGTAGATGCCGAAGTGCCCGCTGGGGTCGGGTTGTTGGTAGACAGTCTCGGAGGTCATGAGGCTCATTCGGTTGACGCCCGGTCGACCGAATGGCGCGACAAGGCAAGTTAACAGGGTGGGCGCTCGTTGAGCGCGATGGCCAGCGGGTCGGTAACGTCGCCGGCAACAGCAGCAGCATCGAACGCACGAGGGCCCGAGGTCGAATGGCGCTTGGCGTGTGCTTCGGCTTGTTGCCCAAGCGCGCTGTCGGCTCGCCGCACCGCGTCAACGAAGGCGCGGATCTTGTTTGCGTCCTTCTGGCCATGGTGGCCCGGGCCATCGCATTCCACGCCCGAACTCACATCGACGGCCAGAGACTCACACAGCGGACGAACGGTGCGGATGCCATCGCCGACGTTGGCAGGCGTTAACCCACCAGACAAAACGAGGCGAGCATTTGCGACGCGTGAAAGCTGTGACCACTCGAACACCTTGCCGCCGCCGCCGAATCCTTCGACATGGGCGTCGACGAGGATGGCCTGGGCATTGGAGAACCGAGCTGCATATTCTATGAGGTCGAAGCCGCCTCCCGCAGACGCCGCGGACCCCGCAGGAATGCGTGCCGCGCGGATGAAGCGATGGCGGCCGTGGCCGCACGAGGCGTCGCACTCTTCCGCCGACTCGTCGCCATGAAACTGCGCCAAGGCGTTCGGCACTTGCTGCAAGGCCGCGAGAGCGGCTGCCGGCTCGGCGTTGACGAACAGCAGCACCGGCGTGACAAAAGGTGGGAGGCGGTTCGCCAACTCCGCGGCGCGCGCCACGCTCACTGCGCGCCGGCTCTTCGCGTACAGCACGAAGCCGACCGCGTCGGCCCCGGCATCGACGGCGGCATCGAGATCCTGCTCGCGCGTCAGGCCGCAGATCTTGATGCGCGTGCGCCCGGGTTGTCGATCATGCGTCATGCCGAGGCATCATAGCCAGCCGCCTGCGCCTGCGTGACCGACGCTGGCAACTGCCAAAGCGCGGCGTACTGCGGACCGACGAAGTACAGGCCGGCGGCGGAAAAGGTCGGCGCCGCCAGGGTGCGGCTGCGCGCCGCCAGCAGATCACCCATCCATGCGGGCGGCGCTTCTGCGCTGCCGACACGGACCAGACATCCCATGATGTTGCGAATCATGTGGTGCAGGAACGCGTCGGCCTCGAACTCGAACTGCCACATGACCCCGCTGCCATCCGCATTCATTGCGGCCGAAGCATCGGTGCGACGGATGTCGATGCGGCGCAAGTGCTTCACCGGTGAGCGCGCCTGGCAGGCGGATGCGCGAAACGATGTGAAATCGTGCCGACCGACAAGCAACGCTGCGGCAGCGCGCATCGCTTCGGGATCGAGTGAGCGCATCGACCAGCCGACCCGGCCAGCCTCGAGGCTGGGGCGCACCGGTGATTGCGACAGCAGATAACGGTAGCGGCGTGACTGGGCGCTGGCCCGGCAATGAAAGGCGTCCGGCACCGGCTGGGCCCACTGCACCGCGATGTCCGGCGGCAGGAAGCGATTGGTGCCGCGAACCCAGGAGAAGGGCGCGCGATCGAGGTCGACGTCGAAATGCACGACCTGCGTCAGCGCATGCACGCCGGTGTCGGTGCGGCCGGCGCACAGCGTCCGTACCGGACGGTCGGCAAATTGGCAAAGCGCGGCTTCGAGTCGATCTTGAATAGTGAGACCCGAGCGCTGGCTTTGCCAGCCTTGGTAGTGCTGGCCGAGGTAGCTGACGCCGAGCGCCACCCTCATCGCCCGTCGGAAAAAAAGGATGGTGCGCCGGCGAGGCGTGTCAGGCCAATTGCGTCAGAAGTTCGCGCGCTTCGTTCTTGAGCTCGCCCGATGCTTCCACGACAACTTCCTCGGCCAAGGAACGTGCACCGTCTTCGTCGCCAAGGTCGCGCAGTTCGCGCGCCAGCGAGAGTTTGACAGCCTGTGGATCATCACCCTCACCTGCGTCCAGCTCCAGGCTGGCACGCGCGGTGTCGGACAAAGCCGGTCGCGTTGGCAGCGCGGTGGGCTCGAAGCTGGTGCTGCGGTTTTCTGCGAGCTGATCGTCCCTGCGGGAGGTGTGGGGGGGCACGATCGACTCGAGCGCCGCGGGTCCGGTATCCAGATCGCCGGGGCCGGTTTCCAAGGCGTCGGCAAACTCGAAAGCATCGCGCGTGCGCAAGTCGAGATGAGCGGGTGGCGGCGCGTCGCGCAGCGGAGTGTCGGGCGCCACGGGGGCCGGATGGGTGGCTATCGAGGCTGGCTCGGTAACCGCGACCGGCGCTGCCGGCACGATGCGTTTGGGCTGTGGGTTCGAAAGCCGTGGCAGCTCGGCACTGGTGGGCATCTGCGAATCGCCGAACAGCCCCGAATGTGGTGGCAAGGTGTCCAGCGAGCCGGGCTCTGTCGGCGATGGATCGCTCAATTCCAGGTCGAAGTCCAGCGGTGCCACCGAAGGGACGAAGGCCGGCGCCGACGCGGAGGCCGGTCCTTCATCTCTGGTTGAATCAGCCAGTTCGATATAACCCGAATCCGGCTCGACGGCTGCTGTGGCCAGCGTCGCCGACGGCGCGTCGGCACTCACTGCGCCATCGCGATCGTACATGGCGTTGCCCGGGTCGACTTCGCGGCCGAGTTCGACCACACGGGCCCAATCGGTGCCAGTGCCACCGGTCAACTTGTGCAGATCGGCAGAGAGCGTTTCGAAGCCGCGCAGGTCGCGCCGCTTGGCATGGATTTCCAGCAGCTTGAGCGGTATCGCCACGCGACCCGGGTTTTCGCGCATGGCGTGACGAAGAATCTCTTCGGCTTGCAGGTCGCGCCCGTAGGCCAAGTACACATCGGCCTCGGCCACCGGATCGACGTCGGCCGGGTTGTCGAGCACGCTGGGCTGGAAGGACAGTGAACTCGAGGGTGAATTCTTGTTGTCCGCGGCGAAGTCGACGTTCTCGCCACTGCTTTGGCTGAAGAAAGAGTCGTTGTGGTTCTTGCTTTGGTCGAAGACGCTGTCTTCAGTTTCTCGGCCGCGCCGGCCCAATACTCTATAAAGGAGAAACGCCAGCAAGGCGGCCAGGAGCGCTCCCGCGGCCAGAAGCAGTGGGTTGGCCATCAAGCCATCGAAAAAGCCCGGTTCGGCCACAGGACTGGGCGGAGTTCCGGCAGCCGGCTTCGGCGGTGTTGGCGCCGTCGCTGGCGCGACTCGAGTGGGTGATGTGAGTGCGCCAGACGCCGCCGGCACAGCGCCGACGGGCGTTGGTGGTATCGGGCCGGTAGCCCCTGCAGCCGATGTCGCTGAAAGCCCCGAGGCGGCTGCGCCGGCGCCTGCCGCGCCAGTGGCCGCCAGGTTTGCAGCCGTGGCCGATTGAGGCGTCGGAGTCGCGTTGGGAGTCGCAGCCGAAGGGGCCGGAGAAGCCGGAGAAGCCGCAGCGGCGATGCCGGTGGTCGCATTTGGCGCTGCAATCGCGCCCGGCGCTTTGGCAGGACCGGCGGTCGACGCCGCGGGTGTCCCTGGCGTCGCGGCTGTCGTTGCTGTCGTTGGTGT
>JBDSYU010000139.1:0-9479 GCA_039925525.1 Variovorax sp.
AGCCGGTCGGGCCCGACGAAGAATCCGAGCCCTGAGAAGCGTCGTTTGCCAAGCCAGCCGCTCCGGCTGCACCCGCGGTGGTGGCTGCCGTCGCGACGCCGCCGATGACCGATGCACCTGCCTTGGCGCCGGCGGACACGATCGAACCGATCGCCGACGACAACAGCGCCGCAGAAATCAGGGTCGACAAAGCCCAGGCCAAAAAGCCATGCGCGGTGTCGCGAAAATAGACCTCGTGGGTATGCAGGCCGGCCCACTTGGTGCGCAGGCGGCCAGCCATGTAGCCGCCCAATCCCGATGCTGCCAACGCTGTGAGCGTGAGCCAGACAATGGTTCCGACACCGAAGGTGGTGGCGCTGACGCCGTCGTTCGCCCAAGGCGAAACCGCCGACAGGCCGAGCCCTGAGCCGAGCAGAAGCAACACCAGCGAGAGAACAGCCGCGGCGAGCGCGCCAGCGAAGATCGCCGCCCACGAAACACCGCTCGTGGAATGGCCGGTGCTCACCAATTCGCCCGGCTGCACCAAGGCGCCAGGAGAGCTGAGTCGTTGATCGCGATGTTCGGCCATTGAAGCGCCTCCTGAGTTTTTGAAGTCGCGAATGATGAAGGCTCGAGTTCGGCTTCGCCGTCGGCGAATTGGTGTAGCGCGGGTAGGCCTTCCCCGACGACGGGCCACTGCATAGAGCTTGCGCGACAGGGTCGAGGCGACGCGGCACGCGTGTGTTGCGCCTACACGCGGACGGGTGTCGACCCGGCGCGAAATTCCCCGCCACCGACAAAAAATCGCGGCCCTCTCAACCATGCCATCGCGGCTGGACCATGCTCCTTCCAAACGCTCCCATCGTGCAAGGCCTCAAAGCGCAGCGCTTCTGCGCCATACCATGTCTCGGATCCAAGCGATCGGCTTGCCGATCACGCGCTCGGCGCGAGTCGCCATGATCGGCGTCATCATTCCGGCGCACGACGAAGAAGCGTATATCGATGCAGCCTTGGAAAGGATGGCGCGCGCCGTGCGTCATCCGGCGCTGCATGGCGAAGCTGTCGAGGTCCTCGTGGTGTTGGACAGCTGCCGCGACGCAACGGCGAAGAGAGTGGCAGCACGCGGTGTGCGCTCGATCCGGGTCGACGCGCGCAACGTCGGCGCTGCTCGCTCGGCCGGCGCCGACCGGCTGCTGGCCGAGGGCGCGCGATGGTTGGCCTTCACTGATGCCGACTCCGAGGTTTCGAAGCGCTGGCTGGTAGAACAGTTGGCCCTGCAGTGCGATGTCGTATGCGGCTCTATCGGCGTCGACGACTGGACGCCGCATGGCATTCACGCCAACCTGTTGCACCTGCACTTTCTTGAAACGTACAACGACAGTGAGGGTCACCGCCACATTCACGGCGCCAATCTCGGTGTCTCGGCGGCGGCTTACCGTTTGGCGGGCGGCTTCCAGTCTCATGTCACGGGCGAAGACGTGGCCTTCGTCGCTGCGCTGCAAGCCGTGGGCGCCAGCATCGCCTGGAGTGCAAAGCCGCGCGTGGTCACCAGTGCCCGCCGGGTCGCCCGAGCGCCCTCGGGCTTTGCCGCGGCATTGACCGATGCTGTGGCCGCCCGCCTGGCCGCGCAAGCTGCCTGATGCAGGCCGCGCAGACTTCCGCCGTCGCCCGGCAATTGGGTTGGCTCGAGGCGCGCCGCGACGAAGTGCTTTCTCTCTCAGACCTGCTGGGTGCCGGCATCGATCGCTTGCCACTGCCTGGCGCCGGTGCTGGCGGCACGCTGGCACGTTGGCGGATCCTGGCCGCGGTTGCGGCGCACGACCTGTCGCTGGTCAAGCTGTTCGAGGGCCACACCGATGCGCTGGCGATCCAGGCCGAACTCGGCGTGCCGCCGCCGCCGCCGGACAGCCGCTGGGGCACCTGGTGCGCCGAACCGCCCGACGCTCGCCTGGAGATTCGCCACGGCGATGTGCCGTCGCAAATGCGCCTCACCGGCACCAAGGCCTGGTGTTCCGGCGCTGCTTCGCTCACGCATGCCATCGTCAGCGGCTGGAACGAACAAGGCAAACCCTGCCTCGTCGCCGTGGCGTTGTCGCAGCCCGGCGTGGAGCTGACAGCAGAGGGTTGGCATGCCGTCGGCATGGCCGGCAGCGGCAGTGTCGACGTGCGCTTCGACCAAGCGCTGGCGGCGCCGGTCGGCACGGCTGGCGACTATGTGCGCCGTCCCGGTTTCTGGCATGGCGGGGCCGGCATTGCGGCCTGCTGGTGGGGCGGAGCCAGCGCAATCGCTCGGACGGTGCGCGACCTCGCCGGTCTCAAGTCCGACGCACACCGCCTGGCGCACGTGGGGGCCATCGATGTGGCGCTGGCCGCCAGCGGCGCCCTGTTGCGTGAGTGCGCCGCCTGGATCGACGCGCATCCCATCGACGACGCACAGGCCATTGCGCTGCGCGCCCGGCTTGCGGTGGAGCAAACGGCGGGCGAGGTCGTAGGGCATGCCGGCCGCGCGCTCGGGGCCGGCCCGCTGTGTCGCAACGCCCGCTTCGCGCAGGCCATGGCCGATCTGCCGGTGTTCGTTCGACAAAGCCATGCCGAAAGGGACTCGGCCGCGCTCGGGACCGGCCTGCTTCGCGAACCGGCATCGTTGGCATGGCCGTGGGCGCTGTAAGCGATCGGCGCATCGGGCCGGGAGACGGTACCGCGGAAGCCGAATGGCTGTCCTGGCCCGGCCTCGCCGCCCTGCCTGAACTTACGCTCGAGACGCTGGCGCCCGATGGCGCCCGTGTCTTCGTCGTGGCGCCCCATCCCGACGATGAGGTGCTGGCTGCCGGCGGGTTGTTGTCGCTGCTGGCGCGCCGAGGCCGAGCCTGCCACGTCGTTTCTGTCACTGAGGGCGAAGCAAGCCACCGCGGCTCAAGCGCGTGGCCGCGCGAACGGCTGCGGCTCGAACGGCCTCTTGAAACCCGCCGCGCGTTGCAACGACTGGGCCTGCAAAACGCCATGGCGACAACACGCCGCCTGGCGTTGCCTGACGGCGGCCTGTCGACCCAGCGTCGCCGCCTTGCAAAGGAAATCAAGGCACTGCTTCGATGTGACGACGTCGTTGTGACGACCTGGCGCCGCGACGGCCACCCGGACCACGAGGCGACCGGCGAGGCCGTTGCCGAGGCGGCGGCGGCGGTAGGCGCTCGTCTGGTCGAGGTGCCGGTCTGGGCTTGGCATTGGGCCGAGCCCGGCGACCCCCGACTTCCGTGGCATCGGGCGCATCGGCTCGTGCTCGACGATAAAGCGATGCGAGACAAGTGGCACGCTGTGCAGTCCTTCACCAGTCAGCTGCACGCAGATCCCTCGACCGGAAGAGAACCCGTGCTGCCCAGTACCAGCGTGATGCGCTGCAAAAGATCGTTCGAGGTGATGTTCCTGGGGGCGGACAAGTGAGCGATGGCGACGCAGCCCCTGGATCGGTGTGCTACGCCAGACAACGCGGTAGCGGCCCAGGGATGTGGCCTTTTTGCTGGGTGAACAAGGGGTCGAGATTTGACTGAGAAGCGTCGTTATTTCGAGGCGCTGTATGGCGCCAGTAGCGATCCTTACGCGTTGCGCACGCGCTGGTATGAAGCGCGCAAGCGCGCCGTGCTCTTGGCCGCATTGCCGCTGCCTCGCTATGCCAGCGCTTACGAGCCGGGCTGCGGCATTGGCGAGTTGACGGCGCAACTGGCGCCGCGTTGTGATCGCCTGCTGGCCAGCGATTTCAATGCCGACGCCGTGGCGGCAGCACGCCATCGCACTGCCGGCATGGGCCATGTGGCGATCGAGCGCCATGTGTTGCCTGGCGACTGGCCGCCGCTGCAGGCCGGGCTCCCGCTCGGCGGCCAGTTCGACCTGATCGTACTCAGCGAAGTGGGTTACTTTCTCGACGCCGCCGCCATGGCATCGATCGCGGGACATTGCGACCGGTCACTCAGCCAGAACGGGACGCTGGTCGCTTGCGATTGGCGGCCGGATTTTGCCGAGCGCGTGCTGTCGACTGCCGATGTGCAGGCGACGCTTGCAACAATCGGCCTGGGATGCATCGTGCGCCATGAGGAAGATGACTTCATGCTGCAGATCTGGTCGCGCGATCGGCGTTCGGTGGCGCAGCAGGAGGGCATACGCTGAGCGCCAAGCGCTGCTTGTGGCCTGCCCACCGACGGGTCGCGCAACCTCTCTCCTACGAGCTCGGATGCCGATGCTGCGCATCATCGGTGCTGGCTTCGTTCGAAGCCAATCCACGGCCGACGGCTCCGACGACAAATGGCGGCGCCGTTCTTGAATCAACGACCAACACCAGGGGAGCTAGACATGACCGATTCCAACACGCCCTTCAACACGCCCTTCAACACACCCTCCAGTACGCCCGTCAGCCAGGCCACCGAAGCGACGAAGCGCAAGATCGATGAAACAGGCGCCCAGGTCATGGGCACTGTCAATGTTGTGCGCAGCTATGCCAAGGATGCGGTCGATGCCGCGGGCAGCAAGCTCGGCCGTGCGCAAGGCGCGGTCGACCAGGCGATCGACGATGTGCGCTCGCATGTCGCCGACGCACCGATCCAGTCGACGCTGATCGCCATGGGCATTGGCGCGGCTTTGGCGGTGTTGCGTCCCTGGCGACTGCTCACGGGTGCGGCAGTGGCGGGCCTGCTGCTGCAACAACTGACCACCAGCAAGGGTGAGTCGTTGCTGGGTGATCCTTGGCGTACCGGTCGCTCCAACACCTACGATTAATCAAGCCGCGCGCCGCTGCACTTCATTTCAATCTTCGGGACATTCATGGCCACCAGCAAGAAGAGCGGCAACGCCGCCCCCGCCCCTGCCAAATCCGCCGCCGCCAAATCGGCCGCGCGCAAAACCGACAGTGCAGCGGCAGAAATGCGTCCGGGCGGCGACGCAGACGCGTCGGTGCGAAAGGCGAAGCAAACCAACGATCTCGTTGCCTCTATGCCTTACGCGCAGCACAAGTTGCAAGAGCAGGGCCGCGCCAACGCCGTCAACCCGCCGAAAGGCAGCCGTGCCGAAGCGGCATCTTCTGATGTCGGCGCCAGCACCTTGTCGGAGAAGAACTCCACCGACAAGGTCGGGACAACGGCGCAGGTTGGCGAGAACGCGACGATCGACTCCCTCGACCGGGTGCGTGCCGACGCAACAGGAAAGCCGATAACCACAAACCAGGGCGTGCATGTCGCCGACAACCAGCATTCGCTGAAGGCCGGCCTGCGCGGCCCGGCGTTGCTTGAAGACTTCATCCTGCGCGAGAAAATCACGCACTTCGACCATGAGCGCATCCCTGAGCGGATCGTCCATGCGCGTGGCTCCGGCGCCCATGGCTACTTTGAGTGTTACGAACCGCTCGCTCATCTGACGAAGGCGGCGCCATTCAAGGAGAAGGGCAAGATCACGCCGCTGTTCACGCGCTTTTCCACCGTGGCCGGCGAGCGCGGCTCCAAGGACACGGCGCGCGATGTGCGCGGCTTCGCCGTCAAGTTCTACACCGACGAGGGCAACTGGGATCTGGTCGGCAACAACATGCCGGTGTTCTTCATTCAGGATGCGATGAAGTTCCCGGATCTGGTGCACGCGGTGAAGCCTGAACCGCACAACGCCATGCCGCAAGCGGCCAGTGCGCACGACACCTTCTGGGATTTTGTATCGCTCAGTCCGGAGTCGACACACATGCTGATGTGGGTGATGAGCGATCGCGCCATTCCGCGCAGTTTGAGAATGATGGAAGGCTTTGGCGTTCATACCTTCCGCCTGGTCAACGAGCAAGGCGAATCGCAACTGGTCAAGTTCCATTGGAAGCCCAAGCTCGGCATGCATTCTCTGGTGTGGGATGAGGCAGTGAAGATATCGGGTGCCGATCCCGACTATCACCGCCGTGACCTGTGGGAGGCGATCGAAGCCGGCGAGTATCCAGAATGGGAACTGGGCCTTCAGGTCTTCTCGGAAGCCGACGCCGAGAAGTGGAGCTTCGACTTCCTGGATGCGACAAAGCTCGTCCCCGAAGAGCTGGTGCCGGTGCAGATGGTCGGGCGCATGGTGCTCAATCGCAACCCCGACAACTTCTTCGCCGAAACCGAACAGGTGGCGTTTTGCACGGCGCATATCGTGCCGGGCATCGACTTCACCAATGATCCGCTGCTGGCCGGTCGCATCCATTCCTATGTGGACACGCAGATCAGCCGCCTGGGCGGCGCGAACTTTCATGAGTTGCCGATCAACTCGCCGGTAGCACCGATCAGCAACAACCAGCGAGACGGCATGCACCGCCAGACCATCAATCGCGGCCGCGTTGCCTACGAGCCCAATTCGTTGGCCGGTGGTTGTCCGTTCCAGGCTGGTTCTGCAACCGGCTTCGTGTCTTTCCCGCAACCGGTGATGGAAGACAAGGTGCGCGGCAACCCGGAGAAGTTCGCCGATCACTACACCCAGGCGACGTTGTTCTACGAGAGCCAGACGCCTTGGGAGCAGCAACACATTGCAGGTGCCTTCCGCTTCGAATTGTCGAAACTGACGGTCCCGGCGATTCGTGAGCGCATGGTGGCCGGCCTGGTCAATGTCTCGGCCAAGCTGGCACAGGATGTTGCCGAAGGGTTGGGCATCGCCGTACCGCAAGCGCTGCCAAAAGCGCTCGAAAAGCCGATGCGGCCCGAAATCGATCGCTCCCCGGCGTTGTCGCTTCTGGCACGCCCGGGCGACGGATCGATT
This sequence comes from Variovorax sp., assembly GCA_039925525.1. GTDB lineage: Bacteria > Pseudomonadota > Gammaproteobacteria > Burkholderiales > Burkholderiaceae_C > Variovorax. The sequence goes on from JBDSYU010000139.1 coordinate 6,724, forward strand.
CGCACCCGTAACGTCGCCGTGCTGGTGGCCCATGGGGTGGATGGCGATGCGGTCGCTGCGGTGCAGGAGGCACTCGTTGCCGAAGGCGCGATCTGCCGGCTCGTGGGTCCGCGGGTGGGCCCCGTGAAAACCATGAATGGGGACATGTTGCAGGCTGATGCATCGCTGGAAAACGAACCCGGTTTTCTGTTCGACGCGATGGTGCTGCCCAGTGGCCAGGCCGCCGTCGACAAACTGGCGATGCATCCACACACCATGCCCTTCATCAAGGACCAGTATCTGCACGGCAAGCCTTTGCTGGCGCTGGGTGAAGCCGAGTCTTTGATGGTGGCAGCGCAGTTGCCGCCTCAGATGGCTAACGGTGAAGCCGACCCCGGCCTGATCGTCAGCAAAGATGCCAACGCAGGGGTCGCACAGCTCATCAAGGCCATGGCCAAGCGTTATCCCGAGCGCATTGCGGATCCCGATTTGGCTTGAGGCACGTGAGGTTCGTTGCGCCTTGATGCGCAGTCGAACCTCATCGTTGCCCTGCCGAGCTTTTGATGAGAACGCTTCATGACCACCGATAACTCACCAGTTCCGTACAAAGATCATTCGCCAGATTCCGCCGAGACCGATTCCCGTCCGGCGGTGCAGACAGTGCACCCCATGTCGGACATCTCGGACGCGTCCAGGCAAATAGCAAAACTGCCTGCGTCTCTTCGTACCTCGTCGCCAATCTCGGAGGCGGCGGGAACCTATCTCGAACGGCTGGGGCACCAGGCCGATGCTGGCCCTGACAGCAGCGAATCTGGTAACAGCGAAGAGGGGATCGTCTCATCCGACTCCGAGGTGCTCCCAACGGATGCGAGCAGTCTCACCAGCAGGATTGCGGACCAGCCGTTGATCTCCTTGCTGATTGCCGCTGCAAGCGGCGCGCTTGTGTCTGCTGCGTTGCTCATGACATCCCGCGGCCGCCGTTGAGGCCACGGCCCTCAGGGCAGCCACGCGCGACATCACGAGCGGCTGGGAGCGACCTCAGTTTTCGTGCGTCATACGATCTCAGTGTCGTTCCGCGCCTGCGCCGCTGGCGACGAGGAATTCGTCCAGCTGCTCAAACCGCATCGACTTCCTCCAACAAGTGCTCGATCTTGGAACGCGTATCGCCTACAGCAGGAACGCGCTGCTACTGATAGACCCAGGTGTCGCGTCAGCCAGCATGGCGCATCCTCAATCCAGCACGATCTCCCCATGCGCAAACTCATTTTTCTGGCAGTCGTCGGTTTCGCCTGGCGCCAATACGTCAAACGCAATCCCCAAGCCACCTCAGGCATCCTGGGTCGCGTGATGAGCCGTTTGTGAGGACTTGGAACCTCTGACGGGATTCACGACCATGTTCTTTGGCGCCAACGCGTTTAAAAAGCGCACGGGTCAACCATTTTCTCGGAGGCCCCATGAGATCGGCAGCAGCTGGACGACCTCCGGTCGCCTGTACCGATCGTCCATCAGCCAAAGCCATCCGCGGTCCTCGGGCGTTCTCACCACGCGTCCCGCAGCCTGCACCACCCGCTGCATGGCCGGTACCAAATCCGCATATCCATGCCCCTCGCCGAAGAGTTTGTCCAGTCGCGCCCGTACCTGGTCCTGCACCGGCGAGACCGGCGGAAGGCCCAAGGTCGCGATGAAGGCGCCGATCAGACGCGAGCCAGGCAAGTCCACCCCCTCGGCAAACACGCCCCCCAGAACCGCGAAGCCGACGCCGGTGCCTTGCGGCTCGAACCGGCTCAAAAAGTCTGCTCTTGCTGCACGATCCATCGACTTTCTTTGCCGCCACTGGGCAACGTCTGGTCGCCGTGCCGCAAGCAGCTGGGCTGCCTGTTGTGCGTATTCGAAACTGCTGAAAAACGCGAGGTAGTTGCCCGGCTGCGCATCGAATTGCAATGTCATCAAGTCTGTCAGTGCCCTGAGAGACTTGGCTCGGTCCGGGAATCGCGTCGACAAGCGGTCCGCGACGCGTACGACCAGGTTCTCCGGCGGAAATGCAGCAGCCACGTCGATCCACGCGGTGTCGGTCGGCAGCCCGAGCAAGTCCCGCTGGTACGCCGCTGTGCCCAAGGTAGCCGAGAACAGCGTGGCTGTATGAAACTGGCTGAAGCGAAATCGAGTGAACGGTGCGGGAACGATGTTGCGGATGGTCAGCACAACTTCGAAGGCATCGGCATCAAGTACATCGATCGAACGGTCCAGGGTCACCGAGCGCTTCACCTCGAAAATTGAATGGTCGCCGAAGCTCTCGGCAAGACGCTGGAACCGCAACAGCTGAAAGAGCGCGTTCAGCAGCGGGCCCACAGCGAATGGCAGTTTTTGAAAGTGCTCGACCAGCGCGGTGGTCAATGCTTGCAGGCCCTCCACCAGCGCGTCCGGCAAGGCGTCCAGGGCGACGTGCTGTTCCGCTTGCTCGATCGCGATATGGTCGATGGTTCGCAACAAGGCGTTCAGCTTTGTATGAATCGAAGTCGGCGCGATTGGCAATACCGACCGAAGCTGGCTGAGTCCCAAGTCCGCGCTGTACATACCGCGGACGCGGTCGATGAAGTTGTGCGCTTCATCGATCAATAACCCGATCTTCCAGTCCAGCGCCTGCGCCAAGCTCCAGACCTGGCCGTTCGGATCAAAGATGTGATGAACGTCGCCGACCATCACGTCCGACCAGCGCAACAGCTCTTGGCCCAGGTAATACGGACAAATCTGATGGGCCAGCGCGATGCGGCGCAGAG
>JBDSYU010000140.1:0-14709 GCA_039925525.1 Variovorax sp.
TGGGGCGGAATCGACATCACTGTCCGCGGCCGCACGATCCGGTCCAATGGCCACGGCTTTTGCGGGATGGAGCGCAAGCACCTGCTGACGATCCTCCAGGAGCGCGCCCGCGGGCTCGGTGTCGAAATGCATTTCGGCGCTGAAGTCGACGTCGATGCCCTAAGCGGACACGACCTCATCGTTGCCTGCGACGGCATCAACAGCCGCGTACGCGAGAAGTACGCGGCGCACTTCAGGCCGCAGATCGATTGGCGGCGCAACCGCTTCTGCTGGCTGGGCAGCACGAAGCCGCTGGACGCCTTCACCTTCGTATTCAAGAAGAACGAGCACGGCGTCTGGATCCTGGGCGCGTACCAGTACAAAAAGGGCTTCAGCACTTGGGTGCCCGAATGTTCCGAGGCCACGTGGCGCGCCGCGGGGCTGGACAAGGCGAACGAGCACGACACCGTCGCCTACCTCGAGAAGTTGTTCGCCGAGGAGCTCGACGGCCACCCTTTGCTCACCAATCGATCGACCTGGCGTACTTTCCCGATCATCAAGAACGAGCGCTGGTTCAAGAACAATGTGGTGCTACTCGGCGACGCTCTGCACACCGCCCACTATTCGATCGGCTCGGGAACCAAGCTCGCGATGGAAGACGCGATTGCCCTTGTCGATGCTGTCGTTACTTGCAAAACCGTGCCAGCAGCGCTCGAACGCTTCGAACTCATACGTCGGGAGGAGGTCGAGAAGACCCAGCATGCCGCCGATGTGAGCCTGGTGTGGTTCGAAGAGCCCGAGCGATTCTGGCAACTCGAGCCGACGCAGCTCACCTTCAGCCTGCTCACGCGGTCCAAGCAGATCACCTACGAGAACCTGCGCCGGCGCGACCCTGCCTACGTCAAAGAGCTGGACAGCTGGTGGGCGCACAAGGCCAACGCCGACCTGGGCCTGGCGATCGACGAGAAGGCGCCGCCGCCGCCGATGTTCACGCCGTTCAAGTTGCGTGACATGTGGCTCGTCAACCGCGTTGTGGTGTCGCCGATGAACATGTATTCGGCGGTCGACGGCACGCCAGGCGACTTCCATCTCGTGCACCTGGGCAGCTTCGCGCTTGGCGGCGCCGGGTTGGTGATGGTGGAGACGACGCACCTGGCTGACGACAGCAAGATCACGCCCGGCTGCCTGACGTTGCATTCGCGCGATCAAGTCGCGGCGTGGCGCCGCATCACCGACTTCGTTCACCAGCAGTCTGAAGCCAAGATCTGCATTCAGCTTGGCCACGCCGGTCGCAAAGGCTCGACCCGGCTCGGCTGGGAAGGCATGGACTTGCCGCTTGCGCAAGGCAACTGGCCGCTGGTTTCGGCCTCGCCGATACCGTTCCGGGTCGAGAGCCAAACGCCCTCCGAGATGGACCGCGCCGAGATGACTCGCGTGCGCGAACAGTTCGTGATGGCCACGCAACTGGCCGAAGAGGCGCACTTCGACATGGTCGAGCTGCACATGGCGCACGGCTACCTGCTGTCAAGCTTCATTTCGCCGCTGACGAACCGACGCGGCGACGCCTACGGAGGCAGCCTCGCCGACCGTATGCGCTACCCGCTCGAAGTGTTTGACGCCATGCGCGAGGTCTGGCCACAGAACAAGCCGATGTCCGTGCGCATCTCGGCCACCGACTGGGTTGACGGCGGGCTGACCGGCGCCGACGCGGTGGTGATTGCCGCAATGCTCAAAGACCATGGCGTCGACCTCGTGGACGTGTCGGCAGGCCAGACCACGATGGATGCCAAGCCCGTGTACGGCCGCATGTTCCAGACGCCCTTTGCCGACGCCATCCGCAGCGAGGTGCATGTCGCGACGATGGCGGTAGGTAACATCACAACGGCTGATCAGGTGAACACGATCGTCGCATCGGGGCGCGCCGACCTTGTGGCGCTCGGCCGGGTGCACCTCACGAATCCCCGCTTTACGCTACATGCCGCGGCGCATTACGGTTACGCCGCCCAGACTTGGCCGAAGCCGTACGGCCCAGGACGCGATCAAGCATTTCGTCTCGCCGAGCGCGACAACGCCGATGCGCAATCCCTGAGCGCTGCAGCTCGCCCGGATCTACGCATACGCCAGGCACCCTGAGCAGACATCGCAGAAACATCGCTGCACCTGCGCGTTCGCCACGAGGCTCGCCTACCTGGTGGGCCTGCGGTGCGCATCAACAACATTGCCCGATTCTCCCGTGCGCTCACCGCGCGCACGGGATGCCGCCTGTCACTTCAAGGCGCAGTCTTTGTAATACGCATCGGCGTGATCCTTCAGCACAATACCCTTGCTGACGAGTGCCACCTGGCCCGATGCATCCTTGCCCACGTCGACGCGGTAAAAGTTGCGGATCGGGAACTGGTTGGTGTTGAAGCGGAAGGGCCCGGCCACCGACTTGAACTCGGCCGACTTGAGCGCCGCGAGAAGCTTGTCCTTGTCGTCGGCCTTGCCGCCGGTCTTGATCAGGGCGGCGTTGATGAGCATGGCCGCGTCGTAGCTTTGCGCCGCATAGAGCGAAGGCAAGCGATCGTATTTTTTCGTGAAGTCGGCGACGAACTTCTTGTTCTGCGCATTGTCCAGGTCGGGGCTGTAGGGCGACCCCGTCACCACGCCCAGCGCAATGTCCTTGAGCGCCGGCAAGGTCGTGCCATCGACCGTCGAGGTGGACAACAGCGGCGTCTTGCCCAGGAGGCCGGCCTGCTTGAACTGCTTGACGAAGTTGACACCCATGCCGCCGGGATAGAAGACATAGACCGCATCCGGATTGGCCGCCTGCACCTGGGCGATTTCAGCGGCGTAGTCCGGCTGGTTGACCGCTGTGTAGACCTCGTTGACAACCTGTCCTTTGTACATGCGCTTGAAGCCGGACAACGCGTCCTTGCCGGCCTGGTAGTTCGGCGCCAACAGGTAGACCTTCTTGTAGCCGGCGTCGTTGGCATACTGGCCCATCGACTCGTGCAACGAGTCGTTGTTCCACGAGGTGGAGAAGAACATCGGGCTGCAGCCCTTGCCAGTCAAAGGCGTCGGGCCGGCGTTGGAGCCGACCAGCACCACGCCGGCGTCGGTGATCGGCTTGTGAATGGCCATCATGACGTTGGAGAACGTCACGCCGGTGATGAGGTCGACCTTTTCTTTCTCGATGAGCTTTTGCGCCACCTGCACGCCCAGGTCGGGCCGCAGTTGGTCGTCTTCCTTGAACACTTCGACCTTGGCGCCGCCCATCTTGCCGCCGAGTTCGTCCACGCCGAGCATGAAAGCGTCGTACTGGTCCTGGCCGAGTGCCGCCGCCGGACCCGACAAGGTACCGATAAAGCCGATCTTGACCGCGTCTGCCGCCTGCGCCGCCACGCTGCAAGCGGCAATACCGGCCACTGCCGCGATCTTTCTCAAATTGAATTTCATCTCATCTCCTGGTTGTAAAAGCAAACATTGACGAATCAGCCCGATGGCTGACCCTCGCGCAGTGCGGCTTCATGGCATCGATCGACTGCGGTCAAGCATCACGCATCGCATTGCTGCGTGGACTGCGCCACACGCATAGCATGCCACGACTGCCAGTCGCGTCCGGGGTGAACCGTCGCACACGCAGGGCAGGTGCGCTCCTCAGGCGCGGATTCATAGAAGCGGCCGAACACACGCGGCAGATCCTCGACGATGCTGTGCATCTGCAGTTCGCTCCTGTGCACCAGCGTGCCGCATTGCGCGCAAAACCATTCGAAGGCATCGATGCAGCCTTCGGCGCGGTTGCGCTCAATGACCGTGCACAGGCTTTCGGGGTCGGGGCGCTGCGGCGAGTGCCGCACATGGGCCGGCAACAGGAACACATCGCCCTCGTTGAGATCGATGCGCTCGAACTTGCCGCGATCGGCGATCAACAGGTGCGCGTTGCCCTTGAACTGGTGGAAGTATTCCTCGAAAGGATCGTCGTGAAAGTCGGTCCGCTGATTGGGCCCACCGACCACCGTGACGATGAGATCGGTGTCCTTCCAGATCTGCTGATTGCCGACGGGCGGCTTCAACAGATGCCGGTGCTCTTCGATCCATTTGGGGAAATTGATGGCTTTCAACATGCGCTGGGTTCCTGGCTCGGAGAAAGGTTTCAAGTGACGGTCTTCGGAAGGGGGCTGGCCTTCTGGCTCATCTCGGCTTCGAGAATCTTCTGAACCGCACGCCGTGTCAACACGCCAGCGAGGTGCGCCCGGTAGTCGGCCGATGCGTGGATGTCGTCGCCGGCCAAGCCGGGATCGACCCGCAGGCCATCGAGTGCGTCGGGCGAGAAGCGACGCAGCAGTGCCTGCTCCGCCTCAGTCCAGCGCCAGACGCCGGAGCCCAGGCCGGTGATGGCGACACGGACAGCGTCCGGCTGCCGGCAGACAGCGACGCCGGCCAAGGCGAAGCGCGATGCCGGCTGCTCGAACTTCAGATAACAGGCGTCGCGTGCCGGCGCAAACCGCACGCCGCAGACCACTTCGTCCGCTTCCAGCACGGTGGCGAACAGGCCGTCGAAGAACCCGTCGGCGGGGATTTCGCGCCGATCGGTGGACACCGTGCCGTTCAACGCCACGAGACCGGCCGGCCAGCAGGCGGCCGGATCGGCGTTGGCGAGGGAACCGCCCATTGTTCCGCGATTGCGCACCTGCCGGTCGCCGATGCCATGCGCCAGGCCGCACAGCGCCGGCGCCAGGCGTCGCACCAGCGCCGAGCCAGCCACCGCCGCATGCGTGCACATGGCGCCGATCCACAGTCCATCGGCCTCCTCGCGCACCGCTCCGAGTTCCGCGACGCCTTGCAGATCGATCAGCATGGACGGCGCGGCAAAGCCCAGCCGCATCGCGGCAATGAGACTTTGGCCGCCAGCCAGCAACTTGGCCTCCGGGTCTTCGCGCAGCCACTGGGCCGCTTCGCCGACGTTGCTGGCGCGGCGGTACTCGAACGGCGTCATGAAGCCGCCTTGCCTGGAGCATCTTGCAGGTCCGCACCTTCGACGCCCGCGCGCATCGTCTGCATGCCCTCGCAAATGGCAGCGACGATGCCGTAATAACCGGTACAGCGACAGATGTTGCCGGCCAGCGCATTACGCACGGCTGCGGGTTCAGCGGGCACGTCTTCCGAGGCCATGGCGACACCGCGCATGACCATGCCGGGCGTGCAGTAGCCGCATTGCAGGCCGTGATGCCGGCCGAACGCCTCCTGCATCGGGTGCAGGGTGCTGACTGACTTATTGGCCTTGTCGGCACCGACCGTCGATTGCAAGCCCTCGATGGTGTCGATGTCCTGGCCTTGGACCTGCAGCGCCAACACGTTGCACGACTTGGTCGCCGCGCCATCGACCAGAACGGTGCAGGCGCCGCACTGCGCCGTGTCGCATCCTTGGTGCGTACCCGTCAAGCCCAACCCATCGCGCAGGAAATCGAGCAGCAGCATGGTGGGTTCGACCCTGGCCTCGACAGGCTTTCCGTTCACCTGCAGCGCGATCGCGACAACCCGAGAGCGGGTTTCAATCATCTGCGTGCCATCCCTGCGTGCCATTCCTCACAAGCTTCACCTGCATGCCATACCTGCGTGCCTATCTTCGTGCTGTACCTGCGTGCTGTATCTGCACCCCTGCTTGCCTGCGTGCTGTCAGGTCAGGCGAAGCCCGCTGCGAGAAAAGGCTTCGCGGGTCACGGCCTTTTCTTCATCGGTCATCTCCAGCAGTGGCCGACGCACCGGGCCGCCGGTCTGCCCGAGCAGTTCGAGCCAGTATTTGCTGTGGGCCTGCGGCTTGCCCTTGGGCTTCGACGCGCGCATCGCTTCGCGCGCGGGCTCGAGGCTGTCGCGCACAGCGCGCGCCTTGGCATGATCGCCGGCGAAAGCCAGCTGCGAATATTCGTTGATGCGCTGGTCGACGGCGGTCTGCAAAAGAAATGGCGGCGTCGAGCACAGGTACAGGCGCCAACCGAGCTCGATGATGTTGTCCAGCCACTCCTCTTCCGAGGCGGTGCTGACGAGGATCTTGTCGCCGGCGATCTCGGTCAGGCGCTTGTACAGCGGGCGGTCGACGCTGTATTTGATGGCGACGATGTTGGGCAGCTCGGCGATACGCGCGCACAGCTCCGGGCTCATCACGTAGCCGCAATCCGGATGGTTCCACAGCGCGATGCCGATATTCAACTGCTCGCTGATGTAGCGGTAGTACTCGTAGATCGCTGGGTCCGTTCCCGCGCCGAAATGAAACACCGGGCTGTGCACGACGATGTAGTCGGCACCGATGTTTTGCGAGTGGCGTGCCAGATCGAGCACCACATCGAGGTTGGTGTCCGAGCACGAGGTGACGATGCCGCAATGCCCATGCGCTTCTTCCACTGCCAACTCGAACGAGCGTTTGCGTTCGGGCACCGACATGGAAAAGAACTCGCCCTGCTTGCCCGTGACAAACAGGCCGCCGAGCTTGAGCGTCTGCGCCCAGTGCTTCAAGTTGCGCCGATAGCCCGTCTCATCGACCGACAGGTCTTCGGCAAACGGCGTCATGGTGGCCGCCCAAACGCCTTTGAAGTTCTGGCGGGCGTATTCCTTGGCTTCGCTCTTTTTGTATTTCATGGTGGTCTCGCTTTCCAAGAGGTCAATGAGTGGGCTGCATGGCTCGCCACAAGCGTTCGGCCGTGAGCGGAAAATCTAGTTCGCGCTCACCCAACGGCGACAGCGCGTCGGCCGCAGCGTTCAACACGGCCGCCGGCACGCCGATACAGCCGGCTTCGCCGACGCCTTTGGCGCCGAGCAGATTGGCATGGGTTGCAACGCACAGGCTTTCGAGTTCGATCGGCGGCATGTGGTCGGCGCGCGGCATCGCATAGTCCATCAACGAGCCCGTCAGCAACTGACCATTGTCATCGTAGACGATGCGCTCCAACAGGGCCTGTCCCAAGCCTTGTGCCAGGCCGCCGAGCAACTGGCCTTCGGCTAACTGCGGCGAGACAATGCGTCCCGCGTCGTCAACCCAGACCACGCGCTCGACGGTCGGCTGTCCGGTGTCGCCATCGATGGCCATGCGCACGATGACGCAGCCATAGCTCCAGCCTTCGGTGGGCGCCGTGTAGATGGCGTCGGCGACGATCGGCAGCGCCTCGCCGGCATTGCGGCGCGTGGCAGCAGCGCGCGCGGCCTCGGCCACGGCACTGCCGCCGATGGCCATGCTGCGACTGGCCAGGGCGCCGATGCCTTCGGGACAGATGTCGGTGTCGCCATGGTCGACGCGCACCTGCGAAGCGTCGCAGCCCAAGGCCTCGGCAGCGATCACCGCATAGCTTGTTTCGTGGCCCTGGCCTTGTGCTGCCGAACCGCTGGCCACGCGAACCTGACCATCGGCCTCGAGCGTCACTCGCGCACTTTCCCAGCCTTGGCCGCAGGGCTCGACATACATGGCCATGCCGATGCCCACCCGTTCGCCCGCGGCGCGGCGGCGCGCTTGCTTCTGGCGCTCGTCTTCATAGCCGAAGCGCGCACAAGCTCGCTCCAGCGCCTGCCCATAATCGCCGGCATCGAAGACCTCGCCGGTCGGCGTCGCGTAGGGCATGTCCTCGGTCGGAACCAGGTTGCGCCGCCGCAGTTCGACCGGGTCGATGCCGGCTCGCCGCGCTGCCATCTCGACCAACCGCTCCATCAACAGTGCCGCCTCCGGTCGGCCGGCACCGCGGTAGATGTTGACCGCCGCCGCATTGGACATGCTCGCCTCGGCCGCGATGTCGATGCCAGCGACACGATAGGGCCCCGGCAGGATGCGCGCGGCATTGCGTGCCGGCACCAGCGCGCTGAAGGGCAACCAGGCGCCCATCGGAAAGCGCAACTGCGCCTGCAGATGCACGAAGCGGCCTTCTTCGTCGAGGCACAGGACTCCTTCCAGACGGGCACCGCGCCCATGCGGCGCAGAGGTGAACTCTTCGGATCGCGACGCGGTCCACTTCACCGTGGCTTGCAAATGGTGGGCTGCGAAAGCGACCACCAATTCTTCGGGCGATAACGACGCCTTGGCGCCAAATGCGCCGCCAACGTCCGGCGCGATGACCCGCACCTGCTGCAGCGGCAGGTCGAGCATGCGGGCAATATCGCTGCGCGCGCGCGACGGCGCCTGCGTGCCCAGCCAGACTGTCAAGGCGCCGCGCTCGGGATGCCACTCGGCCAGCGCCGCACGTGGCTCCAAAGACATGGCGATCACCCGCGGTTGCTGCTGACCCATCCGCACCCGATGCGCGACGGTGGCCGGCTGCGCGAGCCCTGCCAGGTGGCGAATGCGCAGCAAGGGTACGGCCTCGGCACCCAAGTCGGCCTGCGCCGCCTCGGGCTCGTAATCGATCCGCACGTGGTCGGCCGCATGGCGCGCTGCCGACAGGCTGCGAGCCAACACCAGCGCAATTGGCTGGCCCAGCGAATCGACACGGCCCTGTGCCAGCAAAGGGCGGGCGGGCAGTTGCGTTGTCGGCATCAACGGGTTGATCGGCGGCATGCAGCGCCCGGCCAACTGCTCCGCGCCGATGACCGCCACGACGCCTTCGCTGCTGCGAGCCGACTGCAAATCTACGGCAGCAATGCGCGCCCGCGCATGCGTGCTGCGCACGAAGGCCGCATGCAGCATGTCCGGTTGCTGCAGGTCGTGCACATATCTACCCGCGCCGGTCAGAAGGCGGTAGTCCTCGACGCGGGCCTGGCCGGTTGACTGCGCACGGGAATCTGCCATGCCGATCAGCGCCTGGTTACTCGACCTTGGCGCCGGTGGTTTCGATGATGGTCTTCCACTTCTGCGTTTCCGCTTTGATCATCTGGCTCATCTGCGCCGGCGTATTGCCCACGATGTCGAAGCCGAGTTGCTTGGACAGGTCCTTCATCTCGGGGCTGGCCAGCGCCGCGAAGATTTCCTGGTTCAGTTTGCCGGCGATCGCTGGCGGCAGATTGGCCGGTGCGGCGATGCCGTACCAGGTCTCGACGACAAAATTAGGCACCACTTCATCAATCGCCTGCACCTGCGGATAGTCCGGCAAACGCTTCGGCGTAGAGACGCCAAGCAACTTGAGCTTGCCCGACTGGATGTAGGCGACACCGGTCGACGAGCCGGCGAAAGTCAGGTTGGTCTGCCCGCCCAAGGTTGCGACGGTGGCCGGCGCGACGCCCTTGTACGGCACGATCAGCACGTCGATGCCCGCCAGCTTTTTCAGCCACTCCATCGCCAGCTCGTGCGGACTGCCCGGGCCGAGCGAAGCAAAGGTCAACTTGCCGGGATTGGCCTTGGCGTAGGCGATCAGCTCGGTCATGTTGTTCGCCGGCACCGAGGGATGGGCCAGCAGCATGAAGGGCACGCTGAGAAGTTGCGTGACCGTCGTGAAGTCGTTCTGCGAGTCGTAAGGAATTTTTCGGCTGAACGACGGATTGATGGCGTGCGAATCGGTGATGAGGCCGATGGTATAGCCATCGGGTTTGGCCTTGGCCACCACGTCGGTGCCGATCATCGTGCCCGCGCCAGGGCGGTTCTCGACGATGACGGGCTGCCTCATGCTCGCCTGCAGCTTGGCGGAGAGCGCCCGGGCCACGGTATCGGTACCGCCGCCGGCTGGATACGGAACGATGAGCCGAATCGGCTTGGACGGATAGGCATCGGCGTCAGCGGCCATTGCCGTGCCGGACGCGCTGACGAAGCCGAGCGCTGCGCACAGCGCAACGGCTTTGAATATGGTTTTCATGAGGCGGCTCCTTGAAGTAGATGTTTCCAGAATAGCTTCAGCGCAGCGCCATGCGGCACGGCACCGCGACATCGGCCAAACTTCATTCTGCAGCGATCGCCAGATGGCCGATGCGCGCCTCGCATACAAGGTATGCAGGACGACGACAACGATTTGAACCTTTGAAGCGGAAGCTGAAAGCACATGGAATTGACCGAACAACAGACGATGATTCGCGACGCCGTGGGCGCGCTGGCCGAGCGCGAGTTTGCGCCGGGCGCGGCGCGGGCCGATCGTGAATACCGCCCGCCGATAGAGAACCTGCAGTTGCTGGCCGCGCAGGGCTATTGCGGCCTGGCCATACCTGATGACTACGGGGGCGCGGGACTGGGCTGCCTCGAAACCGTGCTGGTGGTCGAGCAGATCTCGCGCTTTTGCGCCAACACCGGCATCCTCATCAGCTGCACCGACGGTGCCACGCCGCGCGCTATCCAGCATTGCGGCTCCGAGGCGCTGAAGAAGAAACTCCTGCCGCAGTTCGTCAACGCCAAACGTCTGGCCGCCTGGAGCATGTCGGAAGCCGACGCAGGCTCCGACGTGGCCAACGTCAAGACGCGGGCGGTGCGCGACGGCGACCATTTTGTCGTCGACGGCAGCAAGCTCTGGTGCACCGGCGCCCAAGTGGCCGACCTGTTCCTAGTGCTGGTGCGCCTCTCCGATGCACCCGGCATGCGCGGCATCGGCGCGCTGCTGATCGACAAGAACACGCCCGGCTTCACGGTCGGCAAGCATCTGGATCTGCTCGGGCTGCGCGCCACCGGCATGGCCGAGCTGGTGTTCAGCAATTGCCGCGTGCCGGCGGAGAATCTGCTGCTCGACGCCGGACGCATGCGCGACTTTTTGGCGGTGCTGGATGCCGACCGGGTTGCCGGCAATCCGCCGATTTGCCTGGGCGTCGCCGACCAGGCGGTGCGCCGCACCGCCGCCTATCTCAAGGAAAGAAAGCAATTCGGCAAACCGCTGGCCGACTTCCAGGGCCTGCAATGGAAACTCGCCGACATGGTGATCGACTTGGAAGCTGCGCGCGCCCTGCTCTACCGCACGGCGCGGCAGATCGACGACGGGTCGGCGACGCCGATCGACGTCTCGGTGGCAAAGACCTACGTCAACGAGATGGCTATCCGCGTCACCGACGCCGCCATGCAATTGCACGGCGCCTACGGCCTCTCGCAGGAGTTTCCGCTGGAGCGCATGTATCGCGATGTGCGCGGCCTGGCGATCGGCTACGGCACCACGCAGATCCACCGCAACGTGATTGCAAGACAAGCCCTGGAGCGCTACGCATGAAACCTGACGAATCGAACAAACCCGCCGCGGCCGAAGGCACGCTCGTTCCCCTGTCGAGCCGCGATGGCGATTTCAACGCCTTTGCTTGTGAACCACCCAATGACCGCACGCCGATGGGCGCCGTGGTTCTGCTGCACGAGATCTTCGGTATCACCGACAAGATTCGCGGCTATGCCCGTGACTATGCGTCTTGCGGCCTGCGCGTGATCGTGCCCGATCTGTTCTGGCGCATCGAGGCGGGCGTCGAACTCGGACACGACGCACAAGACATGAAACGCGCCATGGCCCGCCTCAAGTTGTTCGACGACGAAGCAGCACTCGCCGATACGGCTGCCTGCGTCGCGTGGTTGCGTCAGGGCCCGTCCGACATCCCCATCTCGACGATCGGCTTCTGCCTCGGCGGCAAGCTCGCCGTCATGGCGCGCATGCGCGGTCTGGCCGATGCGTACGTCGCCTACTACGGCGTTGGGCTCGATCATGTGCAAGGCGACTTGGCGCAGAACGACGCGCCCTTGCTGCTGCATTTCGGCAACGACGACAGCTACGTGCCGATCGAGTCCGTCCGGCAACTGGCCCCGCGGCTCGGCAAGAACGTCACGCTGCATGGCTATGACGACACCGGCCATGCCTTCTATCGCCCTGGCAAGACGGCCGCCTCGTCGCTATCGAAGGAGCGCACGTTGGCGTTCCTTCGCGACATCTCCACCATCAACAAGGCTCGATCATGAAAAAGCATCCGCCCCTTCGCTCTGCCGTCGGCGCCAGCGCGCCCGACCGCATCATGGTCTACGGCCACGACTTCGTCGGCGAGTTGCTCGGCCAGGCAACGCTGTCGTCGATGGCGTTTCTGGCGCTCACGGGCCGCAAGCCCTCAGCCAATGAGGCGCGCGTGTTCGACGCCATCGCCATCACGTTGATCGAACATGGCATGACGCCGATGGCCATGGCCACGCGCCTGACCTACCTGGGTGCGCCGGAGTCGTTGCAAGGCGCGGTCGCGGCCGGCCTGCTTGGCATGGGCACGCGCTTCGGCGGTGGCGCTGAAGCGGTGGCGGCCATGCTCCGGCAGGCTCTGCCTGATGCAGCGGCGGCGCACGACACGCAAGCGCTTGCCGTGCAGGTCTTCGAAAGCCATGCCGCCGGCAAGCGTCCGCTGCCCGGCCTCGGCCACAACATCCACAAGCCGATTGACCCACGCACCCCCAAGCTGTTCGAGATTGCGCGCGAGGCCGGCTTCGAAGGCCCCTACGTGGCACTGCTGTGCGCCATCGCCGATGTGACCGCCGATAAAACCGGCAAGGTGCTGCCCGTCAACGCCACCGGCGCCATCGGCGCCTTGTGTTGCGAACTCAAGCTGCCGGCCGAAGCACCTCGCGGCATCGCCGTGTTCGCCCGCGCCATCGGCCTGGTCGGACATCTTGTCGAAGAAGGCAAGAATCCCATCGGCCGCACGATGTGGGAGCGCGTTGACGAAGAAATAAACGCGGCGCACTTCTCCGAGAACAGTGCGGGTTGACAAAACAATTCGGACTTCCGGACGCAGAAGGAAGACCAAAGTTGCGCAGAAGGCGCAGAAGGCGCAGAAGGCGCAGAAGAGACAAAAGAGAAAAAGATAATTTGGTTCCCGAACACGCGAGCCGGTGCTTGCAGCTGCGCCATAGATCGCGTTTCAACGCTCAATCGGCGCGGCCTGGGCCGCACAATCGATCGATGTCCAGGCACTTGCCCGCTCTCAACAAGTTGCGCGCCTTTCAGTTGATCGGCAGGCACCTGAGTCTGGCGCGGGCGGCGACCGAGCTGAATTTGACGGCCTCTGCGTTGAGCCATCAGCTCGCGGCGCTCGAGCAGCACCTCGGCGTGAAGCTCTTCTTGCGCAACGGTCGCGGGTTGGCATTCACCGACGCCGGCCAACGCCTGCATCGCCAGGTAGACCAAAGCGTCGATCAGTTGGAGCGCGCATTGCGCGATGCGGCGACCGGCAGCGACGCTCGCCGCAAGCTGGTCGTCAGCACACTGCAGACTTTCGGTACACGTTGGCTGCTACCACGGCTGCATCGTTTCGGCAGCGGGCCGGCCGACACCGAGATACGCATCTCGCAGTTCATGGCCAACTTCGAACGCGATGGGGTCGACTGCGCCATTGCCTACGGCGACGGTCACTGGCCCGGCCTGGAAGCCGACTTTCTGATGGAAGAGAACCTGGTGCTGGTCTGTTCGCCGAGCATCCTCGCCAAGGATAAGCCGTTCAGGCGCGCCGCTGATATCGCCAGGCACCAACTGCTCATGGCCAAGACACGGCCGCAGGATTGGCAACTCTGGTTGAACGAGGTGGGCGTGGCATTTCCGAAGCGGGCGCCGGTGATGACGCTGGACAACCGCAACCTGGTGATCGAAGCAGCCGAAGGTGGCCTTGGCCTCGCGGTGGTCGACCCGGTCATGGTCGACAAGGAGCTGAGCAGGGGTCAACTGGTACAGCCCTGGCCGGTGCCTGCCAAAGGCGAGGGCGGGTACTACCTGGCACATCCCCCGGCGGCTCGCGCGAAGACCAAGGTGATGGCGTTCCGTACCTGGCTGCTCGATGAAGTTGCTACAGCCACACAAGGCATCTGACGCGTATCCGTGGCGATCTTTGGCAGGTGAATCTCCTTCAACTCTGAGGCGACAAATTTTCGTTTGGCGCCACGGCGCCTATCCCCTAGGCTTGGCGTCCCAACAGAACAAAACTGGAGACAGAGATGAGCCGATTTTTCCGCGCGGTGGCGCTTGCCTGCGCCACCCTCGCCATTGCCGCCCCGGTGCATCGAGCGGCAGCCCAGACGGCGTCGTACCCGGACAAGCCAGTACACCTGATCGTAGCTGCCAGCGCCGGCAGCACTTCCGATGTGCTGGCACGCCTCGTCGGCAACGAACTCGGCGAGCTGATCGGGCAACCGGTGATCGTCGACAACAGGGTCGGCGCCAGCGGCTTCATCGCGGCCGAAGCCGCCGCCCGCGCGCAGCCTGATGGCTACACCTTGATGGTCGGCAGCGCTGGCATCATGGCCATCAATCCGTTCATCCACAACAAGCTGCCCTACGACTCGCAGAAGGACTATGTGCCGGTCGCCTTGATGGCGTCGGTCCCGAACGTGTTGGTGGTGAATGCCGCCTCGAACGTGAAATCGGTGGCCGACCTGGTGCAGTTGTCCAAGGACACCCCGGCTGGACTCAGCTACGGGTCTCTCGGCACCGGCTCGACCACGCAAATCTCGGCAGAGATGTTTCGCCTGGCCGGCAACTTGAATCTGGTTCAGATTCCGTACAAGGGGAATGCCCAAGCCATCACCGATCTGATAGCGGGCCAGATCAACCTGATGTTCGACGCCATCGCCACCTCGCTGCCGCAAATCAAGGCCGGCAAGTTGCGCGCCCTTGCCGTGACCACGACCCAACGCACGGATGCTTTGCCCGATGTGCCGACCATGGAAGAAGCCGGCTATAAAGATTACGAGATGGTGCAGTGGTACGGCGTTTACGCGCCAGCCGGCACGCCCCCCGAGGTGGTGCAAAAACTCAGCGCCGGCATTCAGAAAGCGCTGGCCAAACCGGCGGTGCGTCAGCGCATCGCCGATCTGGGCATGGTCGCCTCAGACCGGGGCGCCGAAGCCTTCGCCAAGTTCCA
>JBDSYU010000141.1:0-26854 GCA_039925525.1 Variovorax sp.
ATTACGAGCGGCTGCATCTGCACACCGTCAAGCGCCACTCCGCGTTGCCTGGAATGGCCTTTCCGGCCGATGCGCCGCGCTACGTATCGCGGCGCCGCGTGGTCGATTACCTGGGCGCGTACGCGACGCAGTTTGGCATCACGCCGCGCTTCGGCGTCGAAGCGCGTGCGATCGTTCGCACATCGGAAGGGTGGCGCACGCTGCTGGTTGACGGCAGTCACATCGATGCGGCGCACGTGGTGGTCGCGACCGGCGCCAACCGACATGCACAGTGGCCGACTTTCGGCGGCGCCGATGTCTTCGCCGGCCGCCTCGTTCATAGCGCCGATTACCGCAACGCCGCGCCCTTCGCCGGGCAGCGCGTGCTGGTGGTCGGCATGGGCAACACCGGCGCCGAGATCGCGCTCGATTTGTGCGAGCACGGTGTCGCAGTTGCACTGTCGGTGCGCTCGCCCGTCAACATCGTCTACCGCGATGTGCTGGGCCGCGCCACGCAGGAGTCGTCAATGATGCTGGGCCGCCTTCCGACCGCCTGGGGCGACGCGCTTGCAAGTTTTTTTCGTGACCGCACCGTCGGCAATCTTTCGCGCTACGGCATCGCCACACCGCGCACCTCGCCAATGGCCGATCTGCGCGAGCGCGGCCGCACGCCGGTGATCGACGTCGGCACCGTGGCCAAGATCAGGTCCGGCGCGATCCGGGTGCACCCCGGCATCGAACGGCTGACCGAGAACGGCGCGGTGTTCACCGATGGCAGCGCAGCGCAATTCGACGTGCTGCTTGCCGCCACCGGATATCGCAGTGGCATCGAAGCGTTTTTCACCGATGTGCAGGTTCCGGTCGATGCCAGCGGCCTGCCGACCTCAGTGATCGGCGAAGGGGCGCTGGCAGGCGTGTACTTTGTCGGCTTTGACACGCACCAGCCGGGCGGTTTGCTGCGATCGATAGGGCTGCAGGCACACGCGGTGGCGCAGCACATAAGCGGCGCGGCCACGAAATAGGGCGAGGCTCAAAAGCTTCAGTCTCGATCCGGTGCGCCCAATGGGAAGTACGCGCGAAATGGCCTCGCCTCGTCGACCGCTCGGGCAAATGCAGGCCACGTCAGAAGACGCGATCGATAGGCCCGTACATTCGGAAAAGCGTCGCCGATCGGGTGCACCCAATCGGCGTAAAAGAGCGACGGCGCCGCGGCGCAATCGGCAAGACTGAGCGCGTCGCCCGCGGCCCAGGCGCGACCCGAAATCCGCTGCTCAAGCCAGCCGTAAGCCAGGTCAAGAGCCCGCTTGGCCTCGCTCAACGCCGCCTTCATGGCTTCGTCCTTGCGCTCGCCGTTTTGCCTGAGCGCTTCAGCAACGGGCTTCTGCATCGCCGCCATCACATCGTTGTCGAAGAACCGATCGAGAAAACGAACCTCCAGTGCTTGGGCGGGATCCTCGGGAAGCCAGCGAACGACCGCCATGCTTTTGCATCAAGTGCTCGATGATGATCGTTGACTCGACCACTGTAGCGCCGTCGTCGACGAGCACCGGAAAGCGGGCGAACGGCCAAAGCGCCTTCAACTCTTGCATTGCAGAAGGATCCTCGAGCGTTCGGTACTCGAACGGCAACTCGTTCTCGTAAAGCGCGACGAGTACCTTCTGGCAGTACGACGAGAAGGGGTGGGCGTAAAGCGTGAGAGACATGATGAAAGCACTTTACCGGCTGTTGTGCGCAAGCGTTCGCAGAGAGCCATATTGCGGGAGGCGTTCCAGCGACTGATGATCGATACCGCACGCGATAACCGCGGACTGATCAAGTCGCTGGGATCGTCTTGGATTGACTCACATCACCGCCCCCACCTGCCAAGGCACGAACTCGTTCTGCCCATAGCCATGCCGCTCGCTCTTGGACATGTCTCCTGAAGCTGTGGCCAGGACCAGTTCGAAGATGCGCTGGCCCATCTCCTGCACCGAGGCGGTGCCGTCGACGATCTCGCCGCAGTTGATGTCCATGTCGTCCTCCTGGCGCCGCCACAGCGCGCTGTTGGTGGCGAGCTTGAGCGAAGGCGAGGGCGCGCAGCCATAGGCCGAGCCGCGGCCGGTGGTGAAGCAGATGACGTTGGCGCCGCCCGCCACCTGGCCGGTGGCGCTCACTGGGTCGTAGCCCGGCGTGTCCATGTAGACGAAGCCGTGGGCCGTCACCGGCTCGGCATATTCGTAAACCGCTTCGAGGTTGCTGGTGCCGCCCTTGGCCACGGCGCCGAGCGATTTTTCGAGGATGGTGGTGAGGCCACCGGCCTTGTTGCCAGGCGAGGGGTTGTTGTTCATCTCGCCTTCATTGATGGCCGTGTAGTGCTCCCACCATTTGATGCGTTCGACCAGCTTCTCGCCGACTTCGCGCTTCACGGCGCGGCGCGTGAGCAGGTGTTCGGCGCCGTACACCTCAGGCGTTTCCGAGAGGATGGCGGTGCCGCCATGCGCGACGAGCAGGTCGACCGCCGCGCCGAGGGCCGGGTTGGCGCTGATGCCCGAATAACCATCGGAGCCGCCGCATTGCAAGCCGATCGTGATGTGCGCGGCGCTGCATGGCTCGCGCTCGGCGGCGTTGGCGCGCGGCAGCATCTCGTTGATGAGCGCGACGCCTTTCTCCACCGTCCTGGTGGTGCCGCCCGTATCCTGGATATTGAAGGTGCGGAAATTCTCACCTTCGGCCAGGCTGCCGGTGGCCAGCCAGGCGTTGATCTGGTTGGCTTCGCAACCCAAGCCCACGACGAGAACGGCGGCGAAGTTGGCATGCGTGGCATAGCCGGTGAGCGTGCGCGAAAGTATCTGCATGCCCATGCCGCTCGTGTCCATGCCGCAACCGGTGCCGTGCGTCAGGGCGACCACGCCATCGACATTCGGAAAAGCGGCGAGCGCGCCGGGGTTGGTCTTGCGCGAAAAATGGTCGGCAATCGCGCGCGCCGCGGTGGCCGAGCAGTTGACGCTTGTCAACACGCCGATGTAGTTGCGAGTGGCGATGCGGCCGTCGGCACGGCGGATGCCCATGAACGTGGCTTCCCGCTTGGCCGGCGGCGGCTTCACGTCGGCGCCAAAGGCATAGTCGCGAACAAACGAATCGCTGGCGGCACCCTTGTCCGGCCCCATGTCGAGATTGTGCGTGTGTACATGCTCGCCGCGGGCGATCGGCTTGCTGGCAAAACCGATGATCTGGTTGTAGCGCCGCACGGGTTCTCCGGCCGCGAAGTCGCGTGCCGCCACCTTGTGGCCGGCCGGAATCAAACCGCGCACGGCAAAGCCTTCGACGGTGCTGCCGCCGACCAGTTGGCTGCGTGCGATCAGCACGTCGTCAGCGGGATGCAGGCGGATGAACGGGGTCATCGGGGCGGTTGTCATCGATCGGCTATTTGAAGAAAAGGTTGGGTAACCAGAGCACCAGGGAGGGCACATAGGTGATGACGCCGAGTGCCAGCAGCAACGGAGCGAGCCAGGGGAGGATGGCCATTGTCGTACGCTCGAACGAAAGATCGGCGATGCGCGCCAGCACGAACAGCACCAACCCCATCGGGGGGTGCAACAAACCGATCATCAGGTTCAGCACCATCACCAACCCGAAATGTACCGGGTCGATCCCCAGGTGCGTGGCGATCGGCAGCAGGATCGGCACCAATATGGTGATGGCCGCTGTCGGCTCCAGGAAGCAGCCGACGAACAGCATCAGCAGATTGGCAAGCAAAAGGAATACCCAGGCCTCTTTGGTGAAGGCCAGCACCCAGGAAGCAATATCCGCGGTGACACCGGTGGCGGTCAGCATCCAGCCGAAGATCGATGCGGCGGCGACGATGAAGAGCACGGTGCTGGTGGTCTCGACCGTGTCGAGGCAGACCTTGATGAACATCTTCCAGGTGAGCGTGCGATACCACACCAGGCCCAGGATCATGGCCCAAACGCACGCGGCGATGGCGCCCTCGGTCGGCGTGAAGAGGCCGGTCGTCATGCCGCCGATCAGCAGCACCGGCGTCATGATCGGCAACAGCGCCTGGAACCGAAAGATGCGGTCGAGCAAAAAGAGCGCAGCGAAGCCTCCGAACACCGTCAGATGCGGCGGTGCGCCGAGCTTTTTGACCAGCAGCCACAGGCCGAGCGGCCAGGCGATCACTACCGCCAACTCGAGCAGCGCCTTGAAGAAGCGCGTCTGCGAGAACTTGACGTCGCCGCCCCACTTGTTCTTGTGGGCGTAGTAGGTGACGGTGAGCATCATCAGCAGCGTGAGCAGCGCGCCGGGCAAGATGCCGGCTAAAAACAGCGCGCCGACCGAGGCGTTGGCCATCATCCCGTAGATGACGAAGGGCAGGCTCGGTGGGATGATCGGCCCGAGCGTGGCCGATGCCGCGGTCACGCCGACAGCGAATTCGACGGGGTAGCCATGTTCCTTCATGGCTTTGATCTCGATCGTGCCCAGGCCCGCCGCATCGGCAATGGCAGTGCCGCTCATGCCGGCGAAGATGACGGATGCGAGCACGTTCACGTGGCCCAAGCCGCCGCGCAGCCAGCCGACCAGCGCCATCGCGAAGTTGAAGATGCGCGTGGTGATGCCGGCGTTGTTCATCAGGTTGCCGGCCAGGATGAAGAACGGCACTGCCAGCAGTGGAAAGCTGTCGATGCCGCTCACCATGCGGTGAATCACCACGAACGGCGGCAGGTCGCCCGACACCAGGATGTAGGCGAGCGAGGCACCCGCCATGGCAATCGCCACTGGGATGCCGCCAGCCATGAAGACCAGAAAGAAAATCTTCAGCATGGCAAATTGGCCTTAATCGATCGCGAGCGTCGACTCCGGCCGCTCGAGCACGCTGTAGCCGCGCTGCCAGTGCCGGCGCAGCACCTGAAGCGATCGCCACGTCATGCAGACGAAACCGAACAGGCAGGCGCCGTAGACGATGTTCATCGGCGCATCGACGATCGTCATGCGCGTGTTGCCGCCAATCTTCAGCATCATCTGCGCCGTCATGATCACCGCAGCGATAAAGAACGCGGTGCGCAACACGTCGACCGCGCGCGACAGCCAGCGCCCCATGGCGGCCGGCATGTGCCGGTAGAAGAAATCGACCTGAATCTGGTTGTTCTTGGCCACCCCGACCGATACGCCGATGAACACCACACCGATAAGCATGTAGCGCGCCACCTCTTCGGTCCAGGCCGCCGAATTGTTGAGCACATAGCGCGTGACAAATTGATAGAACACGGTGACACCGAGCAGCCAGAACAAGGCCAGCGATATCCAGCCTTCCGCAATCACGCCCGATAGATCGACCGCCTCGTCTTCCATGACGAGGTTGCCTTGCTCGTCGAGCACTCTGGTCTCGGCTGGCGGTTGATCAATCAGGGCCATGCTTCTAACAAAATGCGCAGAACGACTGTCTTTTCAAGCGGACACCGCGGAACCGGCTTTGCCGGGCCGCTGGTGTCGCCCCCTGCAAGGGGGTTGGCGCAGCGGACACGGAAGTGCCGCGCAGACTGGGGGTGGGCGAAACCGGATACGAAGTGCCACCGAGACTGGGGGGGTTACTTGATACCTATGATGCGGTCGTAGTCCTGTTGCCGATAGCCCTGCGCCTCCGGCGTGGTGTTCTTGAGCACGGCTTCGCGGAAGGCGTTCTTGTCGACCGTGATCACGTTGTTGCCCTTTTTCTTGAATTCGTCGACCAGGCGCTCTTCGGAGGCGATGATCTCGCGACCGGTCTTGTCGGCGGCTTCCTGAAGCACCTCTTCGAACATCTTCTGCTCGTCGGCCGACAGCTTCTTCCAGACCGTCGGCGAGATGATGGTGAGCAGCGAATCGATGATATGGCCGGTGAGCGAGATGTTCTTCTGCACCTCGTAGAACTTCTTGGCCTCGATCGTCGGCAGCGGATTTTCCTGGGCGTCGACGGTGCCGTTCTGCAGCGCCAGATAGACCTCGGCAAAGGCGATCGGTGTCGGGTTGGCGCCCAGGGCCTTGGGGAACGCCAGGTAAGCAGGCGCATCGGGCACGCGAATCTTCAAGTCCTTCATGTCGGCCGGCGTGCGCACCGGGTGTGCGGCGTTGGAGGTGACGTCTCGCGCGCCGTAGTAGGTGAGGGCGGCGATGTGGTTGCCGGTCTTGTCGTCGTAGCCTTTGGAGAGTTCCTTGAAGACGTCGCTCTTGGCGTATTTGAGCAGGTGCTCCGAATCGCGAAAGATGAACGGAAAGTAGGTGACCGAGAGCGGCTGGTAACTGCGACCCGCAAAGCTGGCACCGGTGTAGATGATGTCGACGGTACCGAGCGTCAGGCCTTGGTTGATGTCCGATTCCTTGCCGAGGCTGGAGGCCGGGAACACCTGGATTTCGTATTTGCCGTTGCTGCGTTTCTTGATTTCATCGGCCGCCCACACCGCATATTTCTGGAACGGCTCGGAGGTCTCGTAGACATGCGCCCACTTGAGCTTGGTCTGCGCTTGCGCGGGTCCGGCGAGGCCCAGCGCGCCAGCGGCCAATGCGCCGGTGGCGATAACCTGCAGCGCCAATCGTTTGTTAAAAAGCATGGTGGAGTCTCCGTTGTGGATGGAAAGGAATCAGAAGGCGCGGGCCGTGTCCGACAATCGGCCAGGCCAACAAAAAGCGCTGGCGCAGCGTACGGCTGTCGCGCCATGCCATCCATCGGGCCTAACCCTGTAAGCCGCCAATCAAAGGAGAACACGCATGAGACTCAAGGGAAAGACGGCATTGGTGACCGCGGCCGGCCAAGGCATCGGCCGCGCCAGTGCGCTGGCGATGGCAGCCGAAGGCGCCCGTGTGTGGGCGACCGACGTCAACGCCAAGTTGCTCGAAGCCTATGCCGGCATGCCGAACATCGAGTGCGGCACGCTCGACGTGTTGCAGCGGCCGGCCATCGACCGGTTCATGGCGGGGTTGCCGGCCCTCGACGTGCTTTTCAATTGCGCCGGTGTGGTGCACAACGGCACGTTGCTGGACGCCACCGACGACGAGCTCGACTTCGCCCTGTCGCTCAACGTGCGCGCGCAGTTCTGGACCATTCGTGCGGCGCTGCCAAGCATGATCGAGGCCGGCGGGGGCAGCATCATCAACATGGCCAGTGTCTGCTCGAGCATCAAAGGTTTCGCCAGCCGCTTCGTCTATGGCACCAGCAAGGCCGCGGTGATCGGCCTGACCAAGAGCGTCGCCGCCGATTACGTCGGCAAGGGCATTCGATGCAACGCGCTGTGCCCGGGAACCGTCGATACGCCATCGTTGGCCGAGCGCATCAACGCCAACGCCGATCCGGCAGCGGCGCGGGAGGCCTTCATCGCCCGGCAACCGCTGGGTCGCCTGGCGCAGGCGCACGAGATCGCCCCGCTGGTGGTGTTCCTGGCCAGCGACGAAGCGGCTTTCGTGACCGGTCAGGCCTGGTCTATCGACGGCGGCATCACGATCTGATGAAGCTCTGAGCAGCACCGCTACCATCAGAACTACTCACACAACAAAGAGGAGCTTTCATGAAACTCGTTCGCTATGGCAATCCTGGCAAGGAGAAGCCCGGTCTCATCGATGCCGACGGCGCTTTGCGCGACCTGTCGGCGGCGATCGATGACATTGGCCCCGCGCAACTGGGCGACACAGCGTTGGCACGGCTGCGAAAGCTGAAGATGGCGAATCTGCCTCTGGTCAGGGGCAAGCCTCGCCTCGGTTGTCCGGTAGTCGGCGTTGGCAAGTTCGTAGCCATCGGCCTCAACTTCGCAGACCACGCCGCCGAATCCGGCCTGCCGGTGCCGCCCGAGCCGATCGTCTTCATGAAAACGACCAGTTGCATCCAGGGGCCCAACGATCCGGTGATGTTGCCCAAGGGCTCGGTCAAAACCGATTGGGAGGTCGAGCTGGGTGTGGTCATCGGCACGCGGGCGCGCTATGTCTCTCAGAAGGAGGCGCTCGATTTCGTCGCCGGCTACTGCACCATCAACGATGTCAGCGAGCGCGAGTATCAAACCGAGCGCGGCGGCACCTGGGACAAGGGCAAGGGCTGTGACACCTTCGGGCCGATCGGCCCCTGGCTGGTGACGCGCGACGAAGTGCCCAATCCGCAAAAGCTCGGCATGTGGCTCAATGTAAACGGCCAGCGCATGCAGACCGGGAGCAGCAAGACGATGATCTTCGGCGTGGCCAAGCTAGTCAGCTATGTCAGCCAGTTCATGACCCTGATGCCCGGCGACGTCATCACCACCGGCACCCCGCCGGGCGTTGGCATGGGCAGGAAGCCGCCGCTCTATTTGAAGCGCGGCGATGTGATGACGCTGGGTATCGAAGGGTTGGGCGATCAGCGGCAAGAGGTGGTGGCGTTCAAACGATGAAGGTGAACAAGGAGCCAACATGAATGATCGAAGCCTGAAGGCGCGACTGGCAAAGGCCGACATCGTCGTTGCGCCAGGCGTCTACGATGCATTGACAGCGCTCGTGGCCGAGCAGGCAGGCTTCGAGGCGCTGTACCTTTCCGGCGCCTCCATTGCTTACACCCGCCTCGGTCGCTCCGATGTCGGCCTCACCACGTACACCGAGGTCGCCGACACGCTGGCGCACATCACCGAGCGCGTGGCGGTGCCGGTGATCGTCGATGCCGACACCGGTTTCGGAAACGCGCTCAACATGCAGCGCACAGTGCGCGGTTTCGAGCGCGCCGGGGCGGCGATGATCCAGATCGAGGACCAGGGCTTTCCCAAGCGCTGTGGCCACCTCGACGGCAAGACGCTGGTCAGTGAGCGCGAGATGACGGGCAAGCTGAAGGCCGCACTCGATGCGCGCAGCTCAGACCATACATTGATCATGGCGCGCACCGACGCGGTGGCGGTCGAAGGGCTGGATGCTGCCCTCGATCGGGCCGAAGCCTACCTGGCCTGCGGCGTCGATGCGCTGTTTATCGAAGCAGTGCGTTCACCGGCCGACATGCAAACGGCATGCGATCGCTTTGCCGCGCGCGTGCCGATGCTGGCCAACATGGTCGAGGGCGGCAAGACGCCGATTCAGGACGCCGATGCTTTGCAGGCCCACGGCTATCGCATCGCCATTTTTCCCGGCGGCACGGCGCGTGCCGTGGTGCGTACGCTGCAGGGTTATTACGCCAGTCTGCACCAGCATCGCAGCACGCAACCCTGGCGGGCGCAGATGCTGGATTTCGATGAGCTGAACGCAGTGATCGGCACGCCAGAGTTGCTGGAAGAAGGCCGCCGCTACGAGAAGGCATGAAAAAAGGCATGAATAAATCTACTGCGCGCTCCGATCTTGCATTTACGGTCCTCGCCGTACGGCAGTACGGCTCCGGTCCTCAACGCAACCTCCGGCCGCTCGCTACGATTTCTTCACGCCTTTTTGACTGTTGAGTTGGCGCGGGGAAGCGCTGGGCCCTGCGCTCCGCGAAATAACCCTTTCGTCCGCTCGGTCATGGCCTTGCCAAATCGAAATTCCCAGGCAAAATAGCACGACCGTTCGTACTTATAAATTCGATGCTCTTGTCCGCCGGCCGCTTGGTCAAACCTTCTCGCACGCCTCGCAAAGGGCAACAAACCAAAGGCGTCATCCTCAACGCCGCCTTGGCTCTGGCTGCGGAGATCGGCCTGGAAGGACTGTCGATTGGCGCCTTGGCCGAGGCCACGCATATGAGCAAGTCGGGCGTCTTCGCGCACTTTGGATCGCGCGAGGAACTGCAGATCTCCGTCGTTCAGGAATACCACCAGCGCTTTGAGCAAGAGGTGTTCTATCCGGCACTCGCAGCGCCGTACGGCCTACCCCGGCTTCGCGCCTTGTTCGCCAATTGGATGAGTCGCACCTCCGCCGAGATTGCTTCGGGCTGCATCTACATCAGCGGCGCCGTCGAGTTCGACGACCGACCGGGCGCCGTGCGCGATGCGTTGGCGCAGTCGGTTGGCACCTGGCTCGCGGCAGTACGCCGGACCATCGGGCAAGCCAAATCGGCCGGCCATCTGCGCGCCGACGCCGACGAGGCACAGATCGTTTTCGAGATCCATGCGCTGATCCTTGCCTCGCACTACGAAGCGCGATTCCTGCGCGCGGAAGGCTCGATCGAGCGCGCTGGCGTTGGCTTTGAGCACATCGTCGCGCGCTGGGCTGCGCCTGCATCACCGGCGCCGCTCGAACCAACTTTCACCGCGGCCGCCATAGTGGCCCGCGCCACAACCCCCGCCTGATTCGACTCCGGAGTTCCACGCCATGCCCATCTACACCCCGCCCCTGCGCGACATGCAGTTCGTCATGCACGAAGTGCTCCACGTCACCGAGGAGCTGCGCGCACTGCCGGCGCATGCCGACGTCGATGTCGACACGATCAACGCGGTGATCGAGGAGGGCGGCAAATTTGCCGCCGAGGTGCTCTTGCCGCTGAACGCCAGCGGCGACCGCCAGGGCTGCACGCTGGACACCACCAGTCACGAAGTGACGCCGCCCGACGGCTTCAAGGAGGCCTACGCCAAGTACATCGAAGGCGGCTGGCCGGCGCTGTCGTGTGATCCGCAGTTTGGCGGCCAGGGCTTGCCCTTCGTCGTCAATCAATGTCTGTTCGAGATGCTCAACAGCGCCAATCAGGCATGGACCATGTATCCGGGGCTGTCGCACGGCGCCTATGAAGCGCTGGCCGCGCATGGCAGCGAGGCGCAGAAGAAGACCTACCTGCGCAAACTCACCAGCGGCGAATGGACCGGCACGATGTGCCTGACCGAGCCGCAGTGCGGCACCGACCTGGGCCTCCTGCGCACCAAGGCCGAGCCGCTTGCGGATGGCAACTACAAGCTCACCGGCAACAAGATATTCATCTCGGCCGGCGAGCACAACATGGTCGACAACCTGGTTCACCTGGTACTGGCGCGCCTACCCGATGCGCCCAAAGGCAGCAAGGGCATCAGTCTGTTCGCCGTGCCTAAGTTCATGGTCAACGACGATGGCTCACTCGGCGCACGCAACCCGATCTATTGCGGTGGCCTGGAAGAAAAGATGGGTATCCACGGCAACGCCACAGCGCAGATCGTCATCGACGGCGCTGTCGGCTCGCTGGTCGGCGAGCCGAACAAGGGGTTGGCCGCCATGTTCGTCATGATGAATGCGGCGCGGCTGGGCGTCGGCAACCAGTCGCTCGGCCTTACCGAAGTGGCGTTTCAGAACGCACTGGCCTACGCCAAGGATCGGGACCAGGGGCGCTCGCTCAAGGGGCCACAGGCAAAGGATCAGGCGGCCGATCCGATCATCGTCCACCCCGATGTGCGCAAGATGCTGCTCACGGCCAAGGCCTATGCCGAGGGTGGCCGGGCGCTGCAGATTTTTTGCACGTTGCTGCTCGACAAGGAGCACCACCACCCCGACGAGAAGGCGCGCAAGGACGCCGGCGAACTGGTGGCTCTCCTGACGCCGATCGTCAAGGCTTTTATCACCGACAACGGCCACATCGCGACCAATGCCTGCATGCAGGTGTTCGGCGGTCATGGCTTCATCAAGGAATGGGGCATGGAGCAGTTCACCCGCGACAACCGGATCAACATGATCTACGAGGGCACCAACACGATTCAGTCGCTGGACCTGCTCGGGCGCAAGGTCCTCGGCAACAACGGCGCCTCGCTCAAGAAGTTCGGCAGGCTGGTGGCGCAACTGGTCGAGGAGGAAGGCGTCAACGAGAAGATGAGCGAGTTCATCACGCCGATCGCGCAACTGGGCGATCAACTCACCAAGTTCACCAGCGAGCTGGGCTTCAAGGGTTCGCAGAATCCCGACGAAGTCGGCGCGGCCGCTGTCGACTATCTGCGTGTCGCCGGACACTTCGTTTTCGGATACCTGTTCGCGCGCATGGCAGCCGTGGCGCTGCGTGAGATTGCATCGGGCAATGCCGATCCGTTCTATGTCGCCAAGCTGCAGACGGCGCGTTTTTACTTTGCCAAGCTGTTCCCCGAAACCGCATCGCTGATGCGCACCGCGCGCGCCGGCAGCCGGCCGCTGATGGACACGGAAGCGGCGCTCGCGTAGGTTCGCCTCGTCCGCACGGAAACTCTTTCAATCCAATCGGAGACACCATGAAAAAAACCATTGCCGCATTGCTGCTGGCAGCAATCACCCTTCCGGCTTGGGCCCAGATGAGCCCAGTCGGCATTTGGCAAACCATCGACGACAAGACCGACAAACCCAAGTCGCTGATCCGCATCATCGAGGGCGCCAACGGCCTGTCCGGCAAGATCGAGAAGCTGCTTCGGGAGGGGGCGCCGGCGGACGCCCGATGTATCGAGTGTTCGGACGATCGCAAGGGCCTGCCGATGGTCGGCCTGGAGATCGTGCGTGGTGGCAAGAAAGCCGAAGGCAAGGATCTGTGGGAGGGCGGCAAGATCCTCGACCCCGAAAACGGCAAGGAATATCGCGCCGGCTACACGCCTGTCGATGGCGGCAAGAAGCTCGAGGTGCGCGGCTACCTCGGGCCTTTCTGGCGCACGCAGACCTGGCACCGGGTGCCGTAATTCAATCAGCCTTTCAGATCGAACGCCCGGTAGCAGCGGCCATGTGGTACGCGCTTTTTTGTGGCGCATTCAGGAAATTCGATGTCCAGCTTTCAAGCTAAAAAAGTTGCCGTGCTCGGCGCCGGTGTGATGGGTGCGCAGATCGCTGCGCATCTGGTGAACGTGCGCGTGCCGGTGGTGTTGTTCGACCTCGCAGCCAAGGACGCCGACGGCGCGCCGGCCAAGGGCGCGGCGCGCAACGCCATCGTTGCCAAGGCCATCGACAACCTGAAGAAGCTGAAGCCCGCGCCGCTCGGCAACGTCGATGGCGCGGCGCTGCTCGAGCAAGCCAACTATGAAGATGATCTGGGGCTTTTGGCCGGCTGCGATTTGGTGATCGAAGCCATCGCCGAGCGCATGGAGTGGAAGCACGACCTGTACAAGAAGATCGCGCCGCACATCGCGCCCCATGCCATCCTGGCAACGAATACCTCTGGCTTGTCGATCACCGAGCTCGGCCGGCCACTGCCCGATGCGCTGAAGCCGCGCTTTTGCGGTATCCACTTCTTCAACCCGCCGCGCTACATGTTCCTGGTCGAGTTGATCGCCACACCGGCGACCGACGGCCAGGTGCTCGACGATCTGGAAGCATTTGTCACATGCACCCTTGGCAAGGGCGTCGTGCGCGCCAAGGACACACCCAACTTCATCGCCAACCGCATCGGCATCGCCGGTTTGCTGGCGACCATGAAGGAAGCCGAGAAGTTGGAATTGACGCCCGACGTGGTCGACGACCTCACCGGCAAGAAGCTCGGCCGCGCCAGCTCGGGCACCTTTCGCACGGCCGATGTGGTGGGCCTGGACACGATGGCGCATGTCATCCGGACGTTGCAAGACAAACTCAACGAAAGGTCCGACCCCTTCTATCCCAACTTCGCAACACCGCCGTCGCTCGCGGCGCTGCTCGAAAAGAAGAACCTGGGTCAGAAAAGCGGTGCCGGGTACTATAAAAAGGTAGGGCGCGACATCCTGCGTTTCGATCTGGACAAGGGCGACTACGTGCCAGGCGGCGCAACGGCCGACGAGGTCTATGCGCGCATGTTGAAGAAGCCGGCGGGTGAGCGCCTGCGCCTGCTGCGGGAGAGCGAGGGAAACGAAGGCCGCTTCCTCTGGTCCATTCTGCGCGACGGCTTTCACTACGCCGCCGTGCACCTGGCCGACATCGCTGAAACCGCGCGCGATATCGATCTCGCCATGCGTTGGGGCTTTGGCATGCAGCAAGGGCCGTTCGAACTGTGGCAAGAAGCCGGCTGGAAGCAGGTGGCCCAGTGGGTACAGGCCGACATCGATGCCGGCAAGGCGCTTTCCACGGAGCCGTTGCCGCGTTGGGTGTTTGAGGGCCCGGTCGCGGAAGCCGGCGGTGTGCACACGCATGAAGGTTCGTGGAGCGCCGCCGAGGGCAAATTTATCGCTCGGCGTCGCTTGCCGGTGCATGCGCGTCAGCTGTTCCCGGAAAGCGTGTTTGGTGCTGGCGCGCCGGATCCCCATACGGCCGGCACGACGATCACCGACGAAGGCGACGTCCGCGTGTGGACGCTGGACCGTGAAGACGACCCTTCTGGCGGTCGCGTCCTGATCGCCAGCATCCATTCGAAGATGCATGCGATCAGCCCTGATGTGGCCGAGGCGCTTTCCGCTGCGGTCGAATTGGCCGAAGCCGAGTACGACGCGTTGGTGATCTGGTCGCCCGACGAGATGTTCTCGGTCGGCGCTGACCTGCAGGCCATGCTCCCGGCCTTTGTCGTGGCCGGCATCGGCGCCGTCGATGGGGCCGAGAAGGAATTGCAGCAGACGATGTTGAAGCTGCGCTACGCCGGCGTGCCGGTGGTTGCAGCAGTGCGCGGCATGGCGCTTGGCGGCGGTTGCGAGCTCGCCGTGTATTCGTCGCGTCGCGTTGTCGCCATGGAGAGTTACATCGGGTTGGTCGAGGTGGGTGTCGGCCTGGTTCCGGGTGCCGGTGGCCTCACTTACATCGCCCGGCGCGCCGCAGAAAACGCCGCAGCGTCGACCGGCACCGATCTGCTGCCATTCCTGACCGAAGGCTTCAGCGCTGCGGCCATGGCCAAGGTCGGCACCGGTGCCCTCGATTCCGAAAAGCTCGGCTACCTGGTCGATGGCGATGTCATCGTCGCCAACAAGGATGAACTCCTCTACGTCGCCTTGCAGCAAGCGCAGGCGATGCACGACGCCAATTGGCGCGCCCCGCTGCGCCGCCCGTTCCGCGTCGCTGGCCGCAGCGGCGCCGCGACCATCAAGGGCCAGTTGGTGAATATGCGCGACGGCGGCTTCATCAGCGATCACGATTTTCATATTGCCAGCCTGATCGCCCATGTCGTGACCGGTGGCGATGTCGATGCCGGCTCACTGGTCACGGAGGAATACCTGATGGCGCTGGAGCGCAAAGCCTTCTGCGAACTGGTGGTCCACCCGAAGACGCAGGAACGGATCATGGGCATGCTGAGCACCGGAAAGCCGCTGAGAAATTAGCCCACCCCAGTCTTCGCGCACTTTGTGTCGCTTCGCCGACCCCCTTGCAGGGGGCAACACCAGCGGCCTGGCAAAGCCGGTTCCGCGGTGTTTCTTGAACAGTTCAGCCCATCAGGGAGCCATTGATGAAACAGATTCAGGACGCCTACATCGTCGCCGCCACGCGCACGCCGATCGGCAAATCGCATCGCGGTTTTTTCCGTCATACCCGACCCGACGATCTGCTCGCGACGACGCTCAAGGCGGCGCTGGCATTGGCGCCTGGGCTCGATCCAAAGGCGATCGAAGACATCATCTGCGGCTGCGCGATTCCCGAAGCGCAGCAAGGCCTGAACGTGGCACGCATCGGCGCCGTGCTCGCCGGGTTGCCGACCAGCGTCGGCGGCATCACTGTCAACCGCTTTTGCGCCTCGGGGCTTTCGGCCGTGCAGATGGCCGCCGATCGCATCCGCGTCGGCGAGGCCGAGGTGATGATCGCGGCGGGCGTCGAGAGCATGAGCCTTGTGCCGATGATGGGCAACTCGCCTTCTCTGTCACCGGCAATCTTCGAGCGTGAGGGCGATGTGGGCATCGCCTACGGCATGGGCCTCACGGCCGAGAAGGTGGCACGGCAATGGAAGGTCGGTCGCGAGGCGCAGGACGCCTTCGCGCTGGCTTCGCACCAGAAGGCACTGGCGGCGCAGAAGGCCGGCAAGTTTGCCGACGAGATCACGCCGATCGAAGTCATCGAGCGTTCACCGGATTTGGAGAGCGGAGAGAACATCGTCAAGAAACGTACCGTCGATCTAGATGAAGGCGCGCGGCCCGATACGTCGCTCGAAGGGCTGGCCAAACTGCGCACGGTGTTCGCCGCACGCGGCTCGGTCACCGCGGGCAACAGTTCGCAAACCTCCGATGGGGCCGGTGCCTTGATATTGGCGAGCGAGGCTGCCGTCAAGCGTTTCGGGCTGAAGCCGCTGGCGCGCTTCGTCAGCTTCGCCAGCAAGGGCGTACCGCCGGAGATCATGGGCATCGGTCCGATCGAAGCGATTCCGGCGGCGTTGCGCTACGCCGGTCTCAAGCAGGAACAGATGGACTGGATCGAACTCAACGAAGCCTTCGCCGCGCAATCGCTGGCGGTGATCGAGACGCTGAAGCTTGATCCTTCAAAGATTAATCCGATGGGCGGGGCCATCGCGCTGGGGCATCCGTTGGGGGCGACGGGGGCGATTCGAAGTGCGACTGTCGTGCATGCGCTCAGGCGCAACGGGCTCAAGTACGGGATGGTCACGATGTGTGTAGGAATGGGACAAGGCGCCGCCGCCATCTTCGAAGCGTGTTAACTGGCTACTGCGCGGGCGATCTGCGGCGTTGCGGGGCCCGTCGGTCAATCCTCACGACCCTGAGGGTCGCTCCGGTTGATCGCCACCCGCGCCTTGCATCTCATCCCGCTCGCTACGCGGAACTTCCGGTGGCCGCTTTGTTGTCGACAGCCGAAACAGAAACATGAACCATGACCGTCCACCCATTCGACCAAGCCATCGCTCTGCAGCCCGAGGGCAGCGATCATGATGTGTTTACCGGCGCCAAGAGCCCGGCTACTGGAACATGGTCGGGCCGTTTGGCGGGGCGACTGCGGCCGTCGTGCTGCAGAGCGTGCTCGATCACCCACGGCTGCTGGGTGCGCCCATCGCGCTGACCGTCAACTACGCCGCGGCCATCGCAGAAGGCACTTTCGAAGTGCGGGCCACGCCGGTGCGCACCAATCGTTCGACCCAGCACTGGACCATGACGATTTCGCAACCGGGGCCGGCCGGCGTGCCGGCGATCAGCACCACCGCCACCGCTGTGACGGCGGCGCGTCGCAGCACATGGGGTAATAGTGAAACGCCGTTGCCTGATGTGCCTCCTGTATCTGAGGTCAAGCGCGGCCTGTTCGGCACGGCGCCTCTGGAGTGGCTGTCGCGTTACGACATGCGCGTCGTCCGCGGTGACCTACCGGCGCGATGGGACGGCTCGACAAGCCACAGCGAGACCGTGCTTTTGGGTGCGCGACAGTGAACCGCGCGCGCTCGATTTCACATCGCTGGCCGCAATGAGTGATGTGTTCTATCCGCGTGTATGGTTGCGGCGCGCCGAGCACGTGCCGGCCGGCACGGTCTCGATCACCACCTACTTTCATGTCGGCGCGGCGGAACTGGCCGAGGTCGGGCCGGGTTGGCTACTGGCGCGCGCGGTGGGTCAACGCTATGAAAATGGTTTCTTCGACCAGAGCGCGCAGTTGTGGAGCGGGGCCGGAAAGCTCGTCGCCACCTCGAGCCAGATCGTTTACTTCAAGGAATGACAGCTGGTTCACCCTTTGGCCAACGCGGCCGTGGCTTTCAATCACTTTCAGGACACACCATGACCGACATCCTCGTGCACCATGAATCCGGCGTCATGACGTTGACCTTCAACCGCCTCGAGCGCAAGAACTCGCTGACTGCAGCGATGTACGACGCCATGACGGAGGCCTTGACCGATGCCGAGAAAAATACAGCCGTTCGCTGCGTATTGATCCAGGGTGACGCCACCGTTTTTTCTGCCGGCAACGACATCGGCGATTTCGCCAAAGCCGCGACCGCGCCTGCCGAACAATCGATGGCCGATTCGCCGGCCATGCGCTTTCTGCGCTGCGTTGCCATCTTTCCCAAGCCCATTGTCGCCGCCGTCTGCGGCCCGGCAGTGGGCATCGGTACGACGTTGCTGTTCCACTGCGACCTGGTCTATGCCGGCGACAACGCGGCGTTTTCGATGCCGTTCGTCAACCTTGGATTGGTGCCCGAGGGCGCCTCCAGCTTGCTGGCTGCGCAGATGTTCGGCTATCACCGGGCCGCAGAGGCGTTGCTGCTGGGCGAACCGTTCCAGGCCGAGGCGGCGCTCGAAGCCGGCCTGGTCAACCGCCTGGTGCCGCCCACCGAGTGCAACGCCATCGCGCAGGCGCAGGCGCGCAAACTCGCTGCCAAGCCCTTGTCGTCGCTTATTGAAACCAAGCGGCTTCTCAAGATGGGACAAGAGGCGCAAGTGCTCGAGCGCATCGACGTGGAAGGCCGGAGCTTCGGCCGCATGCTGCGCCAGCCGGCAGCCCGCGAAGCCTTCGCCGCTTTCATGGCGAAGCGCAAGCCGGACTTCAGCAACTACTGAGTTTTCGAAGATAAAAACCAGGGAGACACGTCGGCTTCAAGCCGTAACGGCTCGCTCGATCGGCCGCGGCCTGCCGTTGTCGTCGATCGCCACATAAGTGAGCGTCGCCTCGGTCACCTTCACATACGCGCCCTGAGCGCGAATATTCTCGGCAAAGACTTCGACCTTGACGGTGACCGAGGTGCGGCCCACGCGCACCAACCGGGAGTAGAGCGACAGGATGTCGCCGAGCCGTACCGGCTGCTTGAAGACAAATTCGTTGACAGCGACGGTGGCCATGCGCCCGCGCGTGTGACGTGCCGGAATCACCGAGCCCGCCAGGTCGACCTGCGCCATCACCCAGCCGCCGAAGATGTCGCCATTGGCATTGGTGTCGGCCGGCATCGGAATCACCTTCAGGACGAGCTCCATGTCGGTCGGCAGGCTCTTCAAGATGGCTAGTGTGGCGTGAGTCGCCGTAGCGCTGGTGTTTGATTCGTTGGACATCGGCACAATGTAAACATGATGAGTGGCCCAGCGGGCCTCTCACAGCAGCACGACTCGACCCCAAGACGTGCTTCGACAGGCTGTCAACGATTGTCCCCTATGCGCCGCAGCGGCGAAGCCCTTTCCTCTCTAGATACCCCCTCTTCGGCTGGCGTGCCGGCGCGCAACGATCGCTCGGATTGGGCGACGATTCAGCGGCTCTTTCCTTACCTGTGGCAGTACAAGTGGCGTGGCGCCGCGGCGTTGTTGTTCATGCTCGGCGCCAAGCTGGCGAATATTGGCGTGCCGGTGTTGCTGAAGAATCTGGTCGACAGCATGACGCCCAAGACCGGCGCCGAAGCCACGGCACAGGCTCTGCTGGTGGTGCCGATCGCCTTGCTCGTGGCGTACGGTCTGCTGCGCTTTTCCACGTCCTTCTTCGGCGAATTGCGCGAGCTGGTGTTCGCCAAGGCCACCGAAGGCGCGGCGCGAAATATTGCGCTGGAGGTCTTCCGGCACCTGCATGCGCTGAGCCTGCGCTTTCACCTGGAGCGCCAGACCGGCGGCATGACCCGCGACATCGAGCGTGGCACGCGCGGCGTGCATTCTCTGATCTCGATGTCACTCTACAGCATCGTGCCGACGGCGATCGAGCTGACATTGGTGTTGACGATCCTCGGCGTCAAGTTCGATTCGCTGTTCGTGTGGATCACCGGCGCGGCGCTGGTTCTCTACATTGCATTCACCGTGACCATCACCGAATGGCGCACGCAGTTTAGAAAGACCATGAACGAACTCGACTCGGTGGCACAAAGCCGCGCTGTCGATTCGTTGCTCAACTATGAGACGGTCAAGTATTTCAACAACGAAGAATTCGAGGCATCTCGCTACGATTCGAGCCTGGATCGCTATCGCCAGGCTGCCATCAAGAGTCAGCGCACCTTGAGCCTCCTCAACATCGGGCAGCAATTGCTGATCGCGGTCAGTCTGGTACTGATGCTGTGGCGGGCCACCGCCGGCGTGGTCGAAGGCCGCATGACCTTGGGCGACCTGGTCATGGTCAACGCCTTCATGATCCAGCTTTATATCCCGCTCAATTTTCTGGGGGTAATCTACCGCGAGATCAAGCAGAGCCTGACGGACCTGGACAAGATGTTCGTCCTCATGGAAAAGGAGCGCGAGGTGCAAGACGCGCCGGGCGCCGTGCCGCTCGATCTCGATCATCCGACGGTGCGTTTCGAAGACGTGAGCTTTGCCTACGAGGCGTCGCGCCCGATCCTGAAGCATGTGAGCTTCGAGATCCCGGCGGGAAAGACGGTGGCGGTGGTCGGCCCGTCGGGCTCGGGCAAGTCGACCATGGCGCGCCTGATGTATCGCTTCTACGACGTGCAGCAGGGACGCATCAGCATCGGCGGGCAAAACATTCGCAGCGTCACGCAGGCGAGTGTGCGGCGCGCTATCGGCACGGTGCCGCAGGACACCGTCCTGTTCAACGACACCATCGAATACAACATCGCCTACGGCAAGCCCGGGGCCACGCGCGATGAAGTCGAAGCGGCGGCCAAAGCGGCGCGCATTCACGAGTTCATCGTCAGTACGCCCAAGGGGTACGACACGCCGGTCGGCGAGCGCGGCCTCAAGCTTTCGGGCGGCGAAAAGCAACGCGTGGCGATCGCCCGTACCTTGCTCAAGAACCCGCCGATCCTCGTCTTCGACGAGGCCACCTCAGCCCTGGATTCGACTAACGAGCGGGCCATCCAGCGCGAGCTGCAAAGCGCTGCGCAGAACCGCACCACGCTGGTCATCGCGCACCGCCTCTCGACGGTGGTTGATGCGCACGAAATCCTGGTGCTCGAAGCCGGCGTCATCGTCGAGCGCGGCACCCACGTGCAACTGCTTGCCGAGGACGGCCACTATGCGCAGATGTGGGCGCTGCAGAAGTCCGAGGCGTCGACGGCCGCCTCGACGGCAACCTCGTCGGACGCCGTGGTCGGCATGCCGGAAGCAGTTTGAGCCTTGCCGGCGACTCCAGACAAACCCCTAACGCCGATCGCCTGACACAGGAGATACTAGGCCTGCGATGCACACGTGACAGGCACGAAGCCTGCTTGTCGAGTCGAATGGGCTGTGTCACGATGCGCGCCGTCTGAATGTTTGGCGCGCGCACAGAGACAGCTTCGGCTTTCGGCCCGCAGTTCTGAGGCTGCGGATGGTGGCATCCATCCGTTCCATTCCCTTTCTAGGATTCCCAAATGAAAAGACAACTTCTGGCGTTCACTTTGGTGGCACTCGCTGCCGGCGGCGCCTTTGCGCAGGCCAACGACACCCTGGCCAAGGCCAAGGCTTCGGGCAAAGTCGTGATGGGCGTGCGCGAATCGTCGGCGCCCCTGTCGTACACGCTCGGCGGCGGCAAATATGTCGGTTACCACGTCGAGCTGTGCCAGCAGATTCTGAAAAAGCTGGCGCCTGCCGCCACCATCGAGTACACCCCGGTCACCTCGGCCAACCGCATTCCCCTGGTGCAAAACGGCACCGTCGATATCGAGTGCGGCTCAACCACCAACAATGCGACGCGTCAAAAGGACGTGAGCTTCGGCGACACCACCTTCGTGACCGAGGTGCGCACAGCGGTCAAGGCCGATTCACCGATCAAGTCGGTCGCTCAACTGGCTGGCAAGAACGTGGCCACCACCACCGGCACCACCTCCGTCGCACTGCTGCGTCGCAACGAGCGCGCCAAGGACATCAAGTTCAACGAGGTCTATGGCAAGGATCACGCCGACAGCTTCCTGCTGCTGGAATCGGGTCGGGCCGATGCATTCGTCATGGACGACAACATTTTGGCGGGCCTGATCGCCTCGTCCAAGAATCCGAAGAACTACGCCATCGTCGGCGAACCGCTCAGCGTCGAGCCGATCGCGGTGATGTTCCGCAAGGACGATCCGGCCATGAAGAAGGGGGTCGACGACACCATCAAGGCGATGATGGCCGACGGCTCGCTCGAGAAGCTTTACGCCAAGTGGTTCATGGCGCCGATTCCGCCAAAGGACACCAGCGTCAACCTGCCGATGAGCGAAACGCTGAAGGGCCTGTTCAAGTCGCCCAACGACAAGCCGGCTGAAGACTACGCCAAGAAATAATTTGCTTGGGAAATACGCCTCCCGCTCTCACGGCGTGAGGCGTTTTTGCGTGCGGCAGTCACAAGAATGAATCGAGGAGCGGCGGATGGCACTTGAATTGGGAATCTACTGCCTGGACACGATCGACCGGCAACCCGTTGCGGGCTGCATCGGGTCTGCACAAAACGAGACTTACCTGCGCTGGATGCTCCACGCCTGGGGTCAGACCATCGAGGTGTCCATCCTTTCCCTGTTGGTGGCCCTTCTGGTGGGCTCGCTCGTTGGCACCATCCGCACGTTGCCGAACAGTCCCTGGCTGGTGCGCATCGGCGACGCCTGGGTTGAACTCTTTCGCAACATTCCGCTCCTGGTGCAGATCTTTCTCTGGTATCACGTGGTGCCGGTGGTATTTCCGTTCTTTGCGCAAACGCCCAAGCTGGTTCTTGTCGTTTTCGGGCTCGGCTTTTTTACCTCGGCGCGCATCGCCGAACAGGTGCGCGCCGGCGTGCAGGCGTTGCCGCGTGGCCAGCGCTATG
The DNA here is from genome assembly GCA_039925525.1 of Variovorax sp. Taxonomy (GTDB): domain Bacteria; phylum Pseudomonadota; class Gammaproteobacteria; order Burkholderiales; family Burkholderiaceae_C; genus Variovorax. The sequence goes on from JBDSYU010000141.1 coordinate 22,300, forward strand.
CCGCGATGGCCGTGGGCTTCACCACCTGGCAGACCTACCGCTACGTGCTGCTGCCGATGGCCTTTCGCATCATCGTTCCGCCGTTGACCAGCGAGAGCATGAACATCTTCAAGAACTCGTCGATCGCCTTTGCGGTATCGATTGCCGAACTCACCTTCTTCGCCCAGCAAGCCGCCGAAGAAACCTCGCGCGGCATCGAGATCTATCTCGGCGTGACCATCCTGTATGTGATCTCGGCCTTCACCATCAACCGTTTGATGGCGCTGGTCGAAAAGCGGGTGCGGGTGCCGGGCTTCGTGGCATCGACCGGCGGTGGAGGACACTGAAATGGGCGTCCTCGACTTTTCGTTCTTCACCTGGGATGTGGTTCAGAACTACATCTTGAAGGGCTTCTACTTCAGCGTGATCCTGACGGCCGTCTCCACCCTGGGCGGCATCGTCTTCGGCACCATCCTAGCGTTGATGCGGCTGTCGGGCAAACCACTTCTGATGTGGCCGGCGACGGTCTACGTCAACGGCATGCGCTCGGTGCCGCTGCTGATGGTGCTGTTGTGGTTCTTTCTCTTGGTGCCGCAACTCATCGGCCGGCCGATTGGCGCCGATCTGTCGGCGGTGATCACCTTCGTCGCTTTCGAAGCGGCGTATTTCAGCGAGATCATGCGCGCGGGCATCCAGTCGATCCCGCGCGGCCAGGTCTTTGCCGGCCAAGCCGTGGGCATGACCTACGGGCAGAACATGAAGCTGGTGATCCTGCCGCAGGCGTTTCGCAACATGCTGCCGATCCTGCTGACGCAGACCATCATCCTGTTCCAGGACACGTCGCTCGTCTACATCATCACGGCGCACGACATGCTGCATGGTTTCTCGATCGCCGGCGGCAATCTGAACGCCACCCGCGAGTCGTACATCCTGGCCGCTGCGACCTACTTTGTCATCTGCTATTGCCTGTCGTGGCTGGTCAAGCGACTGCAAAAGAAGATTGCCATCATTCGATGACATGGCTCTCCCCCAGTCTGCGCGGCACTTCGTGTCCGCTCCGCCAACCCCCTCACCGGGGGCACCGCCAGTGGCCCGGCAAAGCCGGTTCCACGGCGGCCACCACGGTCGACCTGCGTGTTCGGAAACCTCCAGTTTGGCCGCGTAGCTGACAAGCCTCGAAAAGGGAAAGAATCATGTCGATGATTGATATCAAAAACGTCTCCAAATGGTATGGCCCAGTGCAGGTGCTCACCGATTGTTCGGTCAGCATCGACAAGGGCGACGTGGTGGTGGTCTGCGGACCGTCGGGTTCGGGCAAGTCGACGCTGATCAAGGCCGTCAATGCGCTCGAGCCGTTTCAGAAGGGCGAGATTACCGTCGACGGCATCCCGCTGCATGACCCCAAGACCAATCTGCCGAAGCTGCGCTCGCGTGTCGGCATGGTCTTCCAGCATTTCGAATTGTTCCCGCACCTGTCGGTCACTGAAAACCTGACCATTGCGCAGATCAAGGTGCTGGGCCGCAGCCAGGATGAAGCCAGAACACGCGGTATGAAGATGCTCGATCGCGTCGGTCTGATGGCGCACAAGGACAAATACCCCGGACAGCTGTCGGGCGGGCAGCAGCAGCGGGTGGCGATCGCGCGCGCGCTGTCGATGGATCCGATCGTCATGCTCTTCGACGAACCGACCTCGGCGCTGGACCCGGAAATGGTCGGCGAGGTGCTCGACGTGATGGTGCTGCTGGCCAAAGAAGGCATGACAATGATGGTGGTGACGCACGAGATGGGCTTTGCACGCAAGGTGGCCAACCGCGTCATCTTCATCGACGTCGGCGGCCGCATCCTGGAAGATTGCTCGAAGGACGAGTTCTTCGCACACCCCGAGAATCGCCAAGCACGCACGCGCGACTTTCTGGACAAGATCCTGCAGCACTGAGCGTCGCGCTGCGTGCGCAGACGCTAGTCGATCGAGATGTTTGCTTCCTTGGCGATCTTTGCTGTCCGCGCGATATCGTTCTTCATGTAATCGCTCAGCTGCGCCGGTGAGGACGTCACGACATCCGTCCCCACTGAATTCAACAGTTCCTTGTACTTTTCATCGGTAGCAATGCGCCGCGTCTCGGCGTTCAGTCGCAGGATGATTGCAGCCGGCGTAGCCGCAGGCACGAACAAGCCGGTCCAGGAAGTGAAGTCGAAACCAGCGACACCGGCTTCTTGCAACGTCGCGAGTTGCGGTGCCACGGCCGACCGGCTCGGCGTCGTCACGGCGAAACCGCGAATCTGCGCCGACTTCATGGCCTGCAGGGCGCTCGGCATGGTCTCGAACATCATCGACACGCGTCCCGCCAGCAAATCCGGCATGGCCGCGCCGCCGCCCTTGTAAGGCACATGGACGATGTCGACACCTTCCGTCGACTTGAACATTTCGGCCGCCAGGTGCGATGCCGAGCCGTTGCCGGCCGAGGCGTAGGTGAGGGCGCCCGGGTGGGCCTTGGCGTATGCGACGAGGCTCCCCACATCCGATGCCGGCACCGCGCTGTTGACGATCAACACGTTGGCCAGCGTGTGCAGCATGCCGACAGCAGCCAGATCCTTGGTCGGGGAATAGGGCAGGTTCTTGTAGAGCGCAGGGCCAATGCCCAGAATGCCGTTGGTCCCGAACAGCATCGTGTAGCCATCGGCAGGGGCGCTGGCGACGGCCGCGGCGCCGATCTGGCCTCCGGCGCCGGGGCGGTTCTCGACCACCACCGGCTGGCCCAGGCCGCTCGACATGGCGCTCGCGACAGCGCGGCCCAGTACGTCCGACGAGCCTCCGGCTGCGAACGGAACCACCAGTTTGATCGGCCGGGATGGATAGGTCTGCGCCATGCCTGGCGAGGCCACGAGCAAGATGCCGGCGAAGACAAGGAGTTGCCGGATGAGGCGGGTGGTACGGGTCACGGGAAACGCCCTTTCAAGAACGCGAAAGAAGCATGCAAAGGTCATGCCCCCGATACCGACTTGCCCGCCACGGGTGGCGCCCCGCCCTCGACCTGCACCCGAAAGCCCGAGCGTATGTTCGGCCAGTAGTCCCAGATGGCCTTGTGCTGCGTGCACCGGTTGTCCCAAAAGGCGATCGAGTGCGCGCGCCAGCGAAAGCGACAGGTCCACTCGGCCCGCGTGCAATGCTCATAGAGGAACTGCAGGATGCGGGCGCTTTCGGCGCGCGGCACATCGTTGATATGCGACGTGAAATCGGTGTTCACGTAGATGACGTTCCTGCCGCTCTCCGGATGCCGGGTGATGACCGGGTGCACCGAGATCGGTGTGCCAGGGCCGAACACGCGAGTGCCATCGTGCGTTGCCGTCAGCCCGGCCAGGTAACGCTTCATGTTGTCGGAGAGCGCATCGTAGGCAGCGTACATGCCGGCGAACATCGTGTCGCCGCCGCCATTGGGCGGCACCGTGTGGTTGTAGAGCATGGAGCCCAAGGGCGGGATCGCGGCGCAGGACTGGTCGCTATGAAAATTCTCACCCGAGATGCGCGTCGACGTCTTGTCGTAGTGAAATTTGCGCACCAACGGATGGTCGGTGGTCTTGCTGATGGTGCTGGCGCCGACGTGACGGCCGAGCGGGCCGAACAAACCCGCCACGCGAATCTGGTCTTCGAAGTCGATCTGCTGCTCACGAAAGAAAACCACCTGGAACTCGAGGAATGCGCGCTTGAGTTCCGCCACCTGCACGTCGGAGAGGCTGCGCGTCAGGTCCACCCTGCCGATTTCAGCGCCGATATGCGGCGACGACGGCGTGACGGAAATATGTTCGTAGGTCATGCGTGGATGAACAACGTTGGCATCGGCATCGGCATCGGCATCGGCAGAAAGGCCCGATCGGGCCGCTGCCGATGCCACAGGTGCGGCTATTTGCCTCGCGCCGCGATCGCCTTCTCGGCCTTGGCCACGAGGTCGTTGCCGATCTGGCTCTTCCACTTGGTGTAAACCGGACGCGTCGCCTTGACGAACGCCTCGCGTTCGGCCTGGGTCGGCTGCGTGATGGTTACGCCCATGCCGGCGATGTCCTTGAGCAGTGGCTGGCCGGGCTCCGCCAGGCCCTTGCGCGCGATGGCGATCTCCTGCTTGCCGGCTTCGATCGCGGCCTGGCGCACGATCTTCTGGTCTTCGGGCGTCCACGAAGCCCAGACGTCCTTGTTGACAACGAAGACCAGCGGATCGGCCACGTAGCCCCACATCGTCACGTATTTCTGGCCGACGTTTTGCAGCTTGGCCGCCGTGAAGATCGACATCGGGTTCTCCTGGCCGTCCACCGCACCGCTGGCGAACGCCGGTTGCGCGTCGGCCCAGCTCATCTGCGTCGGGTTGGCACCGAGCGCGGTAAAAGTGTCAAGGAACAGCGGCGAGCCGACGACACGAATCTTCAGGCCCTTCAGGTCTTCGGGCGTGCGCACCACGCGCTTGGAATTGGTCAGTTCGCGATAGCCGTTCTCGCCCCAGGCGAGCGGCACCACGCCGGCTTTTTCGAGCGTGGCGAACATGTCCTTGCCCACGTCGCCCTGCGTGAGCGCGTCGATGGCCGCGT
>JBDSYU010000142.1:0-4940 GCA_039925525.1 Variovorax sp.
GACGCTGGCGAAAGCTGCAACGTATATTTTTCATCCACCCGCACCAGGTAGCGCTTGGCCGCAACGTGCAGGCGCACCGGTTCGGTCACTGCGGAGCCGAACGCGCGCGCCAGGAACGGCAATGCACGCAACTCGTGTGCGTCGTCGGCGTCATCGGTGTCATCCGCGCCGCCCGTAATTCTCGGTTCCGACGAAGCCAGGAGATGCCCAAGGTCGTGCAACAGCGCGGCGGCAACAAGCGGCGGTGCCGCATGCGCCCATCCAGCCAACTGGGCGCATTGCAACGCATGTTCCAGCGGCGTGACCGCCTCCTGACGCTCACCCTCGTAGAGCGAGTCGCCGTGGCGTTCGAACAGATCTTCGATGGCGGCGATCAAGTTCATCGAGGGCTTGGCGGGCGGTCAGACAAGGCGCTTGCGCAACTGCGCCGACATCATGTCGATCGCAGTGACACAGACGATGAGGAGCAGCAGCACAGCGGCCGTCTTCGCGTACTGAAAGCCGCGCATGACTTCCCAGAGCACCATGCCGATGCCGCCTGCCCCGACCATGCCGACCACTGCGGCCGAGCGCACGTTCGATTCGAAGCGGTACAAGGTGTAGGAGAGCCACAGCGGCAGCACCTGCGGGATGACGCCGAACAGAATTTCATGCAGGGCGTTGGCGCCGGTCGCGCGGATGCCCTCAACCGGTTGCGGGTCGATCGCCTCCACCGTTTCGGAGAACAACTTGCCGAGGATGCCGGTGGTGTGGACCCATAGCGCCAGTACTCCAGCAAACGGCCCCAAGCCCACCGCCACTACGAACAGCAGCGCGAAAACCATCTCGTTGATGGCGCGGCAGGCGTCGAGCACCCTGCGCACCGGTTGACGGATCCACCACGGTGCCATGTTGTTCGACGCCAGCAGACCCAGAGGGATGGCGCCGACGACGGCCAGCGCCGTGCCCCAGAGCGCGATCTGCAACGTGACGATCATTTCCACGACATAGTTGCGCCAATCGTGGAAGTCGGGCGGAAAGAAACCGCGGCCGTATTCAAAAATGTTCCCGGCGTCGCGGATCAAATCCAGCGGACGCATTTCTGCGCCGTTCCAGGACCCTGCCAGCAGTGCAAGCAGCAGGCCCCAACCCAGCCAAAAGGTCCAGGATCGGCGTGGTCCCGCGGCTTCAGCGATCGCCGCAGGATCAACCGCGGGAGGAGCCGCCCCGATTCCCGCCAAGCGAACAGACGTGGTGTTCACCGGAGCGTTCCTGTGGGCCAACTTCAGTTGGCCTTGGCCACCTGCCGGCCCAAGGCGTCCAGCTTGTCGTCGATCTGCTGGAATTGCTTGTTCTTTTCTTCGGCCGAGAGGTTTGCATCGGCCTCGACCTTGACGCGGTCTTTGGCCAACTCGATCTGGCGGATCGGGACCAGTTGCGCGTCAGTGGAGGCACGAAAGCTGCTATAGCCCAGCTTGTTCAGGATCGCCTGTTCTTCCGGCTTCTTACCGTAGCCGAGCATGAAATCGCGGATCTTGGTCTTCGCGCCTTGGTCCAGGTCTTTGCGCCAGACGATCGGGTCGCTCGGAATCAGCGGCGAGCGCCAGATTTCGCGCACCTTCTTCAACTGCTCGGGGTGGGTATGCGAGAACCGATCCCAGCTCTCGGTGTTGTTGGTCGCCACGTCGACCTGCCCATTGAGCACTGCAAGCAGATTGGTCTCGTGACTGGCGCGCAAGGTGCGCTTGAAATCCTTCATCGGATCGATCTTGTTCTTGGCAAAGGCGTAGTAACCGGGAATGACCGTGCCGCTGGTCGAGTTCGGGTCGCCGAAGCCGAGGGTCAGTTCCTTGCGCTTGGCCAGCACATCGCCGAGCGACTTGATCGGGCTGTCCTGGTTGACGACCAGGATCGAGTAGTAGCCTTCGTTGCCGTCCTTGCCGACCACCTTGGCAAACACCTCACCGTCGGCGCGATCCACCGCCTCGATGCCTGACTTGTTGCCGAACCAGCCCACTTGTACCTTGTTGAAGCGCATCGCCTCGATCACACCGGCATAGTCGGTGGCGAAGAAGGCCTTGATCTTGAGGCCGGTCTCTTTGGTCATGTCGTCGAACACCGGCTGCCACGCCGCCTTCAGGTTGGACGAAGCTTCCGTGGAAATCAAGCCGAAGTTGATTTCGTCGGTTTGCGCCGAAGCGCCGCCGGAGAGCGCCAAGCCGGCGGCCAGGCAACCGATATTGATCCAGTTTTTCATGTGAATACTCCTTGAGGTTGAGAACAAAAAAGGCGTTACTACGCCGCGCGAAGACTGGGAACGCGATGCGGCGTCGGCCGCACCTCGGGGGAAGGACGCAGTTGCCTGGGCGCCAGCAACTCCTCTGCCTGCGAGCCGTAGAGATCACGTAGGCTGTCTTGATCCAGCGCCTTCGTCGGCCCGTCGAAAACGACCTGACCCGCCCGCAGCGCGATGGTGCGCGGGCAGAAGGCAAATGCATGCTCGACCTGATGCAACGAGACGAGCACCGTCACGCCGAGTTCTGCGTTGAGATCGGCCAGCAACTGCATTACGCGGCGGCTCGATTCGGGGTCGAGCGAGGCAATCGGTTCGTCGGCGAGGATGATCTTGGCCTGCTGCACCAGGGCGCGCGAAATCGCGGCACGCTGCTGCTGTCCGCCGGACAGGGTCGAGGCGCGCTGCCAGGCGCAGCCCTCGATGCCGACGCGGGCCAACGCCTGGTAAGCCAGCGACCGTTCCTCGCGCGAGAACTGCCGCGTGAGCGCGCGCCACATCGGCTGTCGATGCAAGGCCCCGGTCATGACATTGGTCATCACCGACAAGCGGTCGATCAGGTTGAACTGCTGGAACACCGAAGCAACTTGCGAGCGCAACACCCGCACACCAGGCGCCAGCGCGCCGCCGCGCTGGACCAGGCGGCCCAGCACGCGCACGTCGCTGACCGAGCCGGCATCGGCCTTGTGCAGACCGTTGAGCAGTCGAAGCAGTGTCGACTTGCCCGAGCCCGACGCGCCGAGCAGCGCCACCATTTCTCCGCTCTGCACGGACAGCGACACATCGCGCAAGGCCGGCTTGCCCTTGAAGCTCTTCTGCAGCGACTGAACTTCAATCACGTTTGCGTTCATGATGCTTTTGCTCCCGGGTTCATAGCAAGCCCGTGCAATTGGCGTAGAAGCTCACCGTCGCAGGCCAATCGGAAAACATGCCGGCGATGCCGACCTGACGGGCCAGCACGTCGAGCACACGCATCACATCGCCTTCGCGCTTGAACGCACCGTCGACGGTCTGGTAATAAAACCCGGCCTTGCCGTTGGCAAGCATGCCCGAGCGTTCGAGCGACCAGGCGATGATGTCCAGACCCGCAGCCTTGGCGTCGCGGGCATATTGCGAGGGCACGATGTTGCCCCCGGCATCGAGGGCGAGCAGCGCGAAGATCGGCGGTGCGACGATGCGGATGCCATCGGCCCGATAGCTCCCGAGTTGTGCGGCGGTCGGCAGATCAGCAACCTTTTCGGCGCCATCCAGGAAAGTCGACTGGCGCCCAAATGCCGGCTCGTTCTGTATCCAGTACAGGATGTCGTTCTTGTCGAACGATTGCGTCCAGACGCGGCGCGGCGATACGTCCGCCTGCTTGTATTCGTCGATCAGTTTTTGCGCACAAGCCTGCTGCGTGAAGCCGTCGAAGGGCATCGTCACACTGGCGCTTTTGAGTTCGGGCACCATCTTCACGCCCAACTGCGTGAACAGCTCGATGCTCTCCTTGTGGCTGAGCAAGGTGCCGCTGCTCGATCCCGCATACAGATCGGTGCGAAACCCAGGCGTGCCGGCGATGTATTCGGCCGCCGTGCGCGCACGCGGGTTGAACGCGTCCATCTTGCCGCGCAGCGTCTTGAATTCGGCCAAAGTGATTTCACTGGTGCGGCATTCGGCGCTGGCCGGTGTGGCGAGCGTCCCGCTGGCGTCGAAGGTGGCCGGCGTGAACGGCTTGAGGCACCTCGACGCAAGCGGCGTGTCGAGGATGTTCGTGGTGGTGTGCAGGTCGTTTTGGGCGTGCCGACAGACCAGTTCCTTGTCCTTGGTGAAGGTCACGTCGCATTCGACGATGCCCGCACCCATGCGCGCAGCGGCTTCGTAGGATTGCCTCGTGTGTTCGGGGAACTGCAGCGGGGCACCGCGATGACCAATGGAAAAATCGGTTGGGCGGATTCGCATCCGATCGACGCATGCCTGCAGTTCGCTCTTGAGCGGGCCGTCACTCATGTCGTTGACCAGAAAGTACGGCCGTGGCCCGAGCTGCACGTCCAGGTCAGGGTGGCCGCGAACACGCTCGGGCGCTCCGTGGTCCTGATCGGCTGCGAAGGCGGGTGAAACCAGGCTTGCAAAAGCCAGTGCAAAAACAAGGAGGACGGGGCGCATCAGGACTCCAGATGGATTGGCGAAACCGGCAGCAGAGGCGACACGATCGGGTGCATGCGCGGAGGTGAAGGTGCACCTTATCGGCCGGGGATGACAACCGAGTGACCGCGTTTTGACAATAAGAACCGGTCCGCAAATAAGGCGGCCCTGCGCTCGGCTTCTCAGCCGCATTCGGTCACGGCGCTTCGAACCGTTCGCCGGATCGGCGCCAGGTGGCCGACGAACTGATCGCTGACTCGCTGCCAATCGAACGCAAAGGCGCGGGCCCGCGCCCGTTGCCGTGGCACGTCGAGTGCACGCAGGGCGGCTGCACGCAGATCGTCGCCCAAGACGCCACCGTCCGACGTGCCGACCACGTCGGACGGTCCGGCAACCGGGTAGGCGGCCACCGGGGTGCCACAGGCCAGCGCCTCGAGCATCACCAGGCCGAAGGTGTCGGTGCGGCTCGGATAGACGAACACGTCGGCGGCGCCGTAGATGCGTACCAGAGCGCTTCGAGCCTGCGAGCCCAGCCAGTAACACTGGG
>JBDSYU010000143.1:0-10718 GCA_039925525.1 Variovorax sp.
GTGCATTGATTGGTGGCTGCATCGAAGCACTCGACCAAGCGGAAATCGGTCTCCGAGGCCCGCACCACATCGCCGACGCGAATACGTCGCGGTGCTTTGAGCAAGCGCAAGCCGCCGCCGCGACCGCGCGTCGTCTCGAGCACGCCCTGACGCGCGAGATCGTTGACGATCTTCATCAGATGGTTCTTGGACACCAGGTGGTGATCGGCCAGCTCGCCAATGGTGACGCGTTGCTCTGGCCGTGCCGCGCAGTACATCAGTACCCGCAGCGTGTAGTCGGTGTAGTCAGACAGTCGCATGGATGCCCTTGAACATGTGTTGAATATACATGTTTGAGCGTCTGCTTATAAGATGCACACGCAATGCATGTTAAAGTCGCCGCGACACTTCGATGGGTCCGCCGGAACTTTCGCTTTTTGATCTCGTGCTGCCATGCAACCTTTGCCACTTGCATCAACTGCCGCTGCGACGGCCTCGTCGCCGCGAGGTTGGCCGTTGCTGCGGCTGGGTTTTCGGCCGTTTTATCTGGGCGCTGCGGCGTTCGCCGTGTTGGCGATTCCGCTCTGGGTGGCGGTGTTCCTGGGTTACCTGCCATGGCCAGCGCCAGTTGCGCCTTTGCTTTGGCATGCCCACGAGATGCTGTTCGGATTTGCGCTCGCCGTCATCGTCGGCTTTCTGCTGACGGCCGGCAAGGCCTGGACCGGCCTCGACACACCGCGCGGCATCTGGCTCGGCGCGCTGTTTCTCGTGTGGTTGGCAGCGCGCGTTGCTGCGCTCACCGGCCCCTCCATCTTGTATGCGGCGCTCGACGTGGTGCTGTTGCCGCTTGTCGCTGTCGCGCTTGCCGTGGTGCTGCTGCGCGGCGGCAGTCGTCGCAACCTCGTCCTGCCGGTGATCCTGCTGCTGCTCGCGCTCTGCAATCTGGACTTCCATCTGACCGCCATGGGCCTCATCGCTGGCTCGCCTCTACGGGCTCTGCATGCCTCACTGGCGCTTGTTGTGATGATCGAATGTGTCATTGCCGGGCGGGTGCTGCCCGCCTTCACCACAAACGCGACGCCCGGGCTGAAGCTGCGCGCCTCAGCCACGTTGGACCGCGCCGCACTGATCGTCACAGCGCTGGCGCTGGCGCTCTGGGTCTTCGAGCCGCTGCCAGCCTTCACGGGTCTCACGGCTTTCGCGCTGGCGCTTGCAGCGGTGCTCCATGTGGCGCGACAGTGGCAATGGAAGCCATGGGTCGCGCGCGGCCGTCCGATCCTGTGGATCCTGCATGTCGCGTACGGCTGGCTGGCGATCGGCTTCGCCTTGCTGGCCCTGGCGCAGATCGGCTGGATCGGCAGCTCTGCCGGCCTGCACGCGCTGGCCATTGGTGCCACGGCCGGGCTGATCATCGGCATGATCACCCGTACCGCGCGCGGTCATACGGGGCGGCCCCTGCGCGCGTCCAAGGCCGAGGCGTTGGCTTACGCGCTGGTGATGCTGGCCGCCGTGCTGCGCGTCGGCGCGGCATTGATTTCGCCGCTCTGGTTGGCCGATCTGATGCTCGCAGCCGCCATTCCCTGGAGCGCGGCGTTCGCCATCTACCTGGCGATCTACGCACCGTGGCTGGCGACGACGCGGCTCGACGGCAGGGATGGGTAGGGCAACGCGTGACATTCGTCGTCACCGAGTCCTGCATCCGTTGCAAGTACACGGATTGCGTGGATGTATGCCCGGTCGATGCCTTTCGAGAAGGACCGAACTTTCTTGCCATCGATCCGGATGATTGCATCGATTGCGCCCTGTGCGTGCCGGAGTGCCCGGTCTCGGCCATATATGCCGACCAGGACGTGCCGGCAGACCAGCAGGATTTCATCGCCTTGAACGTCGAACTGGCAACGCTCTGGCGACCGATCACCCGCACCAAGGCGCCGCTGCCGGACGCCGACCAGTGGGCCGAGGTGCGCGACAAGCGCGGCGAGCTGAAGCGTTGACATGCTGAGACGGGTCGGTCTACCCATGAGCTATTCCATCCTCAAAGCGGTCCATGTGACCTGCGTCGTGCTCTCGGGCATCGGCTTCTCCGCCCGTGGCTGGGGCTCGTTCGCGGGAGCTCGCTGGATGCGAAGCAGGGCGGCCAGAACGCTGCCGCACGTTGTCGACAGTGTTTTGCTGCTGTCTGCGCTTGCGCTCGTGTTTGCGCGCGGCGCCGGGATCGAGCCTTGGCTGGCAGCAAAGATCGTCGGATTGCTGATCTACATCGCGCTGGGCCTGAAGGCTCTGCAGCCCGGTCGCGACAAAGGTCTGCGTATCGCGGCGTGGATCGGCGCTTTGGCCACCTTCACGTGGATCGTATCGGTGGCCTTGACGAAAGACCCCCGTGGCTATTTCAGCGCTTTGTAGAGAATGATTTCAGGCCGCTCTTGGTCGCGACGCGGTTCCGTCCGTCCGGCAGAGCTTGGCTTCGGTCGTAGCGGCCGATGCCGATGCGCAATTTCATGCTTTAGCCTCCGGATTCCGGTCATGGCCAACCCGTTGGATCGCCTCCCATATTCGAAACGGAGTTACCGGCATCGCAATGTCTTCAACTCCACAGGGCCTCAGTGCATCGCATATGGCATTGAAGAGTGTTGCAATGCCCCCGGTAGTGCTTGCCTCGCCTGCACCTTTGGCGCCAAGCACATTGGTGGGGCTGGGAGTCGGTGCAGATATGAGCCGTATCGGTGGAACCGATTCCGCTCGCGGCATAGCGTAGTCCATGAAGCTGCCTGTGAGCAGCTGCCCAGACTCAACGTCGTAAGAGCACGCCTCTGCGAAAACCTGACCGAGGGCTTGGACCACCCCGCCCACAATCTGAGCCTCTGCCAAGACTTGGTTGACGACGTTGCCTATGTCGTCAACGGCCAGATAGGACACGATCGAGATTTCTCCTGTGTCGGGCTCCACTTCGATTTCAGCTACATGAACCCCGCTTGAGAAAGCTCGGGGGGACGGCTGCGCATGAAGTGTGTTCAGAGGATGAGTAACCGCTTTTCTATCAGCGCCGGCACGAACAACGTCGACAAACCCGACACTGAGATCAGTGCCGCCCACGCGGTAACGGCCGTCGGCGAATTCGATATCGTCGACGGCGACTTCCAGCAATTCGGCAGCAATGATTCGGCCCTTGCGAATCGCTTCGTCCGCTGCGCTGATGAGCGCACTCCCTTGTGCCATCAACGACCGTGACCCGATGCTGGCATTGCCTCTGATTTCGGGGCCGTCCGGATCACTGGATTTAAGCAAGATCGTCGCCGGATCGACCCCGAATCGAGCCGCAATCAGCGCTGGGAAAGTTGTCTCATGGCCCTGGCCATTCGAGGTGTTGTCGACGAATGCTTCGATGCAACCGTCATCAGCGAATTGAAGCGCAACTTGATCTGAGGGTAAGGAGCCGCCACCGCACGGTTCTACAAAGAGGGCGCAGCCGATCCCCCGCAGCCGCTTGCGGGATGCAGCCTCCTCCCGACGGGCGGAGAAACCCGTCCAGTTTGATTCGAGGGCGGCAATTTCGAGAAGGCGCTGATAGTCGCCGCTATCGAAAACACTTCCTGTCGGTGTCGTATGCGGGAAGGAGCCATGGTCAAGAGCGTTGAGTTGCCGCAAACGCATCGGGTCGGCCTTCATGACTACCGATGCTTTATCGACAAGCCGCTCCAGGATGAGGTTCGCTTCCGGGCGCCCCGCGCCTCGATACGCGCTTTGGGGATTGGCGTTCGTCAGCACCAGGCGATGCCGACCGAACACGGCCTGCATCCGGTACCCCCCGCCGGCCAAAAGCCATCCATTGATGGTGTTGGTAACCGGGCCGGCCGCTGTGAGATACGCGCCCTGGTCGCAAAGCCAGTCGGTGCGCAGCGCGAGAAAACGACCGTCCGCATCCAGAGCCAGCTCTCCTTCAAGCCGCACTCCGCGGCCGTGGCTATCGCACAGGAGATCTTCGCCGCGCGTGCTGCTCCAACGAATCGGTCGGCCCATAAGGCGCGCCGCTTCGAGCAGGATGGCGTACTCTGGGTAGGGCGCACTGCGAGGACCGAAGCCGCCGCCGACGTCCACCGCATGCATGCGGATGCGCTCACGGCCCACCTTCAGCATCTCCGCGAGCTGCGAGATCATGGGCTCACGCCCTTGATTGCTGCAGCGTATTTCATAGGTGCCCCGACCGGCGTCGTACCACGCCAATACCGACCGAGGTTCGATCGGTGCGGCGGACACACGAGGCGAATTAACGACTGCATGGACTCGATACGCCGCACTTTTCAGCAGTCTTTCGGTCGCCGCGCCGTCCCCATACTCGAAATCAAAGCACACGTTTCCTGGTACGTTGCGATGCAGCGTCGGCGCGCCAACGGCCAAGGCCCGTTCGGCTCCGACCACGGCCGAAAGCGGCTCATAGTCGATTTCGACGAGTTCGACCGCGTCCGCAGCGACCGTCGCCGATTCCGCGATCACTACTGCGATTTCCTCTCCTACAAATCGGACTCGTTCGCGAGCCAATATCGGTCGGGGTGGAACAAGGATGGCGCAGCCTGATCGATCGCGAAACGGGACCGAAGGGACAATGGTTCCGAACAAGCTTTCTGGGATGTCGGCTGCCGAGAGTACCCGGACGACGCCCGGTAGCTGCGCAGCAGCACGCGTGTCGATTGACAGGATCTTTGCGTGCGCATAGTCCGAGCGTCGGAACGCAGCGTAAAGTGCACCCGGCATGGCCCAGTCCGCCGTGTAGCGACCTCGCCCGGTCAGGAAGCGGTCGTCCTCTCTGCGGCCTGGAAACGAAGGCATCATTGAACTTAAACTTTGGCAGCTTTCCGGCGATCGCGTTCACCGTCCTGACAAGGTTGGCGATCGGGGAGTTGAATCATGGCGAGAGTTGGTTCTCCATATAGGCCAGCTTAGCAAAATTGACATTGGTTGCCGTGTTGAAATGCTTTGGATGCCAATCAAGCTAACTCTTCATGGATAACCCACAAGACAGAACGCCGGTTTCAGTTTTGACCGGGTTTCTCGGCAGCGGCAAGACGACGCTTTTGAACGCATGGCTGGCGAGTCCCGAATTGTCGGACGCAGCGGTGATCGTCAACGAATTCGGCGAGATTGGCATCGACCATTCGCTGATCGCGTCGAGCAATGACAACACCATCGAGTTGTCAACCGGCTGCCTGTGCTGCACGGTGCGCGGAGACTTGGTGGAAACTTTGCGTGACCTGACTGAGAAGCGTGCGCGTGGTGAGGTCCGGCCGTACAAGCGGCTCTTGATCGAGACCACTGGCCTGGCCGATCCGATTCCTGTCATCCAGGCCCTGATCACGTTCCCTGTTGCACGTGTCTATCGGCTGGCGCGCGTCATCACAGTAGTTGACGCAGTGCTTGGTCTCGACACCATCGAGCGCCACCCGGAGGCGCTCAAGCAGGTGGCGGTGGCCGACGAGCTGATCATCTCCAAGACCGATCTCGACGCATCGCATCTGCCGGACTTGCGCGCGCGGCTCGCGACCCTCAATCCGGGCGCACCCCAACGGCTGGTCGCCGAAGCGGGTCTGCTCGACAGCCCCGACGTTTATGACCCCGCCACAAAGCCGGAGCTTGTGATGCAATGGCTGCGGGCCGACCGCTATGACGAAGCCGACGATGGCAAAGCGGCTCATGCACACGACCATCATCACGAGGACCAACACTCCATACGCGGCGGACACAACGAGGCCCATGAAGCCGGCGAATTAGGCAGCCGACACCAGCACGACATCAACCGCCATTCCAAAGACATCGGCAGCTTTTGCCTGACCTTCGACCAGCCCCTGCATTGGGAGCACGTGTCGGCGTGGCTCGATGCACTGGTGATGGCCCATGGCGCCGATCTTCTACGTGTCAAAGGCGTGCTCGATATCGTCGGACAAGACCGACCCATCGTGGTGCAGGCAGTGCAGCGCCTGTTTCATCCACCCGTTAAACTGGCCGCTTGGCCGGCCGGTTCACATCAGTCACGCATCGTCTTCATTACACGCGGGCTGTCGCGCGACTTTGTGTCCGAAGTGCTGGACATCATCCGCCGCCGCAAGCCAACGGAGAACACTTGTGCGCTTTGATCAGGACTGGTGGCACTTTCGCGGCGAGGCGCTGCACGTTTTGGCGACCGGGCGCATTGCGTACATCGACGGCCACGTGGGCGGGCAAGCGGATGAAGGACGCGACACTATGGCGATCGCATCGGCGCATACCCCCCCGCCGCACAGTGGAGGTCGCAGCATGACTGAACGCATCTGGGATGCCTTTCTGACAGAACGCGACAAGCAAGTCTTCGCCACTTCAGGCTATGGCAAGCGCGCGGGCTTTGGCGAACGGCCGGCGCTCTTCATCATCGACGTCAACTACAACTTCGTCGGTCAGAAACCCGAGTCCATCCTCGACTCGATTGGCCAGTGGCGCAACTCGTGCGGAGCCGAGGGCTGGGCGGCGGTCAAGGTGATCGCGGACCTGATCGAGGTATGCCGCGAACGCCAATTGCCGGTGATCTATTCCACCAACAGCAGGCGGCCTGACGGGTGGGACTGCACCAGCCGCAAGTGGAAGAACCATCGTGCACTGGAAGCTTATGAGCAAGAACAGGCCGGCAACCGCATCGTTGACGAGATCGCACCCCAGCCTCAGGACATTGTCATCGTCAAGGCCAAGCCGAGCGCGTTCTTCGGGACGCCGCTGCTCAGCTACCTGCTCATGCTCAAGGTCGACAGTTTGATCGTGGTCGGCGTGTCGACCAGCGGGTGCGTGCGCGCCACCGTCACCGATGCCTTCAGCAACAACTTCCGCGTGACCCTTGTGGAAGACGGCTGCTTCGACCGCTCGGAAGCGTCCCACGCGGTCAACCTGCGTGACATGGATGCCAAGTACGGCGACGTCATCCACAGCATTGAAGTGCTGGAGTATCTGAAGACCGTGCCGCTCGGTCTGTTCGAGTTGCCCGAAGGCAACGTCGTCAGCACCTGACCCCCGCGCCCCCCGCGGCCCATGCCGGCTCCCCTTTCAATCGCCTTCTGGAACTATGACCGCACGCTGCCGATCGCGCACGGACTCGTGGCGGTCGAAGGTTGGGAGGTGCAGTGCCAGATATTGCGCCCGCAAGAGCTGTTTCCACGCGCCTTCGGCCAGGCCGAGTTTGACGTGGCCGAACTCTCTTTCACACGCTACCTGATCGCTCGCGCGGGTGGCGACACGCGCTACACCGCTCTGCCGGTGTTTCTTTCGCGCAGCTTTCGCCACGCTTCCTTGTATGTGCGAGGCGACCGCGGCATTTCGCAGCCGCAACACCTGGCTGGTTGCACCATCGGGCTTAACAACTACGACGACACGGCCGCCGTGGTGGTGCGCGGCATGCTGCGTGACGACCATGGCATCGGCCGCTCGGACATCACTTGGTGCGTGGGCGACATGCAGGCATCGCAGGCGCCGCGGGTCGCACTGCCTGACCTGCCGGCCGACGTACGCGTGGTCAGCGCCGGCACGCGCACGCTCGACGACATGCTGGTACAAGGTGATCTGGATGGCGTCATCGCCATAAATCCCCCGCCCTCATTTGGAAGAGCCGGGGCCAACATCGTGCGACTGTTCCCCAACTGGCGCGCCGCCGAGCGCGATTGGTTCGCCCGGACCGGCGTTTTTCCCATCATGCACGTGCTGGGCGTACGCACGTCGATGCTGCAATCCCATGCCGGCTTGGCACGCAACCTGTTTGAAGCCTTCAGCCGTGCCAAGCAATATGCGATGGATGAACTTGGGGTGTTACAAGCCGCCAAAGTCACGCTACCATGGGTCGCAGTCGAGCTCGAGGAGACACGTGCCCTGATGGGCAATGACTACTGGCCTTATGGCCTGGCCGCCAACCATGCGGCCATTGCGGCTGGACTGCGCTATTGCAGCGAAGATGGATTGCTTTCATCTCCGATCGAGATCGCCGATGTGTTCGCGTCCGACATGCTTGAAACCTGAGTTCTTTTCAACATTACCTTAGTCTGGAGGTTTTACCGTGAAGCTCATCCGTAATCTGCTCTGTGCAAGCACACTTGCCTTGGTTGCCGCCAGCGCCGTTCAGGCACAACAAATGGACACCGTACGCATTGCGACGCTGGCGCCCGGTGCCCTCTTGTGGATCCATGACGTGGCCGAGACCAAAGGCTTCTACAAGGCCAATCGCCTCGACGTCAAGAAACTGCAGGTGGCAGACAGTCCAGCGCTGGTTCAAGCGGTGGCCAGCGGCAGCGCGGATGTTGGCATCTCGCTCGGTGATGTGGTCATACGTGCGATCGATCAGAACGCCCCCATCATCATCGCTGGTGGCTATTTGGTGAAATCCTCACTGCGCTTGGTGGGTGCCAAGGACATCAAGGACATCAAGCAATTCCAGGGCACCACAATGACGGCGGGGGCGGTGCGCGGCGGTACGACCAATATGATGCTGTATCAGCTCAAACAGCACGGCGTGGATCCCAATACCATCCAGCGTGTATCCATCCCAAATTCGCGCGATCGTGTTCTGGCGATGGAATCGGGCCAGGTGCGTGGAGCGCTCATGACGCCGCCGTTCGACGTCATGGCTTCCAAGATGGGCATGAATATCCTCGATGTATACGAGGAGCCATACCTGCAAACCCCGCTCATCGTCAACACCAAATGGTCCGGCCAGAATCGTGACGTGGCAGTGCGAATGCTGCGCGCCAGCCGCAGTGCGTCGGAATGGCTGAACGATCCGGCCAACCGCGTGGAGGCCGTCGCGCTTCTGGCCGCAAAAGCCAATGTGCCGCTCGATCTGGCCGAGGCCTCCTACCAATTCCTGGTCGTCGAGCACAAGGTCTATCCGGTCGATTTGACCGTGCAGGACGCCGCCATCACCAACATTTTCAAAATCGATCGCGCCATCAATCCTGCTGACCATCCGAAGGACGAGCCGAAAGTCGACGTGCGGAAATATTACGACCCTTCTTATCTTTCCGCCAAATAAGGGATCACGACGTGCTGGACTTGCTAATAAAAAACTGCCAGATCGTGTCGGTGAACGGACAGTCGAAAGGCTCGGTCGGAATCCGTGGCGAACATATTGCCGGCATCTATGAACCCGGCAGCGAAGCGCCGGCCAGTGAAACCATCGACGCCGCTGGCCTGACCCTGATACCAGGGTGCATCGACATGCACAGCCACCACCGCGAAGGCGCTGAAAAGGGCTACGAGTACAAGGAGACCATCGAAACGGCTACGCGCCAGTGCGCGGCTGGCGGCATCACCACTTCAGTCGGTATGCCCAACGTTGTGCCGCCACCCAATTCGGTCACTCGCATGAACGCGCAATGGGCGGTATACGCCAAAAGCTCGATCGTCGACTACAACTTCAACCCGGCCGCGACGGTGCTGGAGGAAATTCCCAAGCTGGCCAAGCAAAGGATTGCCGCTTTCAAGATCTTTATGGTGGTCGATACGGGCCGCGACTATCCGCACATGCCCGGCATCGGCGTGCACGACCATGGCGAAATCATGGCCATCATGGAAGCCTGCGCCGAGGCGAAGGTGCCCTTGATGGTGCACCCGCACAACCAAGCCCTGATGGACCACATCGAAAAGGGGTATTGGGCGCGCGGCGAACGAGATGCCCTGGCCTATGCCCGCGCATACGCTTCCAATGATGGCGTGATCTGGGACACCGCTATTCAAACCCTCCTGCGCCTGCAGCGCGCCACGGGCGTGCACCTGCATCTTTTGCACTTGCAAACCTCCGGCAGCGTTGAGATGGTGCGCGAGGCCAAGCGTCGCGGCCAGAACGTGACGGTGGAGGTGAACCCCTGGGCGCTATTCCTGGGCTGCGACTGGTCGGCCATCGAGCGTTTGGGTTCTTATGCGCTGTCGTACTACGTCCCAGAGAAGAACTTGCCGATCCTGTGGGACGCCGTGAATGACGGCACTATCGACATCCTGGCGAGTGACCATGCACCGCATACGCGCGAAGAAAAAGAAATCGGCTGGACCGACGGCTGGAAGGCGCACACCGGCACGCCCTCGGCGCAGTACTACTTGAGCCTCTTGCTGGACGCCGTGGCCGAAGGCCGCACGACGCTTGAGCGCGTGGTGCGCATCACGTCATACCGGCCAGCCGAGATCTTCGGTCTGCAGGGCAAGGGCCGCATTCAGGTTGGCCACGATGCCGACTTGGTACTGGTCGACTTAAACGCCGAAAAAGAGATCCGCGATGAGGACACGCTTGGCTTGATCGGCTGGACGCCTTACGCCGGCCGTAAGGTGCGAGGCTTGCCAGTGCGCACGATCGTGCGTGGGCGAACGGTCTACGTCGACGGCAAGGTCGTCGGGACACCCGGCTTCGGCAAGCAGGCGCGCGCCGTCTATCCCGGCCAAACCGCGCCCGCCTAGGGCCTGTTCACACTAAAGCGGGAGTGCGAAGGATGAATGCCGGGATGCAGTGCAAGGCGCGGGGAGCGCCGCCTAGTTCTACTAGGCAATGCGAGAGGCCGCAACGCCGCCTGTACTTTTTGTTGTGGCCCGGCATTCGTCCTTCCCGAAGGGTTGGCTCTCCTGACGGCGTCTGCTTTGTCGCGACGCTTGCAGGTAGAGGTACTACCTGCGGCGCGCCGCTTCGCGCATCCATCCGGCAGGAGAGCCAACGCATCTCCCGCTTTAGTGTGAGCAGGCCCTAATGAGACGCC
>JBDSYU010000144.1:0-6768 GCA_039925525.1 Variovorax sp.
CAGCGCCGCGCAGGTCGACGCAACGCCGCGCTACGCCATGGAGGGCAGCGTCTTTGTCGGCGGCGCCGTGGTGCAGTGGCTGCGCGACGGCCTGGGCGCCATTCGCAGCAGCGCCGATGTGCAGGCGCTGGCCGAGAGCGTGCCCGATGCCGGGGGCGTCATGATGGTGCCGGCCTTCACCGGGCTCGGAGCGCCGTACTGGAAGCCCGATGCGCGCGGCATCATCACCGGCCTTACGCGCGGCAGCACGGTGGCGCATGTCGCCCGCGCGGCGCTGGAGAGCATCGCCTATCAAAGTACCGCGCTGCTGCAGGCCATGAGCCGCGACGCAGTCGCTGCCGGCGGCCGGGCCGTGGCCGAACTGCGCGTCGATGGCGGCGCCTCGGTCAACGATCTGCTGATGCAGTTCCAGGCCGACCTGCTCGGCATCCCGGTGCTGCGCCCGCAGGTGACTGAGACCACGGCGCTCGGCGCGGCCTATCTGGCGGGGTTGTCGACAGGCTATTACCAGAACGCCACGGAGTTGGCCGGGCTGTGGCGCGTCGAACGACGCTTCGAGCCAACCTATGAGCGCTCGCGCGCCGATGAAGCGATGGCTCGCTGGGAACGGGCGGTGCGACAGGCGACCGCGGCATGAGAGTGGGTCGCTCGTCGAGCACTGCCGCACGAAGTATGAACAGGCTCCTAACTGATGCTTGGGGACTTCGCGCCCGTTCGCGTTGAGCGACGAGTTGGACGCGCGGCTGTTTTCGCAAGGTTGATCAGGCCCATCAAGGCGTCATTGACGGCTTCCGAATTAGGAAAAACTTTCGCGACCACTGGGTTCAGCACCACGACGTTCGATCCCGCTTTGAGACTATTCGCATACTTGCCCCGAATCATCGGGCCGAAATCTTCCCGCTTGTACTCGCGCCGCAGTTCATCTTCGGCGACAGGCCTAACCTTCTTCATAGATTCGACGCTCGCGTCCCGTGGCAATACGAGCGCTGATGATGCGTAAGCTCTCAGCGCGCTCGGTGTTCGCTATGACCAAGAGCCGCCCCGCGCTTGAAACTCCAAACGTCACGAAGCGGCTCTCCCCTCTGGAATGATCTGGATCAGCCGCCGTAACGGCCAAGTGGTCAGCCAATGCGGTGGCAGGCTTTCTTCAAAGGTGACACCATGCTTGCGCAGATTGGCGGCCGCCTTGCTCAAATCCCATTTGCATTCCACACGACGAGTTTACGTCTGCCTTTCGACGCCAGTTGCGCCATGTCGGGATGACTGCCCACCCCTCACCGCCAAAACCGCTATCGGCTCAAGTTATCCAACATGGCCGTGCGCAGGATGGCATTCAACCGGCTTTGGTAGCCTTGGCCCTGACCCTTCAGCCATTCGAAGACGTCGGCGTCGATGCGCACGGTCAACTGCTGCTTCATGGGGCGATAGGACCTGCCGCAAACGGCGCTGCGCCAGCTCTGCTCGGTGCCGGCCGGAATGTCAGATCAGTCAATTTCGCTCTCCGGCTTGCCGGCCAGTGCCGCCAGTTCCTTCTGGATGGCCTCAGGGACCTTGCTCAAAAATCTTTCTTTCCGGCTTGGTTGAACGCGGGTCAACTCGCCGGCACCAAAAAATCCTGGCTGATGCGCGCGCCGAGTTCGTTGACCCGATCGAGAAACTGCGTCAGGTAGGCGTGAAGCCCGGTCGCGAGGATTTCATCGACCCTCGCGTACTGCAGGTCAGCCAACAGTTTGCCGGCGCGCCGACGCGTTTCGCCGCCTTGGTCGCTCTGCACCTTGTCCAGGTTGGCCACCACCTCACCCACGCTGGCATGCAGCGAACGCGGCATGTCGGCGCGCAGGATGAGCAACTCGGCCACGCGTTCTGGCTTGATCACGTCGCGATAGACACGACGGTAGATTTCGAACGCCGAGACGCTGCGCAGGATGGCGCTCCAATGGTAGAAGTCGTACTCCTGCCCTTCCTCGTTCGCGGCGCCGAAGAACTCGCTGTTGAGGGCGTGGAACTTGACGTCGACCAACCGCGCTGTGTTGTCGGCACGCTCGATGAAAGTGCCCAGGCGCGAAAAATAAAAGGCTTCGTCCTGCAGCATGGTGCCCAGCGTCACGCCACGCGACAGGTGCGAGCGAAATTTGACCCACTCGAAGAACTGCCCCGGATCGCGCTCGAAGGCGCCCGCTCGAAGCATGCGGTTGACTTCCAGCCAGGTGGTGTTCTGCGTCTCCCATGATTCGGTGGTGAGTGAGCCGCGCACGGCGCGGGCATTCTCGCGCGCGGCCTTCAGGCACGAGACGATCGACGAGGGATTGGTCTCGTCTTTCACCATGAACTCCATCACCTCGTTCGGCGCGATCTCGTCGTACTTGGCCTTGTAGTCGGGCAGCAGCTCGCTGATCGACAGCAGCCCCTGCCAGCCGAACTGCGCGACAGCGGCGGACTGCGGCAATAGCGAGGTCTGGTAGTTGACGTCGAGCATGCGCGCGGTGTTTTCGGCCCGCTCTGTGTAGCGGTTCATCCAGTACAAGTGATCGGCGGTGCGTGAGAGCATGAGCTGGTCCTCGAATGGCCTCAAACACCGCTTGCAGCGCATACGCGCTGCACGGTGTTTTGGTGGTTGCATGACAAGCGCTGCGCGCAGCTGTCAGCAACCCCCGCGAATGCCTGCGGCATGTCGCCCGCCCGCTCGGTGTAACGGTTCATCCAGTACAGGTGATCGGCGGTGCGTGACAACATGGTCGATCTCCCGGCTCAGAGTTCGCCAAGGCCGAGCACCACGGCGTCGCCCTGGGTTTGCGCTTGCGATTGGGACTGGGTGCCGGCCCCCGACGACAGGCTCTGCGACTGCGACTGCGAGGCCCCGCGTGGCACGTAGTCGCGCTGCAGCACCCAGGTGTCCTTGGTGCCGCCACCCTGCGACGAATTGACCACGAGCGAGCCCTCCTTGAGCGCCACGCGGGTGAGCCCGCCGGGCACCATCTGCACTTCCGTGCCGGAAAGTACGAACGGGCGAAGATCGATGTGGCGCGGCGCGATGCCGGCGTCGACAAAGGTCGGCGAACTCGACAGGCTCAAGGTCGGCTGGGCGATGTAACCCTCGGGCTTGGCCAAGATGGCCTGGCGGAAGTCGTCGATTTCGGTGCTGGTGGCGGCCGGGCCGATCAGCATGCCGTAGCCGCCGGCGCCATGCACCTCCTTGACGACCAGATCCTTCAGGTTGGCCAGGGTGTATTGCAGATCGTCCTTGTTGCGGCACATCCAGGTCGGCACGTTCTTCAGGATCGGCTTCTCGCCAAGGTAGAAGTCGATCATCTTTGGCACGTAGGGATAGATCGACTTGTCGTCGGCCACGCCGGTGCCGACCGCGTTGCAGATGGCCACATTGCCCGCGCGGTAGGCGCGCATCAGTCCGTGACAGCCGAGCGACGACTCGCGGAACACCTCCGGGTCGAGGAAGTCATCGTCGACGCGGCGATAAATGACGTCGACGCGCACCGGCCCGCGTGTGGTGCGCATGTAGACGAAGTCGTCCTTGACCAAAAGGTCCTGACCCTCGACCAGTTCGATACCCATCTGCTGGGCCAGGAAGGCGTGCTCGAAATAGGCGCTGTTGTACATGCCGGGGGTCAACAGCACCACCGTGGGTTCAGCCGTGGCCGGCGGCGCGCTGGCACGCAGCGTTTCCAGCAGCAGGTCCGGATAGTGCGCCACCGGCGCGACGCGGTTCTGGCTGAAAAGCTCCGGGAACAACCGCATCATCATCTTGCGGTTCTCCATCATGTAGCTGACGCCGCTGGGTACGCGAAGGTTGTCTTCCAGCACGTAGTAGTCGCCATTGCCGGCGGCATCCGCCGCGCGCACGATGTCGATGCCCGCGATGTTGGCGTACACGCTGTTGGGCACGTTCACGCCCATCATCTCGGGGCGAAACTGCGAGTTGTTGACTACCTGTTCCAGCGGCACGATGCCGGCCTTGATGATTTCCTGGTCGTGATAGACGTCGTGGATGAAGCGGTTGAGCGCCGTGACGCGCTGCACCAGCCCTTTTTCCATACTCGCCCACTCGTCGGCCGGGATGATGCGCGGCAGCAGATCGAAGGGAATCAGCCGCTCCGTGCCGGCGCCTTCCTCGTCCTTGGCGCCATAGATGGCAAAGGTGATGCCGACGCGCCGGAAGATCAACTCGGCCTCTTCGCGGCGTGAGCGGATCAGGTCATCGCTCTGGCGCGCCAGCCACTGGTCGTAGCGCTGGTAATGCGGTCGGATAGCAGCCCCCGCATAGGGCAGCTGCTCGTACATCTCGTCGAATTTCTGCATGGCGCCGGGTCTCATCGTGTGCTGTGGAGCTTAGCAAGTTCGGCGCCCGCAGAGCCGGGACTTTCACCGTACTTTCACATGACCCCGCCATCGGGGCCGGGCGGCCGCTCGGCCGACAAGCTGTTAAAGCGGCGGCCGGCATCATGGCAGCTCAAGCTGTGATCTTCTCAGGCGACATCAGGAGTGATTCAATGCTTCAAGGCGTGCCAGTCAAACAGTTTCTTAAAGAGCTATATCAGGAAATCAGCGAAGACGACATCTTCACCGGCGCCGCTTCGCTCGGTTACTACCTCATGCTGGCGATTTTCCCGGCGATGATCAGCCTAATGGCGGTGATTCCGTATTTGCCGATCGCCAATGTCGACCAAGCGATCATGGATATGTTGCGCCAGGCACTGCCGGCGAGTACAGCGGAAATGTTCACCGGTGTCGTGCAGCAGGTGACCGGCGAACAACGCGGCGGCCTGTTGTCGTTCGGGTTCATCGGCGCCGTCTGGGCGATGTCGGCAGGCATGTACTCGATCATGCAGCAGCTCAACACCACCTACGACGTGAAAGAGGCGCGCAGTTTCATCAAGGGGCGCTCACTGGCCGTTGGGCTCAGCCTCTTGGTTGCGGTGCTGATCCTCAGCGCGTTCTCGCTGATTGTCTTCGGCGGGCAGATCCAGGAATGGATCGGCGATCGCTATGGCTTCAGCCAAGTGTTGCTGACGTTTTTCGTGATCTTTCGCATCGTCATCATCATCGCGGCGTTGCTGCTGGCCTTCGCGCTCATCTATTACTTCGCGCCGAACGTCAAGCAGAGCTTCAAGTTCATCTCGATCGGCAGCGTTGTCGGCGTGGTACTGCTCATCGTGGCATCACTCGGCTTTTCCTGGTACACGCAAAATTTCGGCAGCTACGACGCCACCTACGGCAGCGTCGGCGCGGTCATCGTGCTGATGCTCTGGCTCTACATCGCTGGCGTGACAATCCTCATCGGCTCGGAGATCAATGCGCTCATCGAACATCATTCAGCCGAGGGCAAGGAAAAAGGCGAGAAGGCTCCTGGCGAGAGCGAGCGGGACCCGGCCACGCGCGAGCGCGTGCGGAAGTCAGCGCCGGAAGGGTCTGTGGACGACGACGTACCACGCGGCCGTGAAGGCGACCGGAAGTCGGCCGACGACCGCGCGCCGCCAACCAGCAAGGCATTTCTTGCGCTGCTGCCGTTCGCCCTGCTGGCGGGCCTCGTCGTGCATCGACGACCGCCCAACGAAGATGGCAAGACAGAAGAACAGTAATCGACTTAGAAGGCGGTCAGGCGCGCTCGGCCACCCAATTTCGCACGGAAGCCAGCGCGGCAGGCAGACCGCTGGCATCGCTGCCGCCAGCCATCGCCAGATCAGCCTTGCCACCGCCCTTGCCGCCCACCTGCTGGGCAACGAAGTTGACCAATTCGCCGGCCTTGATCTTGCCGAGCGCATCGGGGGTGACACCCGCGGCGAGTTGCACCTTGGCACCATCGACAGCCGCCAGCACAATCACTGCGCTCTTGAGCTTGCTTTTGAGCTTGTCCATGGTCTCGCGCAACTGCCTGGCGTCGGCGCCATCGAGACGAGCGGCCAGCACCTTGATGCCTTTGATATCGACCGCCTGCTCTGTCAATTCGTCCCCTTTGGATGACGCCAATTTGCCCTTGAGCGCGCCGACTTCGCGCTCCAACGCTTTCACCTGATCGAGCACCTGCGCCAGCCGACCCTGCATTTCTGCCGGGGAAGCGCGCAGGGTATGCGCAGCGGCATGCACGGTGGCTTCGAGCTGTTGCAGATAGGCCAGCGCATTGGCGCCGGTCACGGCTTCGATACGCCGCACGCCGGCCGCAACGCCGCTCTCGCCGGTGATCTTGAACAGGCCGATATCGCCGGTGCGACTCACATGCGTACCGCCGCACAGTTCGCGGCTGGAACCGATGTCGAGCACGCGCACCGTCTCGCCGTATTTCTCGCCGAACAGCATGGTGGCGCCGGTCTTTTGCGCGGCTTCCATGTCCATGACCCTTGCCTCGGTTGCCCGATTGGCCAAGACCTCGGAGTTGACGCGCTGCTCGACCTGGAGGATCTGCGCCGCTGTCACCGGGGCGTTGTGGGCAAAGTCGAAGCGTGTCTTGTCGGCGTCGACGAGCGAGCCCTTCTGCTGCACGTGGCCGCCGAGCACCTCGCGCAGCGCCTTGTGCATCAGGTGCGTGACGCTGTGATTGCGCATCGTCGCGGCCCGGCGTTCGGTGTCGACGCGCGCCGTCACGTTATCGCCGACGGCGAGCCTGCCTTGCGTCTGCGTGCCGTGGTGACCGAACACGTCGGCCTTGATCTTCTGCGTGTCGTCAACGCCGAAGATCACGCCCTCGGCAATCAGCACGCCCTGGTCGCCGACCTGGCCGCCGCTCTCCGAATAGAACGGCGTGCTGTCGAGCACCAC
>JBDSYU010000145.1:0-8826 GCA_039925525.1 Variovorax sp.
GCCATCTGGAGCCCCTCACTTTGGCCGATCGTTGGCGATTGCAGCGCTTTGCCGAGGTCCATCCCGGCGTTCAATGGTGGCTGCAAGCCAAGGGGCCTGAAACCGCGCGTCTGCTAAGCACGATGACCCCTGCGGCCACGGCCGACGAGGTGCCAGGCGAGGAGGTGGGGCCGGCGGGCGACGCACTGATGTACCACCTGCCAGAGTTTGGCATTCGCATGCCGTTTCGCCCAACCGATTTCACGCAGGTCAATCCGCACATCAATCGCGTTTTGGTCGCGCGGGTCCTACGTTGGCTCGAGGTGCAGCCGGGCGACCGGGTGATCGACTGGTTCTGCGGTCTCGGCAACTTCACGCTACCGCTGGCCACGGTCGCGGGCAGCGTCGTCGGCGTCGAAGGCAGCGCCAGCCTGGTGACGCGGGCACGAAAGAACTATCAACTTAACCAGCCAGCCAATGCCATGCGGCGCGCACTGGCGCCGACGCGCTTCGAGGCGCGAAACCTGTTCGAGGCGACCTCCGAGATGTTGAAAGCCGATGGCCCGGCCGAGCGTTGGCTGCTTGACCCACCGCGCGAAGGAGCCGTCGCGCTGGTCAATGCACTGGCAGCGCTGATCGAGGCCGCGCAGCCGGCCGAAAACGACTGGCAAGCTCCCAGCCGTGTCGTCTACGTGAGCTGCAATCCGGCGACGCTGGCGCGTGATGCCGATGTCTTGGTGCACAAGGCCGGCTACCGCTGCATCGGCGCAGGCATCGTCAACATGTTCCCGCACACCGCGCATGTGGAGTCGATTGCCGTGTTTCGACGAAATTGAAGTCGGCTGCAACACGGCGCGTCGGGCGTGAAAAAGGGCCCCGTGAGGCCCTTCGACATGCAGCCAGGCGCTGGTTTCAATCGTCGCCGCTGGTCAGGCCGAGGATCATCAAAAGGCTCTGGAAGACATTGAAGGCATCCAGGTACAACGCCAGCGTCGCGCTGATGTAGTTGGTCTCGCCGCCGTCGAGGATGCGCCGGATGTCATACAGCATGAGCGCCGAGAAGATGCCGATGGCAGCGACCGCAATGACCATCATCATCACGCTGGAGCCGACAAAGATGTTGATGATGGCGCCGACAAAGATCATCACCATGCCAACCATCAGGAACTTGCCCATCCCGCTCAGGTCGCGCTTGACAAAGGTGGCAGCCGTGGCCATGGCAAAGAAGACGCCGGCAGTCCCGGCAAAGGCGGTCATGATCAACATCGCCCCGTTGCCAAAACCCAGGATGCGGGCAATCAGGCCCGACAGCATCACCCCCATGAAGAAGGTGAAGGCCAGCAGCACCGGCACGCCGACAGCTGAATTCTTTGTCTTTTCGATGGCATACATGAAAGCAAACGCGCCGCCGAGGAAGACCATCAAGGCCAGGCCGCCATGCAGCGCGAGGCCGACGCCGGTGGCCACGCCGACCCAAGCGCCAAGGACGGTGGGTACCATGCTCAACGCGAGCAGCCAGTAGGTATTGCGCAAGACACGGTTGCGCTCGACAGAAGGTAACGCCTGGCCGTAGCCGACGCGGTTATCCAGCGTGGTGACGCGATCGTTCATGGTATGAGCTCCTTTTGGAAGTGCACGAGTGCAGATTGCACAGTTGGGGCCATTCTAGGTGGGCTCAAGGGTCCCGCCAACAACGACAAATGAACCCGCAATGCGCAAGGTCATCGTCGAGATATGCTCACCGGCGCTCACCGGCGCTCACCGGCGCTCACCGGCGCCCGCCCGGGCTGATTCTTCATAAGGACCGTCGCACCATGAAAAGCAAACCCTTTCTCGAACATGCCGACGTCAAGCGGATCGCCGCGGCGGCCGAAGCCGAGGCGCTGATAAACAATTGGGCCGTGACTATCGCCGTTGTTGACGACGGCGGTCACCTGCTGTGGTTGCAGCGGCTCGACGGGGTGGCGCCGATCTCGGCGCAGATCGCGCCGGCGAAGGCGCATACCGCCGCTCTCGGCCGGCGCGAAAGTCGGCTTTACGAGGAGATGATCAACGGCGGGCGGGCATCTTTCATGACCGCACCAGGGCTCAAGGGACTGCTGGAGGGCGGCGTGCCGATCTTGCGGGATGGCCATGTCGTTGGTGCCGTAGGCGTTAGCGGCGTCAAGTCCAGCGAAGACGCGCAAATTGCGCGGGCAGGGATCGACGCGCTGTAAGCGCTCGGGTTGCCCCCAAGTTGTAGCCACCTTGCACTCGCGTTAGACTGCGGCAACCCTCAGCAAGGTCGACCGGTACCTGGTATCGACCGGTGCTCGCCTTCAGTGCTCGTCCGGTCGTTGTGGTGCTCCTACGACGGCGGCGAACAGGTTTCGGGGCATCCGTTTCCTCCGCCCTCGAGCCATGCAACGGCCCCGTCTGACAGGCGTCGATGCGTTAACCGGACTGCGTTCGGGTTTGTTGCAAGTTGCAATGGCACGGATGTCGCTAGCCGCGCTGGACGCGTGCTGCGTCGCCCATCGGCACAACAATTTCAAGACAGGCCTCGATGCAAATCAAAAAAAACAACTTCAGTGCGCAAGACGCCTACCTGTTCCAGGAAGGCACACACTCGCGTCTCTACGATCGCTTGGGGTGCCATCTGGGGACAAGCGGCAAAGGCGCCGACTTCGGTGTCTGGGCGCCGAACGCGCAATCGGTGTCGGTGATTGGCGATTGGAATGGCTGGAACGGCGAGGCCGATCCGCTCGAGGCCGACCCGGGCGGCACTGGCATTTGGCGCGGTTTCGTGCCTGGTGTCGCACGCGGCCAAGCCTATAAGTACCGCATCGCATCCCGCAGCGCCGGTTATGTGGTCGACAAGGCGGACCCTTTCGCCTTCTATTGCGAGCAGGCGCCGGCCACCGGTTCGCGCGCCTGGGCGCTGGAGCACGAGTGGGCGGACAGCGACTGGATGGCCCATCGCGCCGCCAAGAACGGTCTGGACTCGCCCATGGCCGCCTACGAGGTGCATCCGGGTTCCTGGAAACGCAAGGATGGGCAATTTCTCGGCTATCGGGAGCTGGCGCACCAGTTGGCCGACTATGTCGTGGAAATGGGCTTCACCCATGTCGAGTTGATGCCGATCACCGAGCATCCGTTTTATGGTTCGTGGGGCTACCAGACGACCGGCTACTTCGCGCCGACGGCGCGCTATGGCGCGCCGCAGGACTTCATGTACTTCGTCGATCATCTGCATCAGCGGGGCATTGGCGTTTTGCTCGACTGGGTGCCTTCGCACTTCCCGATGGACGAGCATGGCCTCGGCTACTTCGATGGCACGCATCTCTACGAGCACGCCGACCGGCGCCAGGGCTTCCATCCTGAATGGAACTCGGCGATCTTCAACTACGGCCGCAACGAGGTGCGCAGCTTCCTGATTTCTTCAGGGTTGTTCTGGCTCGACAAGTACCATCTCGATGGGTTGCGCGTCGACGCGGTGGCATCGATGCTCTACCTCGACTACGCGCGCAAGCAGGGCGAGTGGATCCCCAACAAGCAAGGCGGTCGCGAAAACCTCGAAGCCATCGAGTTCTTGCAGCACCTGAACCGCGCCGTCTACCGCGACTATCCGGGCACCGTGACCATCGCCGAGGAATCGACGGCCTGGCCGCGTGTATCGCGCCCGACCGATATGGATGGTTTGGGCTTCGGCATGAAGTGGAACATGGGCTGGATGCACGACGACCTGGCGTACTTCAAGGAAGACCCGGTCAACCGCAAGTACCACCACCATCTGCTGACTTTTTCGATGGTCTATGCCTTCAACGAGAACTTCGTGCTCCCACTCTCGCACGACGAGGTGGTCTACGGCAAGGGCTCGTTGGTCAACAAGATGCCAGGCGATCCGTGGCAGCAATTTGCCAACCTGCGCGCCTTGTTCGGTTTCATGTGGGGCCACCCGGGCAAGAAGCTCCTGTTCATGGGCGGCGAGTTCGGCCAGCGGCGCGAATGGACGCATGACGGCGAACTCGAGTGGTGGGTTGCCGGCCTCGAAGGCCATTCAGGTCTGCAGCGTTTCGTGCGCGAACTGAACCGCGTGTATCGCGAGCAGCCGGCGCTGTATCAGATCGATTTTTCATCGGAAGGCTTCGAATGGGTGGCCGCCGACGATTCGGAAGCCAGCGTCTTTGCCTTCTTGCGCAAGCCCCGCGATGCCGACGCGTCGCCGGTGCTGATCGTCAGCAACCTGACGCCGGTGCCACGCACCAATTACCTGCTCGGCGTCCCCATGGCCGGGCGTTGGCGGGAAGTCATCAACAGCGACGCGGTGGAGTTCGGTGGTTCCGGCTGGGGCAACATGGGCACCGTGCAGAGTTCGCCTGTCCGTGCCCATGGCCGCGCCCATTCCCTGTGCCTGGCGCTGCCGCCGTTGTCCACACTGATTTTGGAGCACATGGCCGATGCTTAAGAACGAGACGCCGAAGAAGTCCGCGCCCGCAAAGGCTGCGCGGGCGCCGGCCAAAGCCGCTGCCAGGTCCGGCGACAAGGCGGCCACCCAGGCACCCGTCAAGGTCGGCGACGAGGCAGCCAAGGCAACGGCAACGACCCCGAAGCCGCCCTTGCCACCGGTGGATCCGAACAGCCTCGAGTCGGGTGCTGACGCGCCCGGCGGTATTGCATCGGGCACAGCGAAAGCTGACAACCGAACAAAGAGCCCTCAAGCAGCGCCGCGCGCGCCAACCTTGCGTGCCGACGAAGCAAGAGCGCGCATCGCTGACGCCAAAACACCGCATGCGCCGGCCACGACGCCACACGACACGCATCGCTGGCCGTCGCAGAAGCTGGAAGACGCGGAGCAGGCGACGCCAAAGGGCACGGGCTCGGATTCGTCCGCAGGGCAGCTGCCGACGCAAGTCGATGGCCAACTGCGCGCCGTCATCGACGCCGTGCTGCCGGTTGTCGACGGCGGTCGCTTTCCGGTCAAGTGCGTCGCCGGCGAAGCCTTTGAAGTCACGGCGCATTGCTTTGCCGATGGGCACGACGCGTTGCGCGTCATGTTGCGCTGGCACGCCGAGGGCGCCAGCGAGTCGGAGTTGCGTGAAGTGCCGATGACGCTCATCAATAACGATGTCTGGAAGGCCGAATTCACGCCAGGTGCACCCGGGCGTTATGCCTATGGTGTGGCTGCCTGGGTCGATCCGTTCGAGTCCTGGCGCCACGAGCTGGTGCGGCGTGTCGATCCCGACGACATCCGCATCGCCGCGCAGGTCGGTGCCATCGAAATCGCCGCCGCAGCCGAACGCGCCAGTGGCGCCGACCGGCAGACGCTCGAACGTTGGTCGCAGCAGCTCGAGCGCAATGCCGCTGCCAAGGGTGGCGACGCGGTGGCGCTGAAGGCGCTGGCGCTCGACGAGAGCATGGCCACCGTGGCCGAGCGTTATCCCGATCGTCGCTTCGAGGCGCGTTCGGTGGCCGAGCTGCCGCTCACCGTCGACCGCGAGCGCGCGCGCTTCAGCAGCTGGTATGAACTGTTCCCGCGTTCGGCCTCGCCCGAGCCCGGGCGCCATGGCACCTTCAAGGATGTCGAAGCGCGCCTGCCGGCGATCGCCGCGATGGGCTTCGATGTGCTGTACTTTCCGCCGATCCATCCGATCGGCCGCGTCAATCGCAAAGGCCGCAATAACGCGCTGGTGACCGAGCCCGGCGATGTCGGCAGTCCGTGGGCCATTGGCGCCGACGAAGGCGGTCACAAGTCGATCCTGGCCGAGCTCGGCAGCGAAGCCGACTTCCGCCATCTGGTTGGGGCGGCGCAGCAGCACGGCCTGGAAATCGCCCTGGACATCGCCTTTCAGTGCGCGCCGGACCATCCGTATGTGAAAGCGCATCCGGAGTGGTTCCGCTGGCGCCCGGACGGCAGCTGCCAGTACGCCGAGAACCCGCCAAAAAAATACCAGGACATCTACCCCTTCAACTTCGAGAGCGACGATTGGCGCGCGTTGTGGGCTGAATTGAAGAGCGTTTTCGACCA
The DNA here is from genome assembly GCA_039925525.1 of Variovorax sp. Taxonomy (GTDB): domain Bacteria; phylum Pseudomonadota; class Gammaproteobacteria; order Burkholderiales; family Burkholderiaceae_C; genus Variovorax. Next base: position 5,987 of record JBDSYU010000145.1, read on the forward strand.
CTGGATCGGCGAAGGCGTGAAAATCTTTCGTGTCGACAATCCGCATACCAAGGCCTTCCCGTTCTGGGAATGGGCCATCACCGCAATTCAGCGCGAGCATCCGGAGGTGTTGTTCCTGGCTGAAGCGTTCACGCGGCCAAAGGTCATGCATCGCTTGGCCAAGGCGGGCTTTTCCCAGTCTTATACCTACTTCACCTGGCGCAACAGCAAGGCCGAACTGATCGAATACTTCACCGAACTGGCCGAAGGGCCGGGCTACGATTATTTCCGGCCCAATGTCTGGCCGAACACGCCCGACATTCTGCACGCACAGATCCAGGGCGGCGAGACCTCGGTGTACATGGCGCGGCTGGCCTTGGCGGCCACGCTGTCGGCCAGCTATGGCATCTACGGGCCGGCCTACGAACTGATCGACCATCGGCCACGTGGCCCCGGCAGCGAGGAATATCTCGATTCGGAAAAATATCAACTTCGCACCTGGGACCATGCCAGCCCGCGCAGCATCTCCGGCTTCATCACGCGCGTGAACCAGATCCGCAAGGAGAACCCGGCGCTGCACAGCAACCGGTCGCTGCGCTTTCTGCCAATCGACAACAGCCAGTTGCTGGCGTATGTGAAGACCAGTGCCGACGATCAGAACGTCATCGTCACGGTGGTCAATCTCGATCCGTTCAACACCCAGTCGGGCATGGTCAACTTCGATCCGTCTACGCTTGGCGTCTATCCGGGCCAATGGTTCCAGATGCACGACCTGCTGAGCAACCGGCGCTTTAATTGGCAGGGCGGCACGCACTTCGTGCAGCTCGATCCGAACGCCGCACCGGCGCATGTGTTCGCCCTCAAGCGCTATGTGCGCACAGAGCGTGACTTCGACTACTTCGAATAAGAATTTGTGAGGAGGAAAAAAGCGTGAACGCACCTGTTTCAACGTTGGCGCTGGAGACAGCGGAGATCGACAACACCGACAACCCACAGTGGTATCGGGATGCGGTGATCTACCAACTCAACGTCAAGGCCTTCTTCGATACCAACAACGATGGGATGGGTGACTTCAAGGGCGTCACGGCCAAGCTCGACTATGTCAAGGACCTGGGCGTCAACACCATCTGGTTGATGCCGTTCTATCCGTCGCCGCTGCGCGATGACGGCTATGACATCGCCGAATACGAGGACGTGCATCCGCAATACGGCTCGCTTGAAGACTTTCGCGAGATGCTCGATGAGGCGCACAAGCGCGGCCTGCGCGTCATCACCGAACTGGTCATCAACCACACCTCGAGTGACCACCCCTGGTTCCAGGCGGCACGCAAGGCGCCGCCGGGTTCGCCCGAGCGCGACTTCTACGTCTGGAGCGACACCGACCAGCTTTACCAGGGAACGCGCATCATCTTCACCGACACCGAGACGTCCAACTGGACCTGGGACCCGGTGGCCAAGCAGTTCTTCTGGCATCGCTTCTTCAGCCACCAGCCCGATCTCAATTTCGACAACCCGGCGGTGATGGAGGCGGTGCTCAAAACGATGCGCTTCTGGCTCGACATGGGTGTCGATGGCTTCCGCCTCGACGCGATTCCCTACCTGATCGAGCGCGACGGCACGAGCAACGAAAATCTGCCGGAAACCCACGCGGTGATCAAGCAACTGCGTGCCGCCATCGACGCCGAATACAGGAATCGCTTCCTGCTGGCCGAGGCCAACATGTGGCCCGAGGACGTGCGCGAATATTTTGGCGACGGCGACGAATGCCACATGGCCTATCACTTCCCGTTGATGCCGCGCATGTACATGGCCATCGCGCAGGAAGACCGTTACCCGATCGTCGAAATCATGCAGCAGACACCGGATATTCCGGACGGCTGCCAGTGGGCCATTTTCCTGCGTAACCACGACGAGCTGACGCTCGAGATGGTGACCAGCAAGGAGCGCGACTACATGTACAACATGTACGCCGCCGACAAGCGCGCGCGCATCAATCTGGGCATCCGGCGGCGGCTGGCGCCGCTGATGGAAAACGACACCGATCGCGTCAAGCTGATGAACGGCATGCTGCTGTCGATGCCGGGCTCGCCGATCATCTACTACGGCGACGAGATCGGCATGGGCGACAACGTCTTTGTCGGCGATCGCAACGGGGTGCGCACGCCGATGCAGTGGAGTCCCGATCGCAATGCCGGATTTTCGCGCGCCGATCCGCAGCGGCTTTATCTGCAGCCGATCATGGACGCGGTGTACGGTTACGAAGCGCTCAACGTCGAGTCGCAATCGCGCGACGCCAGCTCGCTTTTGAACTGGACCAAACGCATGCTGGCCGTGCGCAAGACCAGTCGCGCCTTCGGCCGCGGCAAGCGCAGTTTTCTGAAACCCGGCAATCGCAAGATCCTCGCGTATTTGAGCGAGTTCGAGGACGACACCATCCTCACCGTCTTCAATCTGTCCCGTGCGGCGCAGCCGGTCGAGCTCGACCTGTCGGCGTTCAAGGGGCGGGCGCCGGTCGAGATGCTGGGTCGCACTGCCTTTCCCCCCATCGGCGACCTGCCGTACCTGCTCACCTTGCCGTCCTATGGCTTCTACTGGTTCCGGCTGTCGGCTGACGCCGAAATCCCGAGCTGGCACCAGGACGGCTTCACCTTGCCTGACCAACCCACGCTGGTATTGTTCGATGGCTGGACCAGCTTTTTCCGCGAACGCGTCATGCCTTGGCGCATCGGCATGGCCGATCGCATGCGCGCGCAGTTCGAGACCGTGACGCTGCCGCGCTACATCGAAGCGCAACGCTGGTACGCAGCCAAGGGCACGCCTGTCGAACGGGCGCAGGTGATCGACGCTGCGATGTGGGAAGC
>JBDSYU010000146.1:0-9373 GCA_039925525.1 Variovorax sp.
TGGACGCCAGCCTCTTTCATGCGCAGCACGTCGGCTCGGGTTGCGATGCCGCTCTCGCAGACCGCCAAACGTTCGGCCGGCAGCTTCTGCTTCAAGGCCAGCGTCGTCTCCAGGCTGACTTCGAAGCTGCGCAAATTGCGGTTGTTGATGCCGATGAGCGGCGTCGCAAGGCGCAGCGCGCGTTCGAGTTCGGCCTCGTCGTGGACCTCGACCAGCACGGCCATGCCCAGGCCCGCGGCGATGCTCTCAAACGACTGCATCCGGGCGTCGTCCAGACAGGCGGCGATCAACAGGATGGCATCGGCGCCAATGGCCCGCGACTCGTAAAGCTGGTAGGCGTCGACGACGAAGTCCTTGCGCAGCACCGGCAGGTCGCAGGAAGCCCGTGCCTGCTTCAGATGGTCGATGCGGCCCTGAAAGAACTGCCGGTCGGTCAAAACCGACAGGCAAGCCGCACTGACCTTGCCATCGCCTTCGGTATAACTCTGGGCAATGTCGGCCGGAACGAAATCGCCGCGCAGCACGCCTTTCGACGGGCTGGCCTGCTTCATTTCGGCGATGATGGCACTCGCGCCAGCGGCGATCTTGCTGCGCAGGGCGGCCTCGAAATCGCGTGTCAACACGCGCGACTCAGCGTCCTCACGAATGGCCGCCAGCGACACACGTGCCATCGCGGCGGCAACTTCTTCGCGCTTGACGGCGACGATTTTTTCGAGAATGTCGGACCTCGGGGGCGCTCAGCTCAGAGTTCGACGGGCATTCCCGTCTCGCAACTGCGCGCTGCCGCATCGGCCAGTTCCTGCGCCGCCACGCCGTCGGCAATGGTGGTGCGAAACGGCGCGCCGCTTTGCAGGCACTCGAAGAAGTGCGCCATTTCCAGGCGGTAGGCGGCGCTGTAGCGCTGCAGAAAGAAAGCCTCCGGTTTGTCGCAGCGGATGCCGCCGGCGTCCCATTGGCGGAGCTGGGTCGGCAGTTGGTTGCCGCATTGCAAGAGGCCGGCCGATCCGAGCACTTCGAAGCGCTGGTCATAGCCATAGGCGGCGCGGCGCGAGGTGTTGATCTGGCACAGCCGGCCTTTGCGCGTGCGAATGGTCACGGCCGTGCTGTCCATGTCGCCGAGGGCACTGATCGAGGCATCGGTCAACACCGACCCGGTCGCGCTGAGCCAGGCCGCCGCGTCGCCGTCGGCACAAAGTATCCAGCGGAAGATGTCAAAGTCATGGATCAGCATGTCGCGAAAGATGCCGCCCGATGCCTTGATGTAATCGGCCGGTGGTGCGCCGGGATCGCGGCTGGTGACGACGAGCATCTCCGGATTGCCGATCTCACCGCGGTCGAGGCGAGCGCGTGCCTCGCTGAAGGTCGGATCGAAGCGCCGTTGAAAACCGATCATGCAGGCGACGCCAGCGGCGTTGACGGCGGCAGCGCACTGCTGTGCCCGCGCCACCGACAGGTCGACCGGTTTTTCGCAAAAAATATGCTTGCCGGCGGCGGCAGCGCGTGTGATCAAGTCGCTGTGCGTCGTCGTCGGCGAGGTGATCGCCACCACATCGATGGCGGCGTCGGCCAGGGCCGCCTCAATAGAGGTCACGACGGCGCCATGACTGTTCGCCAGCTCGGCCGCAGCAGCAGCCATCGGGTCGCACACGTACTTGAGCGTCACATCCGGCAGGGCGGCGAGGTTGGCGGCATGGATCCGACCGATGCGGCCAGCACCGAACAAGGCAATGTTTTTCATGAGGTTTCGGCTGTGAGGACTGCTGACGCCAAAGTGTACCGATGCAATGCATCGTTTCCGGACGCCTTGAACAGGGTGTGATCCACGCGCCGCGGCATCCCTGCCGAATGAGCGCTCGTGAACGCATTGCCAAATGAGACACCAGTTCGTGCGGCTACACTGCCGCCACCGACGGGTGCGCCTCATCGGCCCGCTCTGCGAGTAGCCTCGAAGAGGCTCGCCTGGAGCGCCATTTCAACCAGACGAGACGGAGACAAGCAATGAAAATTCCAAGCGTAATTTCGACCCGCCACATGCTCGCCGGACTGGCCGCATACGCGGCGTTGACCGGTGCGGCTCGCGCCGACGTCCTCGACGACGTCCGCTCCCATGGCGTTGTCAAGTGCGGCGTGACATTGGCGGCGCCCGGCTTCTCGGCCGAGGACAACACGGGCAAGCGGCATGGCTTCGACGTCGATCTTTGCAAGGCCATCGGCGCCGCCACCCTGGGCGACGCGAGCAAGATTCAACTCGTTCCCATGGACTTGAAGACAGCGTTCGCCGGTCTTCCGACCGGTGCCGTCGACGTCCTCACGCACCGCTTCACATGGACGCAAAGCCGCGACGTGAGCGGCCTCAAGTTCCCAAAGGTGATGTTCTACGACGGGCAGGGCTTCGCCGTCACCGTCAAATCCAAAGCCAGCAAACTGGCCGACCTGAACAACGCCACGATCTGCACCGCCCAGGGAAGCACCTCCGAGCTCATCGTCGCCGACTACTTCCGCTCGCACAACCTCAAATACAAGATCGTCACCTTCGCATCGCAGGAGCAAGCCTGGGATGCCTTTGTTGGCAAGCGTTGCGACGCTGCCATCAACGATCGCTCGGGACTGGCGGCCCGCCTGGCCGCGCTGCCCAACCGCGACGATTTCAAGGTGCTGGCCGAGACCGTTTCCAACGAACCGATCGGCCCCATCGTCGCGCAAGGCCAGCCGCGCTGGGAAGAGGTGGTGCGGTTCACGCTGAACGCATTGGTGGCCGCCGAGGAGCAAGGCATCACCCAGGCCAACGTCGATGAGCAGCGCAGTTCGAAGAGTCCCGATGCGCAGCGGCTGCTGGGTGTGACCGGCGACTTCGGCAGCAAGATGGGCTTGTCCAACGACTGGGCCTATCAGGCGATCAAGGCGGTGGGCAACTACGGCGAAGTCTGGGACCGCAACGTCGGCCCCAAGACGCCGCTGCAGCTCGAACGCGGGCGCAATGCGCTGGTGGTCGACGGCGGACTCATGATGGCCATTCCGGTTCGCTGATCGACGAGGGTGATCCGGCCATCGTCGCCGCGATTGCTTTTTCCTGGTTGCGCATGACAGGCCGTCCGCGCGCGAAGCTGCATCGGGCATTCTCGATGGACAACTGGCCCGGCTACGCGGGCCAGCTGGTTTTGCTGGCGCTGATGGCGTGGCTGTCGTGGCACGGCATTTCGAACTTCATCGGCAACGCGCGATCGCTCGGCGTATCGATGGGCTTCGGCTTTTTGCAAAGCGAGGCCGGCTTCCAGATCGCGCAGGCGATGATTCAGTTCAGTCCGACGTCCAGCTATGGCGATGCGATCGTCGTGGCCACGTTGAACTCGCTGCTGGTCATCGCACTGAGCGGCATCATCAGCACCTTGATCGCGCTTTGCGTGGCCTTCGGACGCCTGAGCGCGCATCCGCTGATCCGCGGCGCATCGACGGCATACGTGGAGGTGTTTCGCAACATCCCGATGCTGTTGCAGATCCTCTTCTGGTATTTTTCTGCGCTGGCGCTGCTGCCGGGCGTCAGCGAGAGTTACGAGCTGGGCGCGGTGCTGCTGAACAACCGGGGCCTGTTTCTTCCACAAGCGACGATGACGCCCGCAGCGTTGTGGGCCCTTCTTGTTGCCCTGGTCGTTTTCGCGGTGGGGTTCTTCACGATGCGCCGCGCGCTCTGGGCCCGGACCCGACCCGGCATCCTGCTCTTTTGCACGATTGCGCTCTTGGCGCTGTGCGCGGCGCCGCTTGCGCTCATGCATACGCAGTTCGGCGTGGAACGCCCAGCCGTGGAAGGCTTCAACGTTGCCGGTGGCTTCACGCTGTTGCCCGAACTCATTGCACTGACTCTCGGGCTGTCCATCTACAACAGCGCCTTCCTCGCTGAGATCTTCCGCGCCGGCATCCAGTCGGTGCCGGGCGGCCAAGCCGAAGCGGCCGCCACCGTCGGCCTGACCGGCGTGCGCGCCGCGCTCCTGATCGTTCTTCCTCAGGCGCTGCGCCTGGCGCTGCCGCCCGCGGCGGGCCAATACCAGACCCTGGCCAAGGCCTCCTCGCTGGCGGCGGCGATCGGCTATCCGGACATCATGCAGATCGTCGGCGGTACCGTGCTCAGCCAGACCAATCAGGCGCTGGAGGCGATGACGCTGGTGGTGCTGCTGTACGCGGCGATCAACATCGCCATCGCCCTGGTGATGAACCTGGCGAACCGCCGGCTGCTGAAGGCCGAGAGGCGCTGACGTGACGCGCTTCATCCGGCCGACCCTGATCGAGGCGCAGCGCGCGCCGGTGCTGGCCATCCCGGCGATCACTCGCTGGCGCCGCGCCTGGTTTTCGAGTCCAACGATGAGTTTGCTGCTGCTCGCGTCGGCGGCTATATGTATCCCGCTGGGATGGCGTTTCCTCCAATGGGCTTTGGTCAACGCGCACTGGCTGGGCAGCTCGAGCGCGGCCTGCCCGGACGACCAGGGCGCCTGCTGGGCCTTCGTCGTCGCGCGATGGAAGCCGTGGTTGGTCGGCAACTACCCATCGGACCAGCTTTGGCGCGCCTGGGCCTGCTTCGCGGCCTTCTCGCTGTTCTGGCTTTGGGTGATGCTGCGCTCGCGCACCGCCGGCTTGCAAGGCGTGTTGCTGGGCTTCCTGCTGCTGCCGCCGGCCTTCATGATCCTGCTGCTCGGCGGTGGCGTGCTGCCCTTCGTGGCGCCGAGCACATGGGGCGGCTTGCTGTTGACGCTGGTCGCCACGCTGACCACCTTTGCAACTGCCCTGCCGCTGGGTCTGGCGCTCGCACTCGGACGCCGCTCGGCGCTGCCGGTGCTGCGTTGGTTCTGCACCGGCTTCGTGGAAGGCATCCGCTCGGTGCCGTTGCTTGTCGTACTCTTCATCGCGGCCACCTTGCTGCCGATGTTTCTGCCGAACGGCTTGAATGTGGATCTGTTCACGCGGGCGCTGATAGCCTTCGCCCTGTTCAACGCAGCCATGGCAGCGGAGGTATTTCGTGGCGGCCTGCAATTGATCGGCCGCGGTCAACTCGAGGCCGCGACGACCGTGGGGCTGGGCGGGCTCGCGGCGCTGGTCCTGGTGGTACTGCCCCAAGCAATGCGCGCGGTCGTGCCGGCGCTCGTGAACATCATGATCGCGGTGATCAAGGAGACCACCCTGCTTTCCATCATCGGGGTCAACGACTTCCTCGGCGCGGTCGAGAACGGCGCCAAGTCGCCTGACTGGACCGGCCAATCCAACATCCTGACATCGGGCCATGTGTTCCTGGCACTGGCCTACTTCGGCGTCTGCTTCGCACTCTCGCACTACAGCCGGCGCCTCGAAACCAGGCGCTGACCGTACGAAACGCGCGATGAAGAAGAACCCCGAGGCGAGCGCCGTCATGGTGCGCATGGCCGGCATCAACAAGTGGTATGGCGACGACCATGCGCTGCGCGATATCGACCTGCAGGTGGGGTCCGGCGAGCGCATCGTGATCTGCGGACCTTCGGGTTCAGGAAAATCCACGCTGGTGCGTACGGTGAACCTGCTGGAACCGTTTCAGCGGGGGTCGCTGCACGTCTGCGGCATGGACGTCGGCGCCGATCACATCACGCGCGCCACCAAGCTGGCGCTGAACCGGCGCGTCGGCATGGTGTTCCAGCAGTTCAACCTCTTTCCCCACATGAGCGCCTTGCAGAACCTGACCGTCGGACCCGTGTGGGGCCACGGCGTGAGCCGCCGCGACGCCCACGAGCGCGCCATGCACTACCTCGACCGGGTAGGCCTGCTGGCGCATGCGCACAAGCATCCGGCGCAGCTCTCGGGCGGACAACAACAGCGCGTCGCGATCGCACGCACCTTGTGCACGCAGCCGCAAGTGGTCTTGTTTGACGAACCCACCGCATCGCTCGATCCCGAGATGGTCAACGAGGTGCTGCAGACCATGGAAGGCCTGGCCAGCGATGGCATGACCATGGTGATCGTCACGCACGAGATGGGTTTTGCGCGCCGCATCGCGGACCGGGTGATCTTCATGGACCAGGGGCAGATCATCGAGTCCGCAGCCCCCGGCGACTTTTTCGACAGCCCGCAGAGCCCGCGGCTCCAATCCTTTCTCGGGCAAGTGCTGCCGCACTGAGCGCGGCGCGTGCGCTTCAGACATCCACCACAACAGGAAACCTTTCATGCCCGTCATCGACGTACACACGCACATGTTCACCACCCGCTGGCTCGAACTTCTCAAGAGCGAAGGCGGCATCTACAACATCAAGACGCGCCCCGACGGCCAGAATGAGATCTTCAGGGGCGACACGCCGGTCGTGCTGCCCCAGCTCGGCCACTTCGACTACGCGCTGCGCATCAAGCACATGGACGCCGCCGGCATCGACATCTCGATCGTGTCGCTGACCTGCCCCAACGTGTACTGGGGCAATGAGGACACCAGCTGCCGCGCTGCCCGCGAATCGAACGACAACATGGCGCAGGCGCAGGGAACTTACCCCGACCGCATTCGCTGGTTCACCTCCCTCCCATGGGAGTATCCGCAGCGAGCGATCGAGGAACTCGAGCGCACCTGCCGCAACGGCGCGGTCGGCGTCATGGTGCTGGCGAACGTCGCCGGGCGCAGCCTCACCGATCCGATGTTCGCGCCGATCTGGGCCGAGATCGACGCCCGGGGGCTGCCGGTGCTGGTGCATCCGACCGACCCGCCCGGCGTCGACCTGATGGACATGACCAAGTTCGACCTCAGCTGGTCGGTCGGATTCATGTTCGACACGACCCTGGCCTTCGCCAGGATGATCTTCGAGGGCTTCTTCGACCGCTACCCCAATCTGAAGCTGATCGCCTCGCACGGCGGCGGCACCCTGCCCTACCTGGTCGGCCGCTTCGAGAAGGGCGACGAGGTCGAGCTGGCCGTCAGGCGCCAGATGAAGCGCAAGCCAACCGACTACCTGCGCCACATCTACTACGACTGCATCACCTACGATCCGCGCGCGCTCGCCTACCTGATCTCGGTGGTCGGCGCCGACAGAGTCATGTTCGGCACCGATTGGCCGCACTGGGTGCAAGACACCAAGGGCGCGTTCGCAAACACGCAAGCCTTGCCGCAGGCCGAGTGCGACGCCGTCCGATCCGCGAATGCGCGGCGGGTCTTCGGCCTTTAGTGAGACGGCCTCGCTCAGTTACTGCTCCTGCCTCAGCAGGGTGATGAAACTGGCGCTGGCCGAGGACAACGAACTACGTTAAACCAGGAGCTCGCTCATGCAGCAAGAGATTCACTTCGCCATCAACCGCATCTGTGCGTCGAGCTGGCCGTTCATGCGCTTTGCAGAAATGGCGCAACGCCTCGGCGTGCGGGCCATCGAACTGCGAAACGACTTGGCCGGCGTCGAACTCGCAGACGGCATGGCGCCGCGCGAAATCGCTGCGATCGCCGGCGCGCACGCCCTCACCATACGTTCGATCAATGCCCTGCAGCGCTTCGAACAGTTCGACGCCGGCCGCGCCGAGGAGGCGCGCGCTCTGGTCCGCGCTGCCGTCGAATCGGGCGCAGAGGCGCTGGTTCTGTGCCCGACCAACAGCCATGCCGATCGGCGCAGCGCCGACCAGCGTCATGCCGATCTGGTGCACGCCCTGGGCCAACTGCAGCCACTGCTGGCCGACCACGGGCTCACCGGTCTGGTCGAGGCCCTGGGCTTCGAGGAATGCGCGCTGCGCCGCAAATCGCAGGCGGTTCGCGCCATCGACGAGATCGACGGCAGGGCGACGTTCGCGCTGGTCCATGACACCTTCCACCACCAGCTGGCTGGCGAAGGGCGCTTCTTTCCTGAGCTGACGGGACTGGTTCACATCTCTGGGGTCGAGGCGCCTGCCCTGGCGATCGAGGACATGCGCGATGCGCACCGCGTCCTCGTGGGTGCGGCCGACCGCCTCAGCAACGCGGCGCAGGTGCGCACTCTGCTGGACGCCGGCTACACCGGTTGGGTCTCGTACGAGCCCTTCGCCGAATCCGTCACCACCGATCCGCAGGTTGAGCGTCAGTTGGCTGCGAGCATGGCCTTTTTCTCGGCAGCCGTGGCAGCAGCTGCAGGGCCCGAACCGTCGCCCGTTGGCTTGTAGAGCAGTTCGCAGCGATAGGCCAAGGCAATGAAGAGGCTCTGCGCCAGGCACAGTGTGTTGGACAGCGAGCGAAAGCCGAAGGTGCTGGCCTCCTCGACGACCAGGCAAGCAAAAGCCAATCCGGCCAGCGCGTTCAGGCGGCTGTCGGTGATGGCGACCAGCTTGGCCCCGGCGGCGACTGCGAGCTTGCTGCAGTTGAGCGACTCGTCGGCATAGGGCGCAAAGCTGACCACCAGCACGACGTCCCGGGGCCGAAGCCCGCGCAGTTGGCCCTCGTTCATGCCGCCCAGACCCGTGACGAACTCGACCCGCTTGTCGGTGTGCTGCAAGGCGTAGGTGAGATAGGCGGCGACCGGAAACGAGCGCCCTGCGCCGACCACCCAGACGGTGTCGGCGGCCACCAGCAAATCGACCGCCTCGTCGAACACCGTGCTGTGCAGATCGCGTTTGAGCTGGTGCATGCCGGCGATGCTGCCGCCGATGAATGCGTCGGCGATGTCGGCGCTGCTCAGGGGCCCCTCGGCCGCTTCGATAACGCCGCGGATGCGCGCCTGGTAGGCGTCGGTGTGGTCGGGCGCCATCTGCTGGGCCAAGCCATCGCGAAAGATCTTGCGCATCTCGCTGTAGCCGCTGAAGCCGAAGTGCTTGGCGAAGCGGATCACTGCCGACGGCTGCACTCCGCAGCGATCGGCCACATCCTGGATGCGGTCGAGGCCGATGTGGCCCTGATGTTGCTCGACATAGCGCGCGATCAGCTTGAGTTGGCGGCTGAGCGACACGAATTCACTGGCCATGGCGGCCAGCAGATGCTCGGCCGCCGACCCCGACGGCCCGTCGGTCCTCACGGCCTGATGGCGCTGCGCCTTTGCCGTATCACGAACAATCGGAACACTTCTCACACTTCGCGCCGATCACCAATTAGAAAATAGAAAAAATATTCTAAGTGCATATCCGGTTGCTTCGACTCGGCATTCCGTCACGATTGCGACATAGCGCGAGGCGATGCTTGCAGCAGCCAACCCCACTTCAGTCGACGCCGTCTCCGAAGAATGCAACAAACCGAACCGATCATCTCTTTGCAAGCACTGCGCGTGGCGTATGGCGCCAACGAGGTGCTCAAGGGGATCGACCTGTCGATTGCGGTCGGCAGCTTTGTCGCGTTGCTGGGTGCTTCGGGTTGCGGCAAGACGACGTTGCTGCGCACACTGTCGGGATTCACCCCGGCCAGCGCCGGCGCCATCCTCGTCAAGGGCCGCGACAT
>JBDSYU010000147.1:0-8604 GCA_039925525.1 Variovorax sp.
TCAGGCCGAACGAACCGGCGCTCGGACCGACGACCTGGCGCGTAACGGTCTTGGTATCGACTTTGCCGTCGGCCAGGATCAGGTCCAGGGTGATCGAGGTAGCGCCGCCGACTGAGACAATTCCGACGGTTTTGCCAACCATGTCGCTGGCCTTGCGGATCGGGTGGTCCGCGGAGCTGATGATCACCAGCGGAGCGATGTGCGCAATGGTTGCGATGGCGACCACGGGCACGCCGCTCTTGGCAACGGCGTTCATCACATCAAGTCCCGCCCCCCGGGTTACCAGGGCCTGGCCCGTGAGCAGTTGCTGCATCGCCTGGGCAGAGCCCTGGGAGGCCTGCACTGTGAGATCCAGACCCGCCTTCTTCATGAACCCGCCAGCCTCGCCGTACAACATGCCGGTGTAGGCCAACAGGTAGCCCGCCGGTGTCACGCTGGTGGCCTTGAGCATCTGCGTCGGCGCCTGCGCCGCAGGGCCGGCCGGGTTTGCTTGCGCGAGCTGCACGGCGTCGCTGCCGGCCGCACTTGCGATCAGGCCGCTAGCGCCCAGCGCAAGCGCCGCGAAGGCTTTGCTGAAAGATCGGATGGTCACGAGCATGTTGTCTCCAGTCAAAGAAAAAAAGAGATGGGTGTGAATACCGAGCGACGATTTCGTCGATGCAGCGATTCACAAATATACGCCCAGACGCTCAATCTGCTAACGCATGATGCAAACTCGCCGAGTCTTTCATGCTCTCAAACCAACGCGGGAGTTGGCCTGCATGACCCCTCCTGCAAGCCGCCGCATCCGCCTTTGGTGCCGGTGACCGGCTGGGCGTGTTCGTCAGAGCCGCGCTGCTGCTATTGATCATTGCCAAAACCACCATCAAAGAAACCATGACCGAGCAAATCAAGGCCATAGACACCGTCGTAAACATCTGGACTGCCGAGGCCCTTGTGGGTCGCCCCGACAGGCGGGCGTTCTACGAGAAGATGCGCATGCCTGCGGAGTTGCACGAGGGCATTTCCCTGCAGCTCATGCTCGAACGCATGGATGCGGCGGGCATAGAGCGCGCGATGCTCATCGCCGCCAAGGTGGGAATCAAGGCACATCCCAGTTGCTACCACGTCCCTTACGAAGTCGTCCGCGACGCCATCAACAAGTATCCGGATCGCTTCTATGGCCTGGCGGGGATCGACCCGACAGAAGGCATGAAAGGTGTGGCCGAGTTCGAACGCGCTGTCGCCGAATACGGGTTCATCGGCGCCCACGGCTACCCGCACTGGTTTGAACTCGCCCCGGACCACGCGCGCTGGTACCCCTACTATGCCAAGTGCGTGGAGCTGGGCGTGCCCATTCAACTGCAGGTGGGCCAGTCGATGATCTACGACCGCAACTACCCGCGCCGCAGCGTGGCACGTCCCATCACACTGGACAGCGTGGCCTGCGATTTCCCGGACCTCAAGCTCATCGGCATCCATGTCGGGATTCCATGGACCGACGAGATGATTGCCATGGCCTGGAAGCATCCGAACGTCTACATCAGCTGCGACGCGCACAGCCCGGCCTATTGGCCCGAATCGTTCGTGAAGTACATCGACTCGTATGGGCAGGACAAGGTGATGTTCGGTACCGACTACCCGATCTTGAGATTCGATCGGACGCGCGCAGAGATAGACGCCCTCAAATTGCGCCCGGTGCCCATGCGCAAGCTGATGCGTGAGAACGCGGTGCGGGTTTACGGATTGGCGGTGTAGGCGCGCATGAACCTGTTGACGCGCCCAAGCGCCACACACGGGTGGGCGCATTGGGAATGCGAGGGGAGTGATGACGCTTGATCGATGCACCCGCGCGCACTGCGCGTTCCTCTACGAAAGATTCTCTGGTTGTCTTCCGTCGCGCGGAAGCCCGTCGCTCGCGGTCAATTGTTTTTTCATGGCCGCAACGAAAGTTTCGGCGTGCTCGACGATCGCACGGGCCTCGGCTTGGTCAACAGAATCAGATGCGTGATCGGCGACATAACGAAACGTTTCGGCCTGTCTCAACAAGCGCCCCAGATTCTTCGAAACGCTTCCGCCTTTGACAAAACGGTCGCTGCATGAGGTGCGACAAGATGAACGCGGCTCGGCGACCCTGTGGCGACTACCTGTCCATCATGTCCTTGATGGTCTTGACCGCGTCGTTGCGTAGGCCGCCGGTTCGCATGTAGTAGGTGAGCGTGCCCTTATTGAGATCGAGCGGCTTCGCTCCAGCCGGTGGAGCGCCGACCAGACAGGCGAGGCCGTTGACCTTGGCGGCGACGGCCTTCTTGTAGGGAGCGGACTTGCAGGCTTCCTTGACCGCCCACGTCATCGTGCTGCACAGGGTGCCCGGTACGCCTGGCACTGTTGCCTTTTCGAAGTTTTCGAAGTCGGTTTCGATCGTGGGGTACTTCGTTCCGCATTCCGTGTTTACGTCCGATGCGAGCTCGGGGGCTTGGCTGTCGAAGTAGGCCCTGGCCTCTTCCTGCACAGGCTTCAGGTCTGCGGCGAAGGCTGCGGTGGCAAACAACAGGGAGAAGACGATCGGTGTTCGCATTGAAAATGCTCCTTCAATTGGAAACTGGCACGTTAACTCACCCGGATGATGAACGACCAGACGCATCATGCGCGCTTGACTGTTCACGTCGTTTTCGAGACCAAATGATCGAAACGCATCGGGGTGTCTGGAAGCGGGACGGGCAAGTCCATCCCAACGATTAACGGCGGGCTGCACCGACGCGGCGGCAGCTCACACGGCATGTGTATTGCAGTCGGTACGGGGTCGAGCTTTCAGTCATCGGCTGCCTCGCGTGGAAGGTCCGCCCGGCAGGCGGTGCGCTCTGGTCGACCCCACTGCGCCGGCCCCTTCGGGGCTTCCCTGCGGTGCTCGGGCGGCCGGCCCATCGCAGAACTCGCTACGTTCCCTTCGTTCTGTTCGCGCATGTTTGAGCCGAAGGCGAGTTTGCGCGCACCCCACCGGATGCGAGGAGCATCAGCGAGGTCCGAAGGACCGAAGACGGCTGCCGCCCGAACCGTCGAACCGTCGAACCGTCGAACCGTCGAACCGTCGAACCGTCGAACCGTCGAACCGTCGAACCGTCGAACCGTCGAAATGATGGGTACAGCAATTGCTGCGATAGTCGCGGCATGACATCGATCGACCCCTCTTCTCGACCGGATTCCGCGGGCTCATCTAAAACTTTCGCATCCGAGCCGCCCACCGCCCCCGACGCTGGCGACCTCGGTGAACGCGACGCCCGCTTCCTGCGCCAGGCCATCGACTGGGCCGACAAGGCGAAGCAAGGCGGCAATCGACCGTTTGGCGCGGTGATCGTCGGCGCCGATGGCGAGGTCATCGCTGAAGCCGGCAACACCACCCACGAATCCGACGACCGCACTGCACATGCCGAGACCAACGCCATTCGCGCGTTGGCAGGCAGCGGCCTTACGCGCGAGCAGCTCGCGAGCGCCACCCTCTACGCTTCGGGGGAACCGTGCGTGATGTGTGCCGGTGCGATTTTTTCCGCATCGATCCGCCGCGTGGTGTTCGGCCTCGACGTGCAGCGCCTGCGCGTATTTCGAGCCGGCTTGCCGCACCAAAATGACTTGCAGATGTCGTGTCGCGATGTCTTTGCCACCTCGCCCGAAGCGATTGAATGCATCGGCCCGGCGCTGCTTGACGAGGCTGGTGCCGTGCACGTCGGCGGCTGGGATGCCTGATCTCGAACGCTCGCACCAGGCCTTCGTCGCCGTGACCGCACGAGCCCTGGGTTTGTATTAGCAACGCCACCCCATGGCGTGGCATGCTCGTCTGCAACTCGACTACCGGCGCGAGGGCGCGCGCAGCGTGGCGCGTTTTCGCCACGAAGGGCCGCTGCGCATCCTGCAAAGCCTGTACCCCGAGGGCGACGCGGTGTGCCACAACGTGCTGGTGCATCCGCCCGGCGGCCTGGTCGGCGGCGACACGCTGGCGCTCGACATCACTGGCGCACCCGGCAGCCACGGGCTCGTGACAACACCCGGCGCGACGCGCTTCTATCGCTCCGAAGGCGAGCCGGCACGCCAGTGCACGCACATTGCATTGGCCGAGTCCGCGCGTCTGGAATGGTTGCCGCTGGAGGCGATTTGCTACAGCGGCTGCATTGCGGAAAACCAGCTCACCGTTCAACTCGCCGGCGACGCCGAACTGTTGGGATGGGACGTCGCTGCGCTTGGCCTGCCCGGCGCACAGCGACCGTTTGAGCGCGGCAGCCTGTTGCAACACTTCGAGTTGCCGGGCCACTGGCTGGAACGTGGCCGCATCGACGCGGCCGATCGACGCCTGCTTGAAAGTCCGCTGGGCTTGGCCGGGCATCGCTGTCTCGCCACCCTGTTCTTTTTGACCGGCCAACCCATCACGCGGCCGCGGCGTGAGTCGCTGCTGGAGCTCACGCGCGCACTGCTCGATGGGCAGGCGCTCGAGGCCAGCGCCGGCGTTACCAGTCCGCAAGAGCGCGTGGTGGTGCTGCGGGTGCTGGCGCCGTTGGTCGAACCGGCGATGCAGCTGCTGCGCATGGTCTGGAGTGCGTGGCGCGCCGTGTTGTGGCAGCGCAGCAGTGCACCGCCGCGCATCTGGAACACCTGAGGCTGAAGTCCTGACCCGCAAATGCGCGGCGCCATCCGACGGGTATACCTGCCTCGTCTCACTACACTCGCCGCCATCATGCAAAGACGCACCCTGATCCATGCCGGCGCCGCGCTTGCCGCGACCTCGCTCGGCGCCTTCCCGTCGGTCCATGCGGCCGGTGAAACCTCGGCCTCGGCCCGCACGGGGCCGGCCGCCGCCGCGGGCATGGTGCCCATCGGCGGCGAAGAGGCCTTCGACTATGCGGCACTCAAGGGCCGCGCGCGAGCGCTGGCCACAGCGCGGTATCAAACGCCATCACGCAAGCTGCCACCTTCACTGGCGGCCCTCGACTGGGATGCCTACCAGGCGCTGCATTTCAAGGACGATCACGCGATCTGGGCTGACGACAAGCTGCGCTTCCAGATCAAGCTGTTTCACCTCGGCCTGTTCTTCAAGCGGCCGGTGCGCATGCACGCGCTCAAGGACGGCAAGGCGCAAATGCTCGCCTATCGCCCGGACATGTTCGACTATGGCAAAAGCGGCCTGGATGGCAGCGGTCTGCCGGCCGATCTGGGATTTGCCGGATTTCGAGTGAACATCGCGCCGAAGTTTAAGAACGACGTGGCGGCATTTCTGGGCGCGAGCTACTTTCGCGCGGTCGGTGCCGAAGGCCAGTACGGCTTGTCCGCCCGCGGCTTGGCCGTGGACACTGCCCTGCCACGCGACGAGGAATTCCCGGATTTCACCGACTTCTATTTCGAGGAACCGGCGCCCGATGCCGACACGTTGGTGGTCTATGCCTTGCTCGATGCACCCAGCATCGCCGGCGCCTATCGCTTCGCCATCACGTCCGGTGAGCCGCTGCTGATGGACATCGATGCCGCGCTGTACCCGCGCAAGACCATCGAGCGCCTCGGCATCGCGCCATGCACCAGCATGTATCAAACCGGCGAGAACGATCGTCACCTGGCGAACGACTGGCGCCCGGAGATCCATGATTCCGACGGCTTGTCGATGCATACCGGCAGCGGCGAGTGGATCTGGCGCCCACTGGTCAATCCCCGCAACTTGCGCTTCAATGCGTTCGGCGACAAAAATCCGCGCGGCTTCGGCCTGCTGCAACGGGATCGCAATTTCGACCACTATCAGGACGATGGCGTCTTCTACAACAAGCGACCGTCGCTCTGGGTGGAACCGAAATCGGATTGGGGCGAAGGTGCTATCGACCTGGTGGAGATTCCGACCATCGACGAGACCTTCGACAACATCGTCGCCTTCTGGAATCCAGCGAAAAAGCCTGAGCCGGGACAGGAACTGCTGTTTGGCTATCGACTGTTCTGGGGCAGCCAGGCGCCTGCCCAATCGTCGCTGGCGCACTGCGTCGCTACGCGCACCGGCCTGGGCGGCATCGTCGGACAGAAACGCAAATACTTCTCATGGCGCTTTGCCCTCGACTTTGCCGGCGGACCGCTAAAGGCAATGAGTCCAGACGAACGCAAGGGCGTTGAAATCGACATCACGGCATCCGCCGGCTCGCGCATCGAGATCACCTCGGCACGGCCACTGGATGCCATCGACGGCATCCGGGCGCTGTTCGACATCGTGCCCGGTGATAGCAGAAAACCGATCGATCTGCGTGTCTTCCTCAAGCGCGGCAGCGAGGCGCTGAGCGAGACCTGGATTTATCAGTGGACCCCGCCGCCGTCGAGCGAGCGCAAGTTCGCGTTCGCGTGGATTGACGGCAAGACAAGGCAGGGGTGAATTCTGGGCGTTTCAGGTACTGCCGCGAACGATCAACTCGAAGCCGACGTCGATCTGCGCTGAAGGGCTGCTCGGCTCGCGGAATCGCTGTACGAGAGAACGGGCCACCGCCACACCGATCTCCCGCCTCGGCGGCCGGTCGAGCACTGCGACCATCGAAGAACGAGCATGACGCCGGTGCGAAATTCCTCCATGGCTGGCTTGAGCGCAACGACGTGCGGCTGGGCGGCAGTCGGCACAACGGGACATCATCGATCGGACCTTGCTCAAGAGTCTTCGAATGCTCGAGGATTCGCAGCGCATGACCCGCATGCCGACGGACCGTCCGCAGTTGCACGCGGTGCCTCATCCGAATTGCGTTCACCACCACCGAGCCGCAGGGCTTCAGAAAAATGCAACACCAATTTGAAGTGACGGAACTCTTTACCAACGACGAGGGCCGGGCCGCCTTCCGGGAAATTCGCCTGCCCTTCGATCTGGGGAGCGATGTGGCCAGGCTCACCGAAATCTGCCCGGCCAACGGTATTCAGTTCCGCCGCAGTCCCGTCGGCTTCAAGTCCGACTTTCACTGTTCGCCGAAGCCGCAATGGGTCTTCATTCTCTCCGGCACGATGGAGATCGGTCTTCAAGACGGCAGTTCGCGCGTATTCGAACGCGGTTCACATTTCCTCTCGGCCGACACCTTGCCCGCCGGCGCAACGTTTGACAAAGCCATCCACGGGCATTGGAGCCGACAGGTCGGTGCGGAGCCGTTGGTCACGTTGTTCGTGAAGACTGATCAACTCTCTGCCTCGAGAGAACCCTGACCCGGGATCGAACGCTGCAGGCACGACGCCATGGTCCGTCCAGACGTTGATGCGAGCCTGCACGATATCGAATGTCAGACGGCATGACGGTCCATCTATGAACAGCCGAACAAGTCGCGCCGACCAATGGCCATACGCCGGGCTGTGCTGCGTCGCGGGTGAAGATGGCGCCGCGCTATGGCGAACCTTTGTCGCAGAACTGGGCGTCCTTTGTCGTCGGATCGATGCTGCGCCAGAACTTCTGCAGCAGCTGCCGATCGCTCTCACACCTTGCGCCCGCCCCGCCAACCGCCAGTCGGCAAACGCAGCAGGTTCAGCACGTTCCCGGCGAGGATCAGGCTGACGCCCAACGCCGTGAAGAGATCCAGCCGTTCCGAATACGCCAGCCAACCCACCAGCGCGGTCAGCGGTACACGCAGGAAGTCCATCGGCACCACCACGGTGGTGTCCGCATGCTGCATCGCCCTGGCGAAGCAGTAGTGCGAATAGGTGCCGCAGAAGGCGACCACCACCACCCATCCCCAGGCCACCGCCGATGGCCATTGCCAGACCACGATCGCCGGGACGAGGCCGATCACGCTTTGCACCAACAGCATCCAGAAGCTGATCGCCACCGCCGCGTCGGTGCGGGTCAGCGACTTCACCAGCACGACCGAGACCGCGAAGCCCAGCGCGGCGGCCAGCGCGATCAGCTGTCCGGCATGGAGCTCGCCCGCGTGCGGGCGCACGATTACCGCCACACCCACCAGCCCCAGCAGCACGGCGAACCACTTCCGGCGACTCATGCGTTCGCCGAGAAAAACCACTGCTAGCGCGGCTGACCAGATCGGCATCGTGAATTCGATCGACACCACCTGGGCGAGCGGGATCAAGGTCAGGGCCACGAACCAGCCGTACTGCGCGGCATAGTGGACCGCGTTGCGAACCATGTGCTGGGGCAGCCGTTCGGTCCTCACCGCGGCCAAGCCGCCCGCTGCGCGCACCAGCGGCCACAGCATCGCCATGCCCAGGGTGGAGCGCAGCAGCATGATCTGGAACACCGACAACTCGCGCGCGGCCTCTCGCCCCGCCACAGCAATGACGACCATCAGTGTCAGCCAGCCGGCCATCCAACCCGCGGCACGAGCGATCGACGGGTTGGATACGGTTTGCATTCGGTGGGAGGGTAGCTGAACCTTCGGTATGGGCGGCTGCGCTCCATCGCGCGGCTGATTTCCCTCACTCGATCAACGCTCTCTGCACATCCTCCCGCAGGCTGCGCAGGTGCTTGCGCATGGCATCGCGTGCCTGTCTCTTGTTGCGGCCGCGCAAAGCGCCGAGGATGGCGCCGTGTTCGGCGTGGTTCTCGCGCTGCCGGTGCAAGGGGCTGTGCAAGCGAAACAGGCGAGCATTCACACGCAGTTCATCGACGAGGCGCGGGAACACCACGTT
>JBDSYU010000148.1:0-26419 GCA_039925525.1 Variovorax sp.
TCCACTTTAGTTCGCATAGGCCCTAATTCTTGGGCGGCTCGCCGCGTCGTGTGCGGGCGCGGCTGGCCGCGGCTTTCTTGCTGGCGGGCTGCGTTGTGCGCGGCACGCGCGCGGCAGTATGTGCGGCGTCGGTTTTGTGAGTCAATGCCCCGGTCGAGCTGGACCGCGTCACCGAGCGCTGGCCGGTCGCTTTGCCGCGCCGCTTTGCCTTGCCCTCGCCCTGACGGTCGGTCGGCGACGACGGCATGCCTGCCGGCAGGCGCATGGTTGCGGCGTCGCGCAGCGCAGTGCTGGCGATCTGCTCGAAGGTCTGCGTCAACGCCCCCCACCATTGCATCGGGTCGATGATGCCGGATGTGCCGGATGTGCCGGACGCGGTCGGTTTGGCTGCCACCGGCCTGGCCTTCGTCGATGTGTTCGGGGCCAAGGCCGTGACGGTTTGCGCCAGCATTTCGACGGAAGCGGGCGGCTTCTCGGCTTCCTGGTTCGCGGCGTGTTCGCCTGTGTCGAAGGACATCGACCTTGGCGCGTCATGGCCTTTCGTGGTGTCGTCGGTCGTCGCCGCCGCGCCGCCGCGCGTGAACGCCTGGGCCAGGTCTTCCATGCGCAGGTTCATGCCGCGCAAGGTCGACAAGGTCATTTTCTGCACCTCGACGGCCTGAATGGTGGCTTTCAAGGCGTGCAGGTTCTGCTCCAGCCAGAACTGCACGGTCTTCAATTCCTTCAAACGCTTTTCGACCTCTTCCACGCTGAAGGTCGGCGCGATCCAGTTGGACAAGGCGCTAGGCGATTGGCTCGCGGCGCCGGGTGTGGCGCCCATGGCTCCCGCCCCACCGGCCAGGGACAGGTTCTTCAGGAAATCGAAGCCAGGAACGAAATCGGTGAAAGCGAACGGCTTGCTTGGTTGGCTCATGGGAATGTCTCCGGTTGCGCCCCGATGATGCGCCAGTCGAGCGAACGCCGGTTGCCTGCGCCCCGCGAGCCTATCGGTAACGGTTGTCACCCGCGCAGAGGCTGACCGCTTGCGCGATCAGATGATCGCAAAATCAGACGATCGCGTAATGCTCGGTGCCGGCCGCCAGATCCTTGGACCGCGCGCGGTTGCTGTTGAGCTTGATCTGCAGGCGCAGGTCATTGGCCGAGTCGGCGTTGCGCACTGCGTCGTCGTAGCCGATCGAGTGATTTTCGAACAGGTCGAACAGCGCCTGGTCGAAGGTCTGCATGCCCAGGTTGCGGCTCTTCTTCATGAGCTCCTTGATTTCGCCGACCTCGCCCTTGCCGATCAGATCGGCCACCAGCGGCGTGTTGAGCAGGATCTCGACGGCAGCGACGCGACCACGGCCGTCCTCGGTCGGGATGAGGCGCTGCGAGATCAGCGAACGCAGGTTGAGCGACACGTCCATCAACAACTGCGTACGCCGCTCATCCGGGAAGAAATTGATGATCCGGTCCAATGCCTGGTTGGCGCTGTTGGCGTGCAACGTAGCTATGCACAGGTGGCCGGTCTCGGCAAAGGCAATGGCGTTGTCCATGGTCGAGCGGTCGCGAATCTCGCCCATCAGGATGACGTCGGGCGCTTGGCGCAGCGAGTTCTTCAGTGCAATGTCCCAGCTGTCGGTGTCCAAACCGACTTCGCGCTGGGTCACCACGCAATTCTTGTGGGGATGCACGAACTCGATCGGATCTTCCACCGTGACGATGTGGCCCTGCGAATGCTCGTTGCGCCAATCGACCATGGCGGCCATCGATGTCGACTTACCCGAACCGGTGGCGCCAACCAGGATGCACAGCCCGCGCTTGCTCATGGCGATGTCCTTCAAGATCTGCGGCATGTTCAGGCCGTCGATCGTCGGCAGTTTGCTCGGGATGGTTCGCAGCACCATGCCGATCTTGCCCTGCTGCACGAAGGCGTTGACGCGGAAGCGGCCGATGCCGGTCGGCGAGATTGCGAAGTTGCACTCCTTGGTGCGCTCGAACTCGGCAATCTGCCGGTCGCTCATGATGGCGCGCGTCAGCGCCAGCGTGTGCTGATTGTTGAGAGCCTGCTCCGACACCTTGGTAATCAGTCCGTCGACCTTGATGGCCGGTGGAAACTCAGCCGTGATGAACAGGTCGCTGCCTTTGCGCCGCACCATCAGCTGCAGCAGGTCGTTCATAAATCGGCTGGCTTGATCGCGTTCCATGATGATGCTCTGTCTGGTGGTTGTCTAGAGGTTGACGAGGGTGTGCGCCGCCTGCAGCGCACGCCGGCAGTGTGCGTCAACCGCCGGGGAAGTTTTCCGGAATCTTGGCCTTGCCGCGCGCTTCACTCGCCGAGATGGTGCCGCGGCGCACCAGGTCTGTCAGGTTCTGGTCGAGTGTCTGCATGCCCATCGACTGGCCGGTCTGGATCGACGAGTACATCTGCGCCACCTTGGCTTCGCGGATCAGGTTGCGGATGGCCGGAGTGCCGATCATGATCTCGTGCGCCGCGACGCGACCTTGGCCGTCTTTGGTCTTGCACAAGGTCTGCGAGATCACCGCCTGCAGCGACTCCGACAGCATGGCGCGGATCATTTCCTTCTCGTCGCCGGGAAAGACGTCGATGATGCGATCGACCGTCTTGGCGGCGCTCGAGGTGTGCAGCGTGCCGAACACCAAGTGGCCGGTTTCCGCCGCGGTCATGGCCAGCCGAATGGTTTCCAGGTCGCGCATTTCGCCGACCAGGATGGCATCCGGGTCTTCGCGCAACGCCGAGCGCAGCGCGTTGGCGAACGACAAAGTCATCGGCCCGACTTCGCGCTGGTTGATCAGGCACTTCTTGGATTCGTGAACGAACTCGATCGGGTCTTCCACCGTCAGCACGTGTGCGTACTCGGTCTCGTTCAAGTAGTTGATCATCGCTGCCAGCGTGGTCGACTTTCCCGAGCCGGTCGGTCCGGTCACGAGTACCAGACCGCGAGGCTTGAGCGACAGTTCGCCGAAAATGCGGGGTGCATTGAGCTGCTCGAGCGTCAGGATCTTCGACGGAATGGTCCGGAACACCGCCGCCGCGCCGCGCTGCTGGTTGAAGGCATTGACGCGAAAGCGCGCCAGGCCGTCGATCTCGAAAGAGAAGTCGACCTCCAGAAACTCCTCGTAGTGCTTGCGATGGGTGTCGCTCATGATGTCGTACACCATGGCGTGCACGCCCTTGTGGTCGAGCGCATCGACGTTGATGCGGCGCACATCGCCGTGCACCCGGATCATTGGCGGCAGACCGGCCGACAGGTGCAGGTCGGACGCTTTGTTCTTGACCGAAAACGCCAGCAGTTGAGTGATGTCCATAGGTCGTGTCGTCCGTGGTTCCGACGCCGGCGGCGGGAGCGTCGAGCGAGCGCGCAGCGACGCTGCACGAGATACTCGGCGCATTATGGCCATCATCGCAGACAACCTCCAGCGCGTGAACCTGCGTATTGAGCATGCGTGCAACAGCGCGGGCCGCGCTGTGGAAAGCGTCACATTGTTGGCGGTCTCCAAGACGCAAACAGCCGAAGCGGTGCGTGCGGCCTGCGCCGCCGGTGCCCACCGCTTCGGCGAAAACTACGTGCAGGAGGGGCTGGCCAAGATCGTCGGGCTCGCCGATCTGCGTCCGCAGATCGAGTGGCACCTGATCGGGCCGCTGCAGTCCAACAAGACACGCGTTGTGGCCGAGGCCTTCGACTGGGTGCACACCATCGATCGTTTGAAGATCGCCGAGCGCCTGTCCGAGCAGCGACCGCCGACGATGGCTGCGCTGCAGGTTTGCATACAGGTCAATGTCAGTGGCGAGGCAAGCAAGAGCGGCGTGGCGCCGGTCGATGTGCCCGCGCTGGCCAGAGCCGTTGCGTTACTGCCACGACTGCAGCTGCGCGGCCTGATGGCCATTCCCGAGCCTGTAGAAGGCCTCGCCGCGCAGCGCGCGCCGCATCGCATGCTGCAAGCGTTGTTGCAGTCGCTCAAGGACGAAGGCCTGGCCCTGGACACCCTGTCCGCCGGCATGAGCGACGATCTCGAAGCGGCGATCCTCGAGGGCGCGACGCTGGTGCGGGTCGGCAGCGCGATCTTCGGTGCGCGCCCGCCGGCCCAGGGCGGGTGATCAACTGCCGCTGAGCAGCCGCGGCAGCCATAGCGTCAGCGGCGACCACAGCGAGATCGCCAGCAACACCACCAGCAGCGGCAGCAGCCACGGCAGGATGGCGCGCGACATGGTTTCGAAACTGACGTTGGCGATGCGCGTGACGACGAACAGCACCACGCCGATGGGCGGCGTGACCGTGCCGAGGATCAGATTGAGCACCATGACAACGCCGAACTGCACCGGATCGATGCCGTAGGCCACGGCCGCCGGCACCAGGATGGGAATGAGGATCAGCATCGCCGCCAAGGCCTCGACGAAGCAGCCGATCACCAGCATCAGCAAGTTGGCCAGCAGCAGGAAAGCAATCGGGCTGTCGATATGCGCGACGATCAATGGCGTCAGTGTTTGCGGCAGGCGCGAGATCGACATGCACCAGCCCAGTGCGCCGGCAGCCATCACCAGCACCAGCACCAGACCAGTGGTTTCGGCGGTTTCCACGAGGATGGGTCCGAGTTGTTTCCACCGAAGCGTGCGGTAGACGACGAAACCCAGAAACAAGGCGTAGAGGCAGGCCACCGCCGCAGCTTCGGTTGGCGTGACGAAACCACCGAACATGCCGCCCAGGATCACCACCGGCGTCATCAGCGCAAAGAAGCCTTTGAGGAACGCGTGCCCGATCGCCGCAAAGCCGCGAAACGGCTGGCGCGCCATGCCTTCCTTGCGCGCGACGAGGCTGACCATGACCATCAATGCCACACCCATCAACACGCCGGGAATGACACCGGCCATGAAGAGCTTGCCGATCGACACGTCGGCAGTGACGCCGTAGATCACCATTGGCAGCGAGGGCGGAATGATCGGGCCGATGGTCGCCGCCGCGGCGGTGATGGCTGCCGCCGTCTCGGGCCTGTAGCCGGCGTTGCGCATGGCGCGGATCTCGATGGCGCCGGAGCCGGCAGCGTCGGCTACGGCCGAGCCGACCATGCCGGCGAAGATGATGCTAGTGAGCACGCTGGCGTGCGCATAGCCGCCACGGACCCAGCCGATCACCGTGCTGGCGAATTCGACGATGCGCTCGGTGATTCGCGCTGCGCCGAGGATGTTGCCCATGAGGATGAACAGCGGCGCGGCGACGATCGGAAACGAGTTGGCCGAGCCGGCCATCTTTTGCGGCAGCACCGTAATTGGAAAGCCGCCGACCCACATGAAGGCCAGCGCGGCCAACGCCATCGATGCAAAAAGCGGCAGCCCGGCCAGGATCGACACCAACCAGGCGCCGGAGATCTTGAGCATCAGGCCGGTCATGGCGTGGCGCCTCCGCGGTACCCGGTCATGGCGCGGCGCCGCCGCGGCGACTGGTCATGGCGCGGCGCCGCCGCGCTGTGGCGCAGAGCCGGCAAGTGGCTGCCACAGATCGGCTAGCGCCTGCACCAGCGTCATCAGGCCGGCCGGTAGCAGCGGTACGTACAGCCAGGCGTTGGAAAGCGGCAAGGCAATCGATTCGATATCGGCATTGGCGCGGATCAGATAGACGCTGTACCAGGCGATCGTGCCGCCGAGAAGGGCCATCGCCAGCAGGATCGTCACCTCGGTGCCGCGCCACGCTTGCCGGGGCAGCTTGTCTTGAAAAAAGCGGATACGGATGTGCGCGCCGCGCCGCGTGCCGATCATCCAGCCGGCACACGACAGCCAGACCATCAGCATGCCACTGGCCTCGTCGGTCCAGCTGAGCGGGTGGTTGGCTGCGCGAAAGACAATGCCGGCGCTGACGGCGCCGAGCAGCGCCACGACCAGCGTGCCGGCGAAGATGGCGAGCCCGCGGTCGAACCAGGCGATGGCGCTCGAACCCTGGCTGGCCGGTCTCGAAGCGCTGCTCACCGAACGCTGGTCCTTCGCGGCGTCAACATGCGCATGGCAAGTTGGCCGCGCCAATGGGCCCGTTCAAAGCGCCTGCAGCGCCTCGAAGGTGCCTTTGCCCCACTTGTCCTCGAACTGCTTCGGCACGGTCGCCAGCACGGGCTTGCGCCAAACGGCGATGTCGGGCTCGATCACCGTCATGCCGCCTTTTTTGAAGGTGTCGACCAGCGTCGCCTCTTGTGCAAGCAGCTCTTTGTCCTGCCAATCGGCGCCGGCGGCCAGTGCCGTTTTCATGCTCTCCTGATCGGCCGGCTTCATTGCCTTCCAGAACGCCTCGTTGACGATGACCATGCGCGGCGTGATGATGTGCTCGGTCAGCACCAGGTACTTCTGCACCTCGAAGAACTTGCCGCTCTGGATGGTCGGCAGCGGGTTTTCCTGACCGTCGACGGCGCCCTGGCTGAGCGCCAGGTACAACTCGCCGAAGGCAATCGGCGTGGCCCGCGCGCCCCAGGCTTCGGCCATGGCTCGGAAGGTGTCGACCGGCGGCACGCGCAACTTGAAGCCGACCATGTCGGCCGGTGTGCGCACCTCTTTGCTGCCAGTGGTGACATGGCGCTTGCCGTAATAGGTGATGTTGAGCATGCGCATGCCGCGCTTGGCCACCAGGTCGGTGTTGAGCTTGGCAAAGAGCGGCGTGCCCGCGGCCTTGGCCATGTGCGCCGCATCGCGCCACAAGTACGGCGCCTCGATCACTGACAACTGCGGCAGGAAAGCGCCCAGTGCGCCGGCGCCGTCGGTGGTCATCTGCAGGGCACCTGACGAGACCGACTCGATCATTTCCTTGCCCGAGCCCAACTGACTGTTCGGGAATATCTGGATGTCGATGCGTCCGCCGGACTTCTCCTTCACATCCTTGGCGACGCGTTCAGCCATCTGCACCTGCGGATGCGTGCCGGCGAGCGACTCGCCCCATCGCACCGTCACGTTCTGCGCGCGCAGCAAGGCCGGGCTGGCGATACCGGCGGCCAGGGCCAACGAGCCGGTGAGGAACTGTCGTTTGCTGGTGCGATGGGACATGGTGCGCGTCTCCTGTGGAAGTTTTCAAAAGCCGCGCCGTCGTGACCGCGGGCTGACATGTCAGCAATTTAGCGCAGTTTCGCCGTCGCCTGGTAGGGGCAAACCCGCTGCGCCGGGGTCGACGCAAGCAGAAGTAAATCGCGCTGCCCGGCACTGATCGGCTGCGCATCAACCACTGATGCGCATCAGCCCCAGGCGCCGCTTCAGCCCGGCGCATCGCTGCCGATAACGTGGATGAGCCCAAGCCGGCGAAGCCTTCGCGTCACTTCGCGGGGCTGTGCCGGCTGTCCATTCCAACAGCCGCAGCGATCCGCCGATCGACCATTCGCCATGAAAAAGCCGCTTGTCAAAGCCAGTCTTCTCCTGGTCGACGACGATCCGTCGATCATCCAGATCCTCGGACGCGTTCTTTCGAACTACAGCGATGTGCGCTTCGCCACTTGCGGCGCCGACGCCTTGCGGCTGGTCGCTGAATCGCCGCCCGACTTGATCCTGCTCGACGCGCAGATGGGCGACATGAGCGGTCTGGCCGTGTGCGAAGCGCTCAAGAGCGATCCGGCGCTGGCCAACCTGCCGATCATCTTCATCAGCAGCCTGCAGGAATCAGAGCTGGAAACCGCGGTGCTCGACATCGGCGCCGTGGACTTCATCCGCAAGCCGTTCAGCGCCGCGCAAGTGTGTGCCCGTGTCAACACGCAGCTCAACTTGAAGCGCCTGACCGATCAGCTGGAGACCCTGACCTGGATCGACGCGGCGACCGGCCTGTTCAACGCCCGTGCACACCACGAGACGGCTGCGCGTGAACTGTCACGCGCCAGCGAGTCGCGCCAGCGACTCAGCCTGGTGGCGCTGGAGATCGACTGCTTCGACGCCTTCGAAGAAGCGCACGGCGCCAAGGCGGCGCAGGCTTGTCTCGCTTCGGTGGCGCAGAGCATCCAGCGCTGCCTGGAGCGGCCCGGCCATCGGGCGGCGCGCCTCGAAGCAAACCGGTTTGCGCTGATTCTTCCCGATACGCCTGCCGGCAGCGCCATCCAGCTGGCGCATTGCGTCCTGGAGGCGGTCGAGGCGCTGGCCATCGCTCATGGCGGCTCGACGGTGTCGAACCACGTCACGTGCAGCGCCGGCGTGGTCTGCTTCGACGGCGCGTCAGCGCCGGCGGACGGGTCGCCCGCCACCGATGCGATGGCCGCCGATGATGCTTGGCGGCAAGCTGCTTTGCAATTGAAGGCACTTGAGGTGGCCGAGGAGCAGGCACTCGAGCAGGCGCGGCAAGCGGGCCGGGCGCAAGCTGTTTTGGGCACGGTACTCGGCGCGATCGGTGCTGGACTGCGCCAGAGCTGACCAAGTTTTTCATGACTATTCGACCGCTCGTTTGGTTGTGCGTCGGGCTTGGTGCCGCTGCCGCTGCCGGGTTGTGGCAGGCGTCGCAAAACGAGACCCGCTCGGCGCGGCGCTTCGCGCTTCTTGCCACCCGCGCGGTCGAACAGGTCGAATTGCGGATGCGCTCGTTCGAATACGGGGCTCGCGGCGCTCGCGGAGCGATCATTGCGGCGGGTGGCGCGAACGCCATCTCGCGAGCAACCTTCGCGCAGTACAGCGCGTCGCGCGACATCGAAGCCGAGTTTCCTGGGGCGCTTGGATTCGGCTTCATACGCCGTGTGCCGATCGAAGAGGAGGCGAACTTCGTCGCTGCCGTGCGTCGTGACGGCCAAGCCGACTTCGCCATCCGTGGCCTGGGGCCTAACGAGGGCGAGCGCTTCGTCATCCAGATGATCGGCCCTGATGAGGGGAACAATCATTTGGCCATTGGCCTGGATATCGCCTCGGAGACGAACCGGCGCTTGGCCGCCGAGCAGGCGATGCGCACCGGCCGAGTCACGCTGACGGCGCCGATCAAGCTGTCCCGAACGGACAGCCACGCGCAGCGCTCGTTTCTGTTGCTGCTGCCAGTGCGACGAAATGACCCGTCGATTGCTGCTGGATCGGGTCGCTACCAGCTTCCCGAGACCGTTCTGGACGGGCAACAGCGGACCGTCGGCTGGATCTATGCCCCGCTGGTCATCGACCGGGTGCTGGCGGACTTGAGCCTCGGCGAAGGTGAGCTGGCGTTGCGCCTGTCCGATGTGACGCAGGCCGACCAGCCGATCCAGTTCTTCGATTCGACAGCCGAGGTGCCCCATGCCAACGCCCGGCGCACTTCGCTGCAGCTGGAGCTGTTCGGGCGGCAATGGCGGGCCGACTTGATCGAGCAGCCGATGTTCCTGGCCCGCCTGGACCTTTTGAGCCCCTGGGACGTGGCCGGAGCGGTCGGCACACTGACGTTCCTGTTCACGCTGCTGTCATATTCGCAGGTACAGACGCGTCGGCGCAAGGAGCAGGCCGACCAGCAGCGCCTGCGCTTGGCCGCCGTGGTCGACAGCTCGGTCGACGCCATCATTGGCCACGACCCGGTTGGCACCATCACCGACTGGAACCATGCGGCCGAAGTGATCCTCGGCTACAGCGCCGGCGAGGCCATCGGGCAAAAGATATACGAGTTGCTGGTGCCACCCAAGTACGCGGATGCGGCGCGGGCCCGCATCCCCAAGCTGGCGCAGGGAGAAATACTGCCGGCGTTCGAGACCTGGGTGCAGCGCCGCGATGGCACACGCATCCCGGTTTCGGCCACTGCCGTGCCGATTTTTGCGCCGGATGGCCGCGTCGTCAGCGCCGCTGCCACGCTGCGCGATATCAGCGCCGAGGTGGCCGCGCGTACCAAGACGCTGGAGCAGAACGCGTCTCTCGAGCAGCAGGTCGCCGAGCGCACGATCGAGGTGCGCAACAGCGAGCGCTTCATGCGCATCGTCACCGACAACATTCCCGGCGTCGTCGCCTACTGGGGCCGCGACCTGCGCTGCACGTTCGCCAACAGCGCCCATAAAAAATGGGCCGATCGCACGGCGGCCGAAATGATCGGGACGACGCAGGAAGAACTGCTCGGATCGACGCAATGGGCGAAGAACGAGCCGCACTTCCTGGCAGCCTTGGCTGGTCAGAGCCGGCGCGTCGAACGCACGCGCCGATTGGCCGACGGCCTTGTCGCCCACTACTGGCTGCACTACATTCCCGACCGCGACGAAGACGGCGCGGTCAACGGCGTGATCACCGTGGCGGTCGACGTCACCGACATGAAGCAGGCGCAAACGCAGCTGGAGGCGCTCAACCTGACCTTGAACGAGCGCAGCGCCCAGGCCGAATCGGCCAGTCGCGCCAAGAGCGAGTTCCTCGCCAACATGAGCCACGAGATCCGCTCGCCGCTGAACGTGGTCATCGGACTGGCCTATCTCATGCGCCAGACGCCGCTCGACCAGCGCCAGCAATCGTTCCTTGAAAAGATCGATGGCGCCAGCAACGCCTTGCTCGGTGTCGTCAACGACATCCTGGACATCTCCAAGATCGAAGCCGGCCAGATGGCGATGGAGGAATCGGAGTTCGAACTGCCGGCCTTGCTCGACGAAGTGATGGCCATGATGGCAGTGGCCAGCGCCAGCAAGAAGATCGCGCTCGATCTGAACGTGCAGCCGGATTTGCCATCGCGCTTCGTCGGCGACGTGACGCGGATTCGCCAAGTCCTGGTCAACCTGGTGAGCAACGCCATCAAGTTCACGGCCAAGGGTTCGGTGCGTCTGGTGGTGCGTATGCCCGATCGGTCGCCGGAGGTTGCGAATGCACCGCTTGAGACGAGCGCAACGGGCGCGCCCGTGCCGCAGGCGCCCGATCTGGTGCGCCTGCGCTTCGAAGTGCAGGACACCGGGCCGGGCATCGAGGCCGACGTGCTGGGGCGGCTGTTCACGCCTTTCACCCAGGCCGATATGTCGACGACGCGCCGCTTCGGCGGCACCGGGCTGGGCCTGTCGATCGTCAAGCAACTGAGCGAGCTGATGCACGGCGCGCATGGCGTCCAGACGAAGGTCGGGCGCGGCAGCACCTTCTGGTTCGAGCTGCCGCTGCGCTCGGTACGCCACGACGCTTGGGCCGCTCACAGCCGCAGCCTGATCGAGGCTGCGCGGACCCAGCGCGGAAGTGGCCCGCATCTGGCCGGCCTGCGGGTCCTGGTGGCCGATGACAGCGCGGTCAACCTGGAGGTCTGCCAGCACATCCTCGAGCGGCACGGCGCCCGTGTCAGCCTGGCCAGCGACGGCCAGCAGGCGGTCGAGGCTCTGCGCGCAGAGCCGCATGGCTTCGATGCCGTGTTGATGGACATCCACATGCCCGTCCTGGACGGCAACGAGGCGACGCAACGCATCCGCAACGAGCTCGGGTTGACAAAGCTGCCGATCATCGCCCTCACGGCGAGTGCCCTCGTGGCCGAGCGCAATCGCGCGCTGCAATGCGGCATGACGGACTTCGTCAGCAAGCCGTTCAACGCGCACGCGCTGATGCGCTGCCTGCGTCGTCACACCGACGCCGCCCGCGGTGACGACGCTACAGACCTCGCCAAAACGAATACGGCTCGCTCCGTCGAATCCGCGGCCACCATCCTGCCCGCGCATTGGCCGCGCATCGATGGCATCGATGCAGCCGATGCCTTCAAGCGACTGGATGGTGACGTCGACCTCATGCGCAGCGTCCTGCAGCGGCTGTTGTCGGAGTTCGCGGATTTCCGGCCGGGCTCGACCGCGAGCCCACAGGCCGGTGCCGAGCTGCTTGCCAAACGCCTGCACAAACTGCGTGGCAGCGCCAGCATGATCGGCGCCACCGCCACCGCCGAACTGGCCACCGAGGCCGAGGCTGCGTTGCAGGATGGTGCCTGGGTGCGTGCCGAGCAGGCGCTGCATACCCTGGGCGCCACGCTGCGCAAATTAAAGCAGGCGGCGCAATCTTTCATCGACCATGCAGCCGAGCCGGCCGCAGTCGACAAACCGCCGGCGCTGCCCGATCCCGAGCAGTTGATGGCGCTGGTTGCCGCCTTGCAGAGCCAGAGCCTGGGCGCGGTCGACCTGTTCCGCGCCCTGGCGCCCGGGTTGTTGGGGGCGATGGGCAGCGATGGCTTCATGGTGCTCGAGCGCGCGGTGACCGATCTGCAGTTCAGGCGCGCGGCGGAAATCTTGCAGGATGTGGCTCTGGCCTAGGGACGCAGCGATGCGTTTCTCTGCGGCCAGCGCGGTTAGCATTTGCGCTCGCACTTTCGCTTCGGTTCACGCCGCCGCGAGAGGCCACGTCCGTACCGTCCCCCTTACTAATTGGGGTGCCGAGGCGGACCGTAAAGCTCATCATTTCCCGAATGTCGTCCATGCGTCTGCAAGGTTTCGCGATGGCAGCCGGCTGGCTGTTCAAGGTGGCCGCGATTTCGCCCGTCCTGGTCCTCGTGGCCTGCGGCAGTACCCAACGCGCCAGCGGTGTCGCTTACCGGCAGGAAGGCTTCAACTCCACGAGTACCTATTCGCGCTCCTATCCCGCTTCGCCGGCGCGCGCTTGCGAGGCGGCGCGACGTGCCTTGCTGAGCCAGGGCTATGTCATCGGCGCGGCTGCTGCGGAATCGGTGAAAGGCAGCAAGAACTTCCAGCCCGAACCCACACTGCATGTGCAAGTGGAGTTCCGCATCGTCTGCGCCCGCGAAGGCGAGCACGCGAGCATCGTTTTCGTCAATGCGCTGCAAGATCGCTACACCATCAAGAAGAGCAATAACTCGGCCAGCGTCGGCGTCGGCGGCATCGGTTCGTTGTCGCTGCCCTTTGCCTCCAGCGACGACTCACTGGTGCGGGTCGGCAGCGAGACCGTGCAGGACGCCGCGTTCTACGAGCGCTTCTTCGTCCTGCTTGAGCGCTACCTGCCCGAGCCGTGGATCGAACCAGTGCCAGCTGCGCCTGCCGTCGCCCCGCCTTCTGTGGCGACACCTCTCGCGCAACCGGACAAACCGTGATTTCCATCGTCTCGCTCGGCCCTCTTCGTATGGCACGCCGCTAGAATTTCGCGACTCGAAGAACAGCCTGCGCTCGCGCCGGGGAGGACCATGACCAGCCCATCGTTGGATGAGCGCTACGCGCCGCCGCAAGCGCATGTGGAAGATATCCAAGCCGATGCGCCGTCCACGTTGGCCAGTCGCTGGACGCGGCTGTTCGCAGTGATCATCGATGGTCTGCTTTCGGCCGGCATTCTCTGGCTGGTGGCGGTGGTGACGCCGATCAATGTCTGGGCACCGCCCGCCGACGGCAACGTCTGGATGCCGCGGTTTGGCAACATCTTGGTCGGGTTGCTCATCTTCTTCGTACTGCAAGGCTATTTGCTCGCTGTCCGCGGCCAGACCATCGGCAAGTTTCTCTTGAAAACGCGCATCGTGCGCCCGGACGATTCCCGAGTCAGTGTCGGCCGCATCTTCGGGCTGCGCTATGGCGTCCCGTTCTTTTTCAATGCATTTCCGATCGTCGGCTTTGCCTTCGCGGTCATCGACGCCGTTTTCATCTTCCGTGAATCGCGCCGCTGTCTGCACGATTCGATCGCCGACACCATCGTCGTGCGCGTTTGATCGTCCCCGGTTTTCCTTCAACGTGCGCCTCGACACGCTCTATACCGCCGAGACGCCCGAAGGCATTGCCCTGTCGCTGCGCCCCGCCGGCTTGGTGGCACGCACGCTGGCCTACCTGATCGACTTCGGCATCCGCCTTGCGCTCTTCTACGCGGTGTTGATCGTCATGGCGGCACTGGGTGGTGCCGGCTTCGGCCTGCTACTGATCGGCGCCTTCGTCCTTGAATGGCTCTACCCGGTATTGTTCGAGCTGTCGCGGGCCGGCGCCACACCGGGAAAGCGAGCCATGGGTCTACGTGTGGTCATGGATTCCGGCCTGCCGGTGACACCGGCGGCGGCGCTGGTGCGCAACCTTCTGCGCACTGCTGATTTTTTGCCCTCCTTTTATGGACTCGGGCTCGGCTTCATGTTGCTGCGCAGCGACAGCAAGCGGCTCGGCGACATCGCCGCCGGCACGCTCGTGGTCTTCAGCAGCAACGTCAACCTGCATGGTCCGTTGCCAGCGGCCGAACCGTTGGCACCATCGCGCAGTCTCAGCCCGCCCGAGCAGGCAGTCATCGTTTCGTGCGCCGGGCGCGCCACCCGGCTCACGCCCGACCGATTCGACGAACTGGCGGCGCTCGCCGAGCCCGTGCTTGGCGGTGGCTGTGGCGGCGCGGCGAGCGGAGCGTCGGCATCGCTGCGCCTGCTCGGCGCGGCGCAATGGGTGCTCGGCCGGCGCAGCGGCAGCTAAGGAGCAGGCCACATGACGCCGTTGCAGTTCGAGGCCGAATACGCGCCGCTGTGGAGCGAGCTTGAAGCGGCGTTAGTCGTGGCGCAGACCCGGCGCGCCTTCGATGGTGCAAGGGTCGCAACGCTGTACCGGCGCGTCTGCGAGCAACTCGCGCTGGCGCAGGCCCGGGCGTATCCGATCCATTTGACCGAGCGACTCGAAGCGCTGACGCAGGATGCACACCGGCTGATCTACCGGCGCCATGACTATGGGCTGGCGCGTTTCGCGCAGTTGGTCCTGGTGGATTTTCCGCAGGCGGTGCGCGAGCACCGGGGCTATGTTTTGGCGGCGTCCCTGCTATTCCTGCTGCCGACGCTCGTTGGCGGCTGGGCGGCATGGCGCGACACCGGCTTTATCCTGCACCTGATCGACGCCGAGCACGTGCGCGAGTTCGAGCGGATGTACGGCGACGATGCCGATGCGTTCGGCCGCCTGCGATCGGCCGACGACGACTGGAAGATGTTCGGCTTCTACATTTTTAACAACATCGGTATCGGCCTGCGTACCTTTGGCGCCGGCCTTTTGGCCGGTATTGGTAGCGCGTTGGTCTTGGTATTTAACGGCCTGTATGCCGGCGCTGTCGGCGGCTACCTCATCGCCGTTGGTCACGGGCGCAACTTCCTTTCCTTTGTCGTCACGCACACCGCCTTCGAGCTTACGGCGATCGTCTTGGCCGGTGCGGCCGGGCTGCGCCTTGGCTTTGCATTGATTGCGCCGGGTCGTACGTCGCGCTTTGAAGCCTTGCGCCTGGCGGCGCGCAAGGCGGTGGTGCTCATCTACGGCGTCGTCGGCATGTTGCTGGTCGCAGCGGCTGTCGAGGCCTTCTGGTCGTCGGCCCGCTGGGTCGCGCCGCAGGTGAAATACGGGGTCGGCGCAGTCTGCTGGGCGCTGGTGCTGGGCTACCTCGGCTGGCAGGGGCGGCCGCGCCGCGCTGTGGCAGCGTCGCCATCGCCGCAAACGCCTGCGCATGCGCGTTGACAACCTGACCATTGCCTTGCGGCCGCGGCCGATGGCCGAAGCAGCGGACCTCGGCGCAGCGCTGGTGCGCCAGCATGCCGGCTCGGTGTGGAAGACTTTCCTGCCGCTGTATGCGGTGGTGCTGGCGCTGTTGCTGTCGACCGTCGAGATCGCGGCCTGGCTGCCGGGGCTGCTGTTGTTCTGCGCGAAGCCCTGGCTCGATCGCAGCCTGTTGTTCGTCCTGTCGCGCGCCGTCTTCGGCGAGCCGACGCGCTGGGCCGATCTGTGGGCGCAGCGCAGAACCGTCTGGGGCGGGCAATTGCTGCGCTCGCTGTTCTGGCGACGCTTGTCGCCCTGGCGCTCGTTCACGCAGCCGATCGAGCAGCTCGAGGGCCAGCGCGGAAGCGCCAGGCGCAAGCGCCGAAAGCAGATCCTGCATGGGCGCGGCAGTGCCGCCACAGCGCTGCAGTTCGCCTACGCCAACGTGGAGATGGCGTTGTGCTTCGCCCTTTCTTCGGTGGCGCTGTGGTTCACGCCGCAGGGCGATTTTCTGAAGCTGCTCGAGTGGGTCGCGCTGCCCCAGTCGATCTGGCCGAGCGTGTGGACCTTTTGCGGCTATGCGCTGGTGGTCGGGCTGCTGGAGCCGTTTTACGTGGCGGGCGGTTTTGCGATGTACCTGAACCGCCGGGTCGAACTCGAGGCCTGGGACATCGAGCAGGAATTTCGACGTGCGTTTGCGGCTTGATCTGCGATGGCCCCCTCACGCGCGAGCCGTCGTGTTGGCGCAGATGCTGGCGCTGGTTTTTGTCTGCACCGCATCCGGGCCTGCCGCCGCGGCCGAAAGTTCGCTCACAGGCAAGCCCGTGCCCGGACCTGCCGCGGCAGACGGTCCGCCGACCGAGCAGCAAGTCCGAGCGGCCGCCGATAACGTGCGCGCCGACCCCGACCTGCCAGGCACCAAGACCGAACGTTCGCTGCGCTTCAAATCGCGTGGTGAAGCGCAGAGCAATCCGCCGACCTGGGCCTGGCTGCGTGATTTGCGCCAGGCGTTGGTCAGTGGCGCGCAGGCGCTGATGTGGCTGCTCGGAGCGCTGGCCGTGGTCTGGATCGCTGTACGCATCCACCGCTGGGTGCGCCTGCGTGCCGACGGCGGCAGGCGACCGCGCGGCGCCCTGCCGAGCCATGTCGGTACGCTGGACATCCGGCCGCAAAGCCTGCCCGGCGACATCGGCGCCGTCGCTGCCGCGTTGTGGCAACGCGGCGAGATGCGCGCCGCCCTGTCGCTCTTGTACCGTGGTGCGCTGTCGCGGCTGGTGCATCAGTTCGCCGTGCCGATTCGCGCCGCCAGCACCGAAGGCGATTGCCTGCGCCTCGCGGCGTGCTTGGCGCCAGCACTTGCGGCGATGACGCTGGCAGGCGATGCAGCGCCGCACGCTTTGAATGGCGGGCACGGAGCCGACGCAGGGCAGGCACGGCACTCAGTGAGTAGAGCGCATGAAGTACGAGCTGCGCAGGAGGCCGAGGCCAGACAAGCGTTTTTCGCGCGCCTGATTGCTGCCTGGCAACTTGTAGCCTACGGCGGCCGTCGGCCAGACACGGCCGAGGTGTTGGCACTGTGTCAGGGCTTTGATCGCCACTTGCCGGCGAGTCCGACGAGTTCCGCAAGCCCGACGCGCAATCCCAAAGCCGAGGCCGGTTCGGCTCCGGGAGCATCGGCTCCCAAAGCCGAGGCCGGTTCGGCTCCGGGAGCATCGGCGTGAGGGCGATCGCCGCTCGCGTCGTCATCGC
Organism: Variovorax sp.; assembly: GCA_039925525.1. Classification (GTDB taxonomy): domain Bacteria; phylum Pseudomonadota; class Gammaproteobacteria; order Burkholderiales; family Burkholderiaceae_C; genus Variovorax. The sequence continues at coordinate 17,038 of JBDSYU010000148.1, forward strand.
ATTGCTGCTCGTCGCAGCCGCTGTGTGGATCGTCATGCAAACCGAGTGGTACGACCGCGAGGTGCCGACCCTCGCGCGCGGTGAAGCGGCGAGCAATCCGTTGTATGCCACGCAGTTGTTGCTGCGCCAGCTCGGCCAGACGGTGGTGAAGCGAAGCGACCTGTCGGCGCTGCCGCCGAACGGCGCGCGGCTGGTTCTCGTGTCGCAGCAATGGGACCTGTTCCCCGAGCGGGTCGCGCAGCTCGAGGGTTGGGTCGAGGCGGGTGGGCAGCTCATCCTCCCCGGCGAATTGGTCAACCACGATTCGCTGGTCGAGTGGCTGCCGATCGGGCAAGACGATCTGCCCGAGCCGCGAAAGCCGCCCCGACGCGGGCAGCAGGATGGCCCGTTTTCAAAGTTGCCAAACCCCGGCGGCTGCCGCCTTTTGCACCAAACCAATGGGATGGCTGGCGGCTACGCGGGCCGGCGTTCCTTCAAAGTCTGCGGTTTGCCGCCGTCGGCGCGCTTTCTTCCGGCCGACGCCGACATTGAACCGCTGTGGTCGGTCGAGGGTGCGGCGACGGGCGAATTTTTGCGCGTGCCGTTCGGTCGCGGCAGTGTGACCGTGGTCGGCGAGTGGTCATCGGTGCGCAACGATCACGCCTTGCGTGAAGACAACCCGCTGGTGATCGCTGCAGCGCTGCAAGCGGGCAGCGGCAGCGAAATCTGGTTTGTCGTCGAAGAGTCGCGCGAGGCGTTTCCCCTTTGGCTCTGGCATCGCGGTTGGGCGGCCATCGCACTGGCGCTGCTGGCGCTGGTGGCGGCCGTGTGGCGGGTCGCCCCGCGCTTCGGTCCGCTGCTGCAACCGCCGGGCCGGGCGCGGCGTTCGATGGCCGAGCAGGTGCGCGGCACCGCCGAGTTCCTGCAGCGGCATGGCGGCGAAGCCTTGCTTGCCGCGCAATTGCGAGCGCTGCGTCAGGCAGCGACACGTCATTTGCGCCGTCAGGCACAAGACGTGCCGGCGACGCGCGACGGCGCAATCGCGACAGCCACCGGTATCGACGCGAATGACTTGCGCCGCGCCGGTGAAGCGCGCCGACGCAGCCCGGCCGCGCTGGCCGCCGATCTCGAGCTGTTGGAGACGGCGCGGCGTCGGCTCGAAGCCAACGGGCCGATGTCAGCGCCGGCCGCTGCCCGGCCATCTTCATCAACTCCTTCAACCTGATCGACCACGTTCCAAAGCACCATGCAAGTCATTTCTCCAGAACAACTGGCGCAAGCCGCGCAGTGGCTCACGGCGCTGCGCCAGCAGATCGGCAAGGCGGTGGTCGGTCAATCCGAAGCGGTCGAGCAGACGCTGGTGGCCTTGGTGGCCTCGGGCCATGTGTTGATTGAAGGTGTGCCAGGGCTGGGCAAGACCCTGCTCGCACGTGCGCTGGCGCAGGCCATGCAACTCAGCTATGCGCGGGTGCAGTTCACACCCGACCTGATGCCTTCGGACATTACCGGCCATGCCGTGCTCGATCCAGCCGCGCTGGGCGAAAGCGGCATCGGCCACTTGCGCATCCAGCGCGGGCCGGTGTTCACCCATCTGCTGCTGGCCGACGAGATCAACCGCGCGCCGGCGAAGACGCAAAGCGCGCTGCTGGAGGTGATGCAGGAGTACCAGGTTACGCTCGAAGGCACAGCGTTGGCGCTGCCGCGCCCGTTCATGGTGTTGGCGACGCAGAACCCGATCGACACCGAAGGCACTTATCCCCTTCCCGAAGCGCAGCTCGATCGCTTCCTGCTGAAGATCGACATCGGCTTTCCGAGCCACGCCGAGGAAAACGCCATCGTGCAGCTGACCACGCGCGGGCGCGCCGGCGATCAATTCCCGCTCGACGAGGTGGCGCCGTGCCTGGTCGAAGCGCAGGTGCTGGAGTTGCAACGCCTGGCAGGGCTGGTGCGCGCCGACGAACGGGTGATCGACTACGCCGTGCGCATCGCCCGCGCCAGCCGAGACTGGCCGGGCCTGGCTTCCGGCGCCGGCCCGCGCGGCAGCATGGCGCTGGTGCGCGCCGCCCGCGCCGCCGCCTTGATGCGCGGGCGCGACTTCATCACGCCGGACGATGTGGCGGCGCAAGCCCTTCCGGCCCTGCGCCATCGCGTGATGATCTCGCCCGATGCGCAGCTCGAAGGACGCCGCGTCGACGAACTGTTGCGTGGTGTGCTTGCCAGCGTCGAGGCGCCACGGCTCTGAAGGCGCAGGCCACAGTGGGACCTGGCAGTACGCCGCGCGCCTTGACTGCCCTCCCGACATTTGTCTTGCACCGCGCGCTGACGTGAACAGGGCCTCGATGCGCGCCTTGCCGATCCCCACGCGCGCCACTGTGTTGGCGCTGACGGGCTTGGCGGTCGGCGCGGCCATCGCATTGATCGCCGGCCTGCCGCAGCGAGAGGTGGCGTGGGTCGGCGCATCGCTGCTGGCGCTCGGCCTTGTGGCCGCAGCGATCGACCTCGCCATGAGCTGGCGTCGCTGGCGCGCAGCGCCGCTTTCCATCGAGCGCGATCTGCCTGGCGCCTTCTCGCTGGGTGTGCCGACGGCGCTGACGCTGGCCCTGGTCAACGACAGTGCGCACCGCTGGCGCGTCACGGTGTTCGACGAGGTCGATCCGCAGTTCGCCTTCGAGGGCCTGCCGCAGACGGTGCTGGTGCCGGCGGCATCGCGGCTGCAATTGCGCTACGCGGCGACGGCGCGGGTGCGCGGCGTGGCGCGCTTCGGCGTGACTCAACTGCGCTGGCGCACGGCCATGGGCTTCTTCGAAATGCGCGTCGCGCTGGGCCAGGCGCAAGGCTTGCGCGTGTACCCGAACTTCGCGGCGCTGGCGCGTTATGCCTGGCTTTCGGGTGACCGGCGCCTGGCGCAGATCGGCATCAAGACCTATGCCCAGCGCGGGCAGGGCACGGATTTTCGCCAGCTCGCCGACTACCGCACCGGCGACGCGCTGCGCCACATCGACTGGAAGGCGACACAGCGCCAGCGCCGGCCGATCGTGCGCCAGTTCCAGGACGATCGCGACCAGTGCGTTTTCTTCCTGCTCGACTGCGGCCGCCGCATGCGCGCCGACGAAGGCTCGATCGACCAGCCTGGCGGCAGCCACTTTGATCAAGCGCTCAACGCCTTGATGCTGCTCAGCTATGTCGCGCTGAAGGAGGGCGACGAGGTGGGCGCTTTGACCTTCGGCGGCGCGCCCGGTAGCCGCCGCGACTTCGCGCCGCGCAAGGGCGGCGCCACGCTCAATGCGCTGATGAACCGGCTGCATGACATCCAGCCCGACGCGACCCATTCGGACTACCAGCTCGCGGCCGCCGAGTTGCTGCGCCTGCAGCGGCGCCGCGCACTGGTGATCGTTCTCACCAACTTTCGCGATGAAGACGCGGCCGAATTGCGCCCGGCGCTGGAACTGCTGCGCCGCCGACATCTGGTGCTGGTGGCCAGTTTGCGCGAACGCGTGCTCGGCCAGATGGCCGATCAGCCGATGCGGCGCCCGCACGATGCCGTCGACGTGGCCGGCGCGCACCTGTTCGCCCAATCACGGCGCGACGCCTTCGCCCGGGTCGTCGGCAACGACGCGCTGTCGATCGATGTCGAGCCGGCGCAACTCGCCGTGATGTTGGTGAATCGCTACCACGCGGTGAAACGCGCGGGACTTTTATAGCTTGGCTTCATAGAATCGACGCTTCAAAAAAAACAGAGGGAGGGTAGATGGCCGAAATGAACAACCCCTATGCGGCGCCTGGCGCGCTGGTCGCCGATGTCTACGGCGAAGACGACGATGCCGTACAGCCAGTGAAGATTTTTTCGCTGCGCGGGCGCATCGGACGGCTGCGGTTCATTGCCTACCTGTTTTATGCAGGGCTGGTTTCGGCCGCGGCCATGGCGGTGATCGCCGCCCTCTTCGGCGCGGCTTTCATGACGATGGCTGGCGGTGGCGACGGTGGCGACGGCAACGCAGTGCCGGCGGTGTTCTGGGTGCTGTACTTTGCTTACCTGATCGTCTACTTCGTCTTCTACGTCTTTGTCTCGGTACAGCGCGCCCATGACATGGGGTGGAACGGCTGGACTGCGCTGCTGACGATCATCCCGCTGGTAGTGCTTTTGTGGATGATCATCCCCGGCACCGATGGCCGCAACCGCCACGGTCCGCGTCCGCCGCCGAACTCGATCGGCGTGCTGATCGGTGCCTGGCTGACGTTGGGGTTGACGATTCTGGGCATCGTGGCAGCGATCGCCCTGCCGGCCTACATGGGTTTCGCGCAGCGTGCGGTCGGTGGCTAGGCTCCAGGGTTAGGCGGCGTCTTTTGCGCAGTGGGATCGCCCGCCTCGGGCTTCAGCTTCGGATTGCGAACCTCCCGCATCATTTTTTCGCCTTCCTCGTCCTTGCCGTCGCTGGGCACGGACTCTTCCTGCGTGATTTCCGGTTCTTCGTTGGGGTTTGCCTGCGGCGTTGTGGGCGTTGATGTCATGGTGGTCCTCGGAGTGCTGCTGCGACGCGCGATCTTGCCCGCCGCTGTGCTGCTTGGCATGGTAGCGCTCTCGCGCGGTGTCGACGCACGATCGCCGCGCTGGGTCGCGGCCTGGAGCGCACCGGCACTTGGCGCAGCGCAGCTGCCACTGATCGCCACTGCGCCGCTCGCCGCGCTGGGTCAGGCGACCCTGCGCCAGACCGTGCCGTTGGCCATCGATCGGCGCGCGGGCGACGCAGGCGCTGACCAGCGAATCAGGGTGCGCTTTTCCAACGAGTTCGCCGCGCCCGGCCATTCCTTGCATATCGCGGCGGCCTCGCTGGCGCGGCCGGCGAATGGTTCTGGCGCAGACGCTGCACGCGCGTGCGATATCGAGCCGGCAACGTTGCGCCGCCTGCGCTTCGATGGGCACCGGTCGATCACCATTGCCGCGGGTCGCTCGCGCTGGAGCGATCCGATCCGCGTGCCTTTCGCTGCCTCGGGCGCTGCCGATCGACTCGCCGTCAGCTTTTATCTGGATAGCCCAACGGCGCCGGCCACGCTGCACAGTGCCGGACGCGGCAACACGCGTCGCGTCGCCGGCAACGCGGTAGGGAGAGCGCGATGGGCCGGCGCTGCCGAGCTGCCATGGGGGCATGTCGTGACCGGCATCGACCTGTGGACGCCGCAATCGGTATCGGTGCTGGCGACCTTCGGCGACTCGCTCACCGAAGGCACCGCGGCTTCGCCCAACGCAGCGGTGGCGCGTTACCCCGAAATCCTGGCGGCACGCCTCGAAAGCGAGACTGCCGCCACCATTGGCCAAGATGCCAGGACCAAGACCCACCCGGCCGCAGCCACCGTGGTACTCAATCTCGGCATCTCGGGCAATCGCTTGCTGGCCGATGGCGTGGGTCCGAGCGGGCTCGACCGCTTCGCGCGCGATGTCTTGTCACAAAGCGGCATCGGAAAAACGGGGCAGGTGGTGATCCTCATCGGCATTAACGACATCGGCTTTGGCGCGCTGCCCGGCGAGGCAGCGCCGAGCGTGCAGCAACTGGCCGCCGGCCTGCAGCAGCTCATCGACCAAGCGCAGGCCGACAAGGTCGGGGTGCTGCTGGGCACCTTGCCGCCCTTCAAGGGCTCCCCTTACGACACTGAAGAGAACGAGGCGCTGCGCGCCGGGCTCAACGCCTGGATGCGCAGCGTCGATCGGCCCGTCACGCTTGTCGATTTCGACCGCGTCCTGCGTGACCCCGCGCAACCGCTGGCCCTGGCGCCGCCGTACGACGGCGGCGACCATCTGCACCCAAGCGCGGCCGGCTATGCAGCGATGGCGGCGGCAGTCGAAGCGGCACGCGAGAGCGCTCGCCCGCGTTGAGCTTGTCCGGCCGATCGTGAAATCGTCCACGTTTTTTAGCGGATCGCGATACGCATTGACACAGCTCTAGGCGCGCCTCTTACACGCGCTTCACGAGCAGCGTTAACAATGAGCTTTCAACCACTCAAGGAGAGAGCGATGATGAAAACGATGTTGACAGCCGGCGCAGCGGCACTGGCGCTTCTGGGCGCAGTCGCGGCGCCCTCGATGGTGCAGGCACAGCCAGTGATTTCCCTTCAGTTTGGCGCCCCGCCACCGCCGCGCGCCGAACGCATGCCGCCGCCACGACGCGGCTTTGTCTGGTCGCCGGGCCATTACGAAACTCGTCGCGGGCATTATGTCTGGACGCGCGGCTACTGGGTGCGCGACCGGCCCGGCTATGTCTATCGCGAACCGTCCTGGCGCGATAACGGCGGCCGCTGGGCCTATTCCGGTGGCCGCTGGGAGCGGGGAGAACGCGGCGCGCGCGGGCCAGGCGGCGATCGAGACCGCGACGGCGTACCCAATCGCCTCGACCGTGACCGGGATGGCGATGGGGTGCCAAATCGATTCGATCGTCGGCCGAACAATCCGCGGCGCCAGTAGCTGACGCGCACACGCGATCGCGCGATGTGCAGGTCTTGCGCAGACGGCGCGAGACGGTAAGCCATGCCGGACGCAGGCGGAGCTACTACGATAGCGAACTACCGCAATTTTCAAAGGAGGCACGGCATGGCCTACAAAGACTTCAACATGGACAACCAATGGTTGCCCTTTACGCCGAACCGCGCCTTTCGCAAGGACCCTCGCGTGTTCGTCGCCGCCGACGGCATGGAATTCACCACGCACGACGGCAAGAAGGTGATCGACGGCATCTCGTCGCTGTGGTGCGTAGGCGCAGGGCACAACCGCAAACCGATCAACGAGGCGATCAAGAAGCAGCTCGACACGCTCGATTACGCCACGGCATTCCAGGTCAGTAACGACCAGGCGTTCAGAGCCGCCGAGATGATCGCGGCGCTGGCGCCGGGTGACTTGAACAAGGTGCTTTTTTGCAACTCCGGCTCAGAGGCGGCCGACACCTCGCTCAAGGTGGCGCTGGCCTATCACCGCGCGCGCGGCGAAGGGCATCGCACCGTCTTCATCGGCCGCGAGAAGGGCTATCACGGCGTCGGCTTCGGTGGCATGTCGGTCGGCGGCATCCCGGCCAACCGCAAGGTCTTCGGCACCGCGCTGCTGCCGCGCGTCGATCACATGCGCTTTATCCATGATGCAAGCCACCACGCCTACATTCACAACGAGGAGCCGCAGTGGGCCGAAGACCCGCTGCTGGAGTTGGAACAGCGCATCTTGCCGCTGCACGATCCGAGCAACGTGGCGGCCATCATCGTCGAGCCGGTCGCCGGTTCGGCGGGTTGGTACGTGCCGCCCAAGGGCTACCTGAAACGCCTGCGCGAGATCTGCGACAAGCACGGCATTCTGCTCATCTTCGACGAGGTGATCACCGGCTTCGGCCGCATGGGCAGCAACTTCGCCGCGGATTTTTACGGCGTTGTGCCCGACATGCTGAACTTCGCCAAGTGCGTGACCAACGGTGTCATTCCCCTAGGCGGTGTGATCTGCCGCGACAAGCTCTACGACGCGATGATGAAGACCGACGCGCCGGAGCACGTCGTCGAGTTTTTCCATGGTTACACCTACTCGGGCCATCCGACGGCCTGCGCCGCGGCCATCGCCACGCTGGAACTGATGGACAAAGAGAAGCTCTTCGCTCGCGCCGGCGAGATGAGCCAGGTGCTGGGCGACGCCTTTCACAGCAGCTTGAAGGGCCTGCCCAACGTCATCGGCATCCGTAGCCTGGGTCTTGCCGCGGCGGTCGAGTTGGCGCCGATGGCCGGCATGCCGGGCAAACGCGGGTACGACATCTTCGTCGACTGCTTCCACAATGGCACGCTGGTGCGCCCGGCCGGCGATGTGCTGGTCATTGCGCCGCCGTTTGTCGTCGAGAAGTCGCACATCGAGCAACTGGTCGGTACGCTGGCCGACGCGATCCGGCGCCACGCCTGATGGCCATGGCGCCGCGCGGCACCCGTGCCGCGGCGCCGGGCTCGCTGGCCCTGTACCGCGAGGTCAAGCGTCAGCTGGTCGCCGACATCGCTTCTGGCGCCGTGCCACCTGGCGGCGCGCTGGCCAGCGAAAGCGAACTGGCGAGGCGCTTTGCCGTTTCCATTGGCACCGTGCGCCGTGCCGTCGATGAGCTGGTCGCCGATCACATACTGGTGCGGCAGCAGGGCCGAGGCACCTTCGTCGGACGTCTCGACAGCGAGCGTTTCATGTTCCAGTTCTTCAAGCTGCAGGGACGCGACGGCAGTCGCGAGTTTCCGCAGGTGCGGCTGGTCGATTTCCGGCACGGCCGCGCCGACGACACTGAGGCGCAGGCATTGCAGATCGCGCCCGGTGCGGCCGCCCTGCGCATTGAGAACGTGCTGTCGCTGCAAGGCGTGCCCGTCAGTCATGACCGCATCAGCTTGGCGGCGGCGCAGTTCCCCGGACTGACCCGACGCGGCTTTGTCGAACGCAGCGGCACTATCTACGAGCTGTACCAGGCGGCCTTCGGGATCACCGTGGTCGGCGCCGACGAGCGCTTGCGCGCCGAGGCGGCCGAGCCGCGCAGCGCCGAGTTGCTCGGCCTTGCGCTGGGCGCGCCGGTCCTTCGCATCACCCGCATCGCTCGCAGCTTCGACGCCCACCCGGCCGAGCTGCGCGTGTCGGTGGTGGATACGCGCAACGTCGACTATGTGGCGTTGATGGCGGGGCAGAGTTAGCGGCTGTTGAGTCCGACGGCCTGTTGGACAATCTCCGATATGAATCGCGTTTCCAACCCGTTCAAGGCTGCCCTCCAACGCAGTGCGCCGCAGATCGGCTTGTGGGCCTCACTCGTGTGACAAGCAAATCTGCCGCAGTCTTCCAGCCCGGCGGCCGGCCCCCGGGGTCGGCACTGTTGCTGTATGTGTTCCTGCCCTTCTCGACAGGGTATTTCCTTTCGTTCCTGTTTCGATCCGTCAATGCCGTCATTGCACCGGATCTGATGCGTGACGTCGGCGTCGGCGCCTCCGGACTGGGGTTCCTCACGGCAGCATTCTTTCTCGGTTTCGCGTTGGTGCAGTTGCCGCTGGGCGTGCTGCTCGACCGGTTCGGCGCGGCGCGTGTGCAGGCTTCACTGCTGGCGACAGCAGCAGTCGGATCGGCGTTGTTCGCGCTGGCCGAGAGTCCCGCCGCACTGGTGTTCGCGCGCGCACTGATCGGGCTCGGCTGTGCCGGCGGGCTGATGGCGGCTTTCAAGGCGATTGTCAAGTGGTACCCGCCGGAACGGCTCACGTTCGTGAACGGTTGCTACCTCGCAGTCGGAGGTCTTGGCGCGATTGTCGCAACGCGCCCGGTCGAGCAGGCGCTTGCATTTACCGACTGGCGAGGATTGTTCTTTGCGCTGTCGCTCCTTTCACTGATATCCGCAGCATTGATTCTGACGTTCGTGCCGCGTGGCGATGCCACCGA
>JBDSYU010000149.1:0-12127 GCA_039925525.1 Variovorax sp.
ACATGATGCCCGTAGCCAAAAGCGCGGTGGGCAGGCGCGGCACCAGATGCGTCTGCAGATATTCGGCGAGCAGCGGCAGCGCCAGGCCGATCGATGCCAGCGCCAGCACCGCGGCGACGACGCTGAAGAATTGCAGCGGGCGCTCGCTGATGTAGAGCCGCACGATGGTCTTGCCGATGCGCCAGCCGTCGCGGTAGGTCGATAACTTGCTGTGCGATCCCTCGGGTCGCGCCAGATATCGAACCGGCAGCTCGGCATGCGGCATACGCAGCTCGAGCGCATGAACCGTAAGCTCGGTCTCGACCTCGAAGCCTTCGGCCAGCGCCGGAAACGACTTGGCATAGCGCCGCGAAAACACGCGATAGCCCGACAACATGTCGGTGAAGCCGCCGCCGAACAAGCGCGCGACGGTACCGGTCAGAAGCCTGTTGCCGAAGCGATGCCCCCGCCGATAGGTGGCAGCATCGGCGCGATCGTCGACGCGGGCGCCGACCACCATGTCGAGGTTGCCGTTGACCAGCAGCTCGACCATCTCGCGCAGCCGCGCGAGGTCGTAGGTGGCATCGCCGTCGACCATCACGTACACATCGGCCTCCACTTCGGCGAACATGCGCCGCGCCACGTTGCCCTTGCCGCGCAACGCCACCTGGGTGACGCGGGCGCCCGCCGCGCAAGCGATGGCGGCGGTATCGTCGGTCGAGGCGTTGTCGAACACATGGATCTGCGCTTCGGGCAAGCCAGCCTTGAAGCCTTCGATGACCGCCTTGATAGCCGCTGCCTCGTTAAAGCAGGGAATGACGGCGGCGATGCGCAACCCTGTGGCGATGCCGGCGCGCGGCGGATCACCCGCGATCCGGTCTGCCGCGGCGTTGGCACTCGATGGCGTTGAATCGGCGGGCTTCATGGATGGGCTGCTTGGCACCAGGGCCTGTTCACATCAGAGGATACGGTAGGCCTTGACGCCGTCCGCGCTGTACAACAGCTCGAAGTAGCGCAGAAACTCGGGGTGCACGTCGGCCAGCGGCGCCAGATCGCTGCGAATCACCACAGTGCCGAAACCTTGCGCCTTGAATTTGGCCGCGAGTTTGCTCGGCGGCAAGGCAAAGAAGTCGGCATAGCGCCAGGGCCCGAACACATCGCCGTAGGCCGCCTTCGGCGCGTGATAGATGGCGTCGCTGAGCATGACCTGGTAAAGCCGCCCTGCTTGCGGATTCTGCTGCAGCCAGTGCAACACCCGATAACCGGGCACATGCTGCGTCAGGAACATTTGCCGCGACGCGTCGGTTGGCGAGATCATTCGAACCTGGCGCAGCACATGCATGAGCGAGACCGCGACCAGAACCGCAAGCAACCCCCCCACCGCCGCCCGGCGCAGCAGCGGCGCGCGCAGTACCGGGTTGCCTGAGTTGCCCGAATTGCCAGGTACATGTGCGAGAGCACGCTGCCCTGCCACCACGACCCGGCCGAACAACCAGTGCCAGCCCAATGCAGCGACCAGCGCCAGCATGGGAAAAGCAGGCACGAGGTAGCGCGGGTAGCGCGAGGTGACAAGCCACACCGCCAGTGCATAGCCGCAAAAGACGATGGCGGCACGCGCCGCCGGCACCCGCCGCCATGCTGGATGCAACGGTGCCAGCAGCGCCGGCCAGAACCAGACGTTCGGAAAATTCGCGTGGTCGCGCACATCGGCCAGCTGCTGGCGATGATCGGCAGCGTTCCAGTTGGTGTAGCCGAACAGCGGTCCGCCGATCGGGTTGAACGGATCGCCGGTTTGCAGCGCATTGCGCGCATACCAGTAGATGCATGGCAGCAGAAAGCACAGCAGTGCGACGGCCCACACGCCGAGACGACGCTCGCGGCGCAGCACGAACAGGCCGAAGATCGGCAGGAAGCTCAGCGCCTGGTATTTGGAGCCCACCGCCAGGCCGATGAAAAACGCCGCCAGCCAGAGCCACCGCGGTGCTTCGCGGGTGGCGTTGATCGCCGTACCGGCTGTGTTGGCTGTGTGAGCTGTGATCGGCAGGCCTTGCGTGCTGGCGGCCTGCGTCATGGCCGTCGGCAGCGGCGGGGTTCGCACGGCGGGGGCGACCGCTTCTCTCCACCACCACAGCGCGGCGCAGGCGCACACCAGGAACAACGCCACGCCCATGTCGATATAGGCATCGCTGAAGTCGCCCAGCGCCAGCCAGATGCAGGCGCCGATGCAGGCAACCATGCGCCCGACATGGCGCAACGCCAGCCGGTAGATGATCCACACCGAGAGCCAGCCGCACAGCGCATTCACCAGGTGCGTGAAGACGTCGTCAGTCCACATCAGCGCTGCGGCGTACAGCAGATCGACGTTGTAGGGAAACCAGGGGTAGCGCAGCCACTCGTAGATGCCCAGACGCCCGCTTTCGGCCACTTCGCGTGCATAGGGCAAGTGGTACATGACCTCGTCGAAAGCAAACGGCGGGGCCAGCGGAGCAAGCAGCGTCGGCAGCGCGATGAGCGCCAGCACGACCAGCGCGAAACGCTCCGTTCGCGGCAATGTGCGAAAGCCGGTGGCGAAAGCGGGCGGCGTTGGCGTAGCCGCAGTGCCATGGGACAGCGCCTGTTCACCGCTCCAGCGCCGGGCGCCGCCCCGCCAGGTACCCCAGGCGAAAAATACGCCCGCCAAGACCCCGAGCATCAGCAGCGCCAACACGGCAGCCGGCAACAGCACCCCGACAATGCCAAGCCACTGGAAAGCGCAAACGAACAGGCCGACGCCGCAGGCGGTCGCGATGGCGCATTCGAGTTGCCCGTCGCGTCCGATCGGCAGCGACAGCAATGCGAACAACGTGCGGCCCGCACCCCAGCACGCCACCACGAACAAGGCAAGCAGCGCGTAGTGCGCGAGGATGAAGCTCAGTGTCTGGATGGGGACCTTTTGGGGGAGCTATCGAAATCGGCCTGCCGGACGTCGGACTGCCGAACGCAAATGAAAAAAAACGTCGCGAAGGTCGCACTTCTTTTTTTATCTGCGCCCTCTGCGACCTTTGCGACCTCTGCGTTACGGTAGTCCGCCTTCCAGTAGGCCGCATTCGAGGCGCCGATCGAGCCCAACCTCAAAGATTCGGCGCCAACAGCCGAGTCAGTTGTGCCTCGTCGACGCTGCGACGCTCGGCTTGGTCTTTCAACTGATCCTCGCCGATCTTGCCGACGCTGAAGTACTGCGCCTCGGGATGGCTCAGGTAGAAGCCGCTGACGCTCGCCGCCGGCATCATGGCCAGGCTCTCGGTCAGGCCCATGCCGATGTCCTGGCACTGCAGCAGCTCGAACATCGGCCCTTTGACGCTGTGGTCCGGGCAGGCCGGATAGCCGGGCGCCGGGCGGATGCCGCGGTATTTCTCGGCGATCATCTCGTCGGTGCCGAGCGTCTCGTCGGCTGCGTAGCCCCAGAGGTCGGTGCGAACGCGATGGTGCAGGGCTTCGGCAAAAGCTTCGGCCAAACGATCGGCCAGTGCCTTGAGCATGATCGATGAATAGTCGTCGAGATCGTCGGCAAAGTACTTCTCCTTTTTCTCGATGCGCAGGCCGGCCGTAACAGCGAACATGCCGATGTAATCGTTCAGACCGCTGGCGACGGGCGCCACGAAGTCGGCCAGGCAGCGGCTCGGGCGCATCACCCCGTCAATGACGTGCTTCTCGGTCTGCTGGCGCAGGCCGTACCAGGTCATGGCCACGTCGTTGCGCGATTCGTCGCTGTACAGGACGATGTCATCGTCATGCAGGGTGTTGGCGGGCCATAGCCCCACGACCCCACTGGCCGTGAGCCAGCGCCCTTCGATCAAGCGCTGCAGCATGCGCTTGGCGTCGCTGAACACTCGCACGGCTTCGCTGCCGACCACCTCGTCCTTCAGGATCGCCGGGAACGGCCCGGCCAAGTCCCAGGTCTGAAACAACGGGCCCCAATCGATGTACTTGGCGAGGGCGGTGAGATCGAAATTCTTGAACGTGCGTCGGCCGATGAACTTGGGCACCGGGGGCGTATAGCCGGACCAATCGATCGGCGTCTTGTTGGCGCGCGCCTTGGCCAGTGGCCACATCGGCACCTGCTTCTTGTTGGCATGCTGCGTGCGCAATCGCTCGTAGTCGGCTTTGACCTCGTCCAGATATTTTGTGGCCGCATCGCCGAGCAACGACTGCGCCACGCTGACGCTGCGCGACGCATCGGGCACATAGACCACTGGCCCCTCGTAGTGCGGCGCGATCTTCACTGCCGTATGCACGCGGCTGGTGGTGGCACCGCCGATCAAAAGCGGAATCTTCTTTATGCGGAAGTGCTCGTCCTTCTGCATCTCTCCGGCGACGTATTGCATCTCTTCCAGGCTCGGCGTGATGAGACCCGACAGGCCGACGATGTCGGCGCCCTCGACCTTCGCCCGGGCCAGGATCTCGTGGCACGGCACCATCACGCCCATGTTCACCACTTCGAAGTTGTTGCACTGCAGGACCACGGTGACGATGTTCTTGCCGATGTCGTGCACGTCGCCCTTGACGGTGGCGATGACGATCTTGCCTTTGGTGCGCACGTCGCGCCCGGCTGCTTCGTCCTTCAGTTTTTCCTCCTCGATGTAGGGGATCAGGTGCGCCACCGCCTGCTTCATGACGCGGGCCGATTTCACCACCTGCGGCAGGAACATCTTGCCGGCGCCGAACAGGTCGCCGACGACGTTCATGCCGTCCATGAGCGGCCCTTCGATGACGTTGATCGGTCTTCCGCCGCCGGCGACGATCTGCTGGTACGCCTCCTCGGTGTCGGCGACGATGAAATCGGTGATGCCATGCACCAGCGCGTGCGAGATGCGTTGCCCGACGCTTGCCGGTTGCTCGACGCTGCCGCGCCACTCGAGTTTTTTGTCCTCGCTTTTGGCGGCGCCCTTGGCGCGGTCGGCGATCTCCACCAGCCGCTCGCCAGCGTCGTCGCGGCGATTGAGCACCACGTCTTCCACCCGTTCGCGCAACTCCGGATCGATGTCGTCGTAGACGCCGACCATGCCGGCGTTGACGATGCCCATGTCCATGCCGGCGGCGATGGCGTGGTAGAGAAATACCGTATGGATGGCTTCGCGCACCGGATCGTTGCCGCGAAACGAGAAGCTGACGTTGCTGACGCCGCCGCTCACCTTGGCGCCGGGCAGGTTGGCCTTGATCCAGCGCACGGCGTTGATGAAATCGACCGCATAGTTGTTGTGCTCCTCGATCCCGGTGGCGATGGCGAAGATGTTCGGATCGAAGACGATGTCCTCGGGCGGGAAGCCCACCTCATCGACCAGCAGGCGATAGGCCCGCTCGCAGATTTCGGTCTTGCGTTGGTAGGTGTCGGCCTGGCCCTTTTCGTCGAAGGCCATGACCACCGCCGCCGCGCCATAGCGCTTCACCAGCGTCGCCTGGCGCTTGAATTCGGCCTCGCCTTCCTTCATCGAGATCGAGTTGACGATGCCCTTGCCTTGCAGGCAGCGCAGACCGGCTTCGATCACCTCCCACTTGGACGAATCGACCATGATCGGTACGCGAGCGATGTCAGGCTCGCTGGCGATGAGCTGCAGGAAGCGCACCATCGCCGCCTTGCTGTCGAGCATCGCCTCGTCCATGTTGATGTCGATGATCTGCGCGCCGATCTCCACCTGCTGGCGCGCGACGGCCAGTGCGCGGTCGAACTCGCCGGCCAGGATCATGCGGGCGAACGCCTTGGAGCCTGTGACGTTGGTGCGCTCGCCGATGTTGACGAAGGTGGCTCGCGCCGGTTGCGGCGTATCGGAATCGACACCGGCATCTGAAGCAGCGTCGGCCGCCCCGATCCACACCGGCTCCAGCCCCGACAACCGCATCGGTGGTGGAACGGAGGAATCCGAAGGAGAAGAAGAAGAACCCATGGCACTCACCTGATCAAACGCGTCAGCAGGCGAGCGTGGTTGCTTTGAAACGTAGGCCCAAGCCTCGCGACCGGATAGGGCCGTTGCAACGCTCCTTGGGAGTTGTCGATTTTAGCGAGCCGCCGCGCCGGCGTTGCAGCAAAAAACGAGGGATGCAAGGCGCTAGTCGCCGCCTGCAGTCTCAGGCGCCTTCGGCGGCCGGCGTCGGCGCCGCGTTCTCCCGCGCGATGCGTTCCGCCAGGCCACGCCTGAAACGCGTGGCCGCGGCGTCCAGCAGCAGGCTCGCGGTGGGTGTCGTCTTCTGCTTCATCCCGGTGTGCACGGCTTCGAGGATGTCACGGTCTTCCTCGAACGCGGTGCGGGCGTTTCGCGCGTTGCGAGCCGTCAGGTCCTCGTCCTGCGGATCGGTGTTGCGGTGCTGCAGCCAGAAGTACATCGTGTGGTCGTCGTCCACCGGCGTCAGCAGGTTGTACGACACCATCTCATAGGTCTGGTCGTCGGGCACCATGCCCGGGCCACCGCGGCCGGCGGGTGTGTAGACACTGCGGTTGATGCCGATCGATGGGTAACGCACCTCATAGTGCTGGAGACGGTCGGCGTGGCCCTTGAACTTCACCAGCGGGGCATAGAACGGCGGCGGTGGTTGATCGAGCATCCAGCGACTGCAGATCACGCCTCCTTCGGCCTGCCTGATCTGCAGCGGCGTGGTGTCGGTGCCGCCACCGGCAAAGGAGCTGCGGTGCACCCAGGCGACATGCGAGGGGTCGAGCAGGTTGTCCACCAGCCAGAGGTAGTTGCAGCGGCAGAACAGGCTGTCGCCCTTGGTGGTGTGCCAGCGCGCATCGCCATAGTGTTCGATCAGGGCGATGTCGTGGCGGTCGGCCAGCTCGGGGGCGCCCATCCAGACCCAGAGCAGGCCATAGCGGTCGCGCACGGGGTAACTGCGCACCTGCGCGAAAGGCGGGATACGCGCCTGCGTGGCCGCGTCGATGCAGGCGCCCAAGCGGTTGAAGGTGAGTCCGTGGTAGCCACACTCGACGGCGTCGCCCTTGATGCGCCCCATGGACAGCGGCAACTTGCGGTGCGGGCAGGCGTCTTCCAGTGCCACGGGGGTGCCGTCTTCCATGCGGTAGAAGACGATGGCTTCTCCCAGGATGCGCAGCGGCTTGAGCGTGCGCCCGACGTCGGGCGACAGCGCGGCCACGTACCAGGTGTTTCGGAGGTACTCGCTCATGACAAATCGGTCGCAGGTGATCAGCAGAGGATATCGGTGGCCAGTTGGAACAGGCAGTCGCCGCGCTCGCAGGGCACCGGCGCACGCTTGCACAGCACCAGCCCGGACAGGGCGAAGGATAGCGTGACGGGTGCGCGCCAGGGCGTGTGGGCGCAATGGATGCGCGCAGCAGGCTGGCCCGCCTGCACCTCGGTGCCAACATCGACCAGCGGCTCGAACAGGCCCGCCTCCGATGCGTAGACATAGCAATCGTCAGCGGACACCTCAGTCAAGCGCGTGATCGGCGGCGGCGCAAGGCCAGCGGCACTGTCCAGCAATCCCACATGGGCCAGCACGCGTCGGATGCCGTCTTCCATCGTCGCCATGCTGTCAGGCGCCACGGCGTTGCCGCCACCGATCTCCGTGGCGATGGAGACCACACCCTGGCGATGCGATGCGGCCGTGAACGAGCGGCCGCCACTTTGCGGCGCTGCAATCACATACCCGACCGGCGCACCGAAGGCCCTCATCATTCCAAGCGTGGCTTGCATGCGCGCGGGATCAGCGCTGCGGTAGCCCAGCGTGCAGGGCAGGTACAACAACGAGCTGCCGCCCGAATGCAGATCGACGCTGTAGTCAAAACCGGGCAACAACACGTGTTCGATCCAGTAGGCGATCTGCGCCGTCACGCCGCCCAGCGGGTCGCCCGGAAAACACCGGTTGAGATTGCCCTCGTCGATGGGCGAAGTGCGCAGGCC
The DNA here is from genome assembly GCA_039925525.1 of Variovorax sp. Taxonomy (GTDB): domain Bacteria; phylum Pseudomonadota; class Gammaproteobacteria; order Burkholderiales; family Burkholderiaceae_C; genus Variovorax. Next base: position 7,872 of record JBDSYU010000149.1, read on the forward strand.
CGCCATGGCGGCGGGGAAGTTGGCCGCCGGAAGGATGACGATCCGGCCGCGGATCTGCTCCGGCGTGAGGGCGCAGACGAGTTTGCCGAGCGCGATCTGGCCCTCCCACTCGTCGCCGTGGTTGCCGGCCAGCAGCAGCACCGACGGACCGGCGCCGTTGCGCATCGACACGATGGGGATCGGCAGCCAGCCATACCCCGAGCGGTGCACCGAGTGCGGCAGGCGCACGAAGCCGGTGTGTTTGCCTTCGGCGGCGAGTTCGATGTCGCAACGTAGCGCGCTCGCGGCGCGCATGTCCGGGTCGCCGGATGTCATTGCCATCCGAGCCGATAACCACGCATGAATGGTGCGTGCATGGTCGAGGGGCCGCCGCGCCCGGCCGCTCCGAAGCGGTCGGCCCGCCCCCCAGTGGGGGGGAGGCGGCCACACGAAGTGAGCAAGCAACGGGGAGCGTCCATCTTTCAATGCTCCAGGATCTGGCTCAGGAAACGGCGTGTGCGCTCGGACTTCGGCTGCGCGAAAAGTTCGGCTGGTGGCGCTTGCTCGACGATGCGGCCGCCGTCCATGAACACCACGGTGTCGGCCACCTTCTTTGCAAACCCCATCTCGTGCGTGACGCAGACCATCGTCATACCGCTGTGCGCCAACTCGACGATCACGTCGAGCACCTCCTTGATCATCTCCGGGTCGAGTGCCGAGGTGGGCTCGTCGAACAGCATCACCTTGGGCTCCATGCACAACGAGCGCGCGATCGCCACGCGTTGCTGCTGACCGCCCGAGAGCTGGCCCGGGAACTTGGCCGCCTGCTCCGGGATATGCACGCGGCGCAGGTACTCCATGGCCTTGGCCTCGGCCTTGGCGCGAGGCGTGCGCCGCGCGCGGATCTGCGGCAAGGCGCAGTTCTCCAGCACGCTCAGGTGCGGAAACAGGTTGAAGCTCTGAAACACCATGCCCACCTCGCGCCGGATGGCGGTGACGTGTTGCGTGTTCTCGTTGAGCTCGATGCCATCGACCACGATACTGCCCTCGTCGTGTTGCTCCAACCGGTTGATGCAGCGGATCAACGTGGACTTGCCCGAGCCCGAAGGCCCGCAGATGACCATACGCTCACCCTGCTCGACCGACAGGTTTACGTCGCACAGAACCTGCATGTCGCCGAACCACTTGCTGACGCCGCGCAACTGGATGATCGCCGGCATGTCAGCGCGCCACCGAGGCGCCCGAGGCCAGCAGACGCCGCGGACCGCAGCGTTGCGACGGGTATTGCCCAATCGAACCGAGCGGCGTCATACGCGGGTCGCTCTTTCTCCCGGCATTCATTCTTCGCACTCCCACTTATGCGTGAACAGGCCTTACCGCCAGGCTCGGGCGGAGCGGCGCTCCATATGGGCAAACAGACGAGACAAGGCAAAACAGATCACGAAATACACCACCCCGATGAACACGAACACTTCGAAGACCCGCTGCGTCGTGACCTGCACATCCTGAGCCATGAAGGTCAGCTCCTGTATCGACACCAGCGACACCAGGGACGAATCCTTGATGAGCTGGATGAACTGGCCGGCCATCGGTGGCAGCACATTGCGCCAGGCCTGCGGGAGCACGATAAAACGCAACACGTCGAGGCGACTAAAGCCGACGCTCTCGCCGGCCTCGATCTGCGAACGCGGCACCGAAGCGATGCCCGCACGCACGATCTCGGTGACATAGGCCCCGGAAAAGATCGACAAGCACAACAGTCCGAGCAGGAAGTTGTCGAGCAGCTTCGGCGTACCGAAGAACACGTGGACCCACCACTGGCCGGCCTCGGACATGCCCGCAACGGCATCGCCGAGGGCCAGCTTGGGCATGATCTGGGTGGCGATGAAGAAGACGAAGACGAACACGAACACCACTGGCGGGATATTGCGCACCAGCATCACATACAAACCGCTCAGCAGGCGCATAAACAGCCGCTTGCTGGTGCGCGCCATACCCATCAGCGTGCCGATCACCCCGGCGATCAGGATGCCCCACAGCGCCAGGCGCAGCGTGGTCAGCAGCCCTTCGATGAGGATGTTGGGCACCCAGCGCCCGGTGGCGGCATCGAAGCGCGCGATGAAGGGCCAGATACTGCGCCACTCCCACCGGTACTTGAAGACGACGTTGACTCTCCAGGCCAGGTAGGCGAAGGCCAGCAGCACCACGCCGAGCAGTACGAAGTCGATCCAGCCCAAGGGTCGCCGCGGCCGTTGCGGACGAGGACGCCGGGCGTCATCCGTGTCGGGACGCGCTGCTGCTTCTGGCGCCATCCAACCTGTCTCTGGAAACTGTCGCTGCCGGCTTTACCCTGGAACCGCAGCGGCCCAGTCCTGCGTCTTGAACCAATAGGTATGGCGCTCCTTGAGCCAGTCCTTGTTCTTGGCGATCCAGTCGTTGAAGTAGGCCTTGGCGGCGGGATTGCCCTTGCGCAAACCGAATCCCTCATGTGAATCGCTCACGTTGTCATCGGTCGGCTTGAACAGGCGGTCCGGGTTCTTCAGCGTGAAGAAGGTGGGCTTGGGTTCGCTCGACACCACGGCGTGCGCGTTGCCATTGATCACCTCCTGAAAGGCGATCGCGTCGTCGTCGAACTGACGGATCGTCGCCTTGGGCCATTTTTCTTCGATCAGCTTGCAGGGCGCGGCGCCACGGCGACAGGTGAAAGTGACGTCGGGGCTGTTGTAACCCTCCGGCCACTTCAGCTTGGAAGCCAACTGCTTGGAGGCCGCGAGGCCCTGGCCGGAGGTGGAGTAGGGCTCGGTGAAATCGACCTGCTCCAGGCGCGCCGGAGTGATGGACAGGCCGCCGATGATGACGTCGAACTTGTTGGCGATCAGCGCCGGGATGATGCCATCCCAGGCCGTGGGCATCAGATCGGCCTGCACGCCCATGTCCTTGGCGAGCTTGGTCGCCACGTCGACCTCGAAGCCGACCCACTGCCCCTGTTTGTCGCGCATGGCCCAGGGCACGAAGCTGCCGAAGCCCACCTGCAGCTTGCCGCGTTGCTTGATGGTGTCGACCATATTGTCTTGTGCCAGCGCATGCGGAGCGCACGCGATGGCAAACAGTGACACCGCGGCCGCACCCAGAATCCGTCGGAATTGGTTCATCAGAAGCTCCTGTTCAAGTTTGAAAATCCATGGCCCACTGTGCCGGGCACGGCCATCATGGCACGCGCCGCATGCAAGGTACAAGCCCCTTGCACCGCGCGCTACCCCATTGCAGCCACAGGGCGCGCATGCCTGGCATCGGATTACGCAGCATTCGTACCATCCACCGCCTGGATCCTTGCGAAATAGTCGGCCATCATGGGTGCATAACTGCGTTCCACCGCCAGCTCGAAACCGTCCTCCCGGCGCAGCAGCAACACGCGTTGGCCGAAGGCCTCGGTGAAGGTGGCACCGTCGGGCGGAAAGGCGACCGGGTCGGCGTCGAGCGGGCAAGCAATCGCCAGTATCTGGCGCGCATCCGGACCGGCGATGGAGAAATCTGCATACATGTCGGACACCAACACGATCAAGGTAGCGGACGCCGGGGCGTCCTGCAGCAGTAACGCGAGCAGTGTTTGCTCCTGCTCGAGCGGCGCGCGCACCAGCCAGTGCTCCCGGCCGGGCTGGCAGGCCTCGAAGCTGCCCGCCCGCGTGGCGCGACCGGGCAAAGGCGCGGCCAGGCCGAGCCGGGCCAACCGGGGCAACACATCCTCGCGCGGGCCCTTGAGATCGACCATGGCTGCGAGGGGCAGCGGCTGGATGGTGGCGTCGTAGATCAACTTGGAACTCGTGGGCAGATCAAGGTCTCAGAGTCTCAGACTCTCAGCTCCTCAAGCGTGCGCCCTGCGGGTCGTAGAAACACGGGGCGGTGACGGTCGCGCGGATCACGTCGTCTTGGACGCGGATGAAGATGGCTTCGCCCATGCGCTGGCGCCCATTGCGCAGCAGGCCGAGCGCCACGCTGCGCTGGTTGGCCTCGCTCCACACGCTGGCGCTGACGAAACCCTCCGAGGCTTGTCGCCGCCCTTGCTCGGTAATGGGTGCGCCCTCCGGCACGAGGCGTTGCAGGTCTTCTGTCAGCAGACCGACGAGTTCACGCCGTGGCCGCCCACTGCTGCGCCGAACCGCCACGGCGCGTTTGCCCAGATAGTCGGCCTTGGTTTTCGACATCGCCCAGGCCATGCCCAGATCGATCGGGTCGGCCGTGCTGTCGACCTCGTGCCCGAGCGAGAGAAAACCTTTCTC
>JBDSYU010000150.1:0-6398 GCA_039925525.1 Variovorax sp.
GTTTTTGCAGCTTGCCGCCCACTTCCGGGTTGAACGCATAGGGCAGGGAGGCGAGCTCCGTGAGCGGGAAGCGCCCCGGCGTGGCGCCGTGCAGCAGATAGGCGATGTCGGCAACACCCGTGCGCGCAAGGTCGTACTGGCGCGTGATCGGGCCCATCTGGCCGGACGAGAAGACCGACACCTTGAGGCGCCCGTTCGATTTCTTTTCCAGTGTGTCGGCCCAGCGAATCAACTCGACGGCGATGGTGTGGTTCGGCGGCAGGTAGTGCGACACCTTCAGTTCGATGGGCTGCTGCGCGAACGCCGTGGGCAATGCGACCGACAGCGCGAGGCAGGCACTGGCGGCGAGGAACGAACGCTTTGACTGGAGGGCTGGCTTTTTCATGGTGAGGTCTCCTGGATGCTTGTATTTCGTGTTCTGCAGGGCGCGGGAACGTTGCTATTCAGCCTTTGAACGCCTTGACGTGCTGTGTCTGTTCGCCCAGCCCTTCGATGCGCAGATTGACCACGTCACCATCCTTCAGGTGCTGCGGCGGCTTGAAGCCGAGGCCGACACCCGACGGAGTACCGGTGAGGATCACGTCACCTGGCAGCAGCGTCATGAACTCGCTGACATGCGAGATGACGGTGGCCACGTCGAAGATCAGATCGGATGTCGACTCCGACTGTTTGACGACGCCATTGACCGACGACTGCATGTCCAGCTTGTTCGGGTCGACCTCGTCGCGGGTGACCAGCCACGGCCCGAGCGGGCAGAAGGTGTCGAAGCTCTTGCCCTTGCTCCACTGGCCGCTGCGCTTGATCTGCCAGTCGCGTTCGGAGACGTCGTTGGCGATGGTGTAGCCGGCCACGTAATCGAGCGCTTCGCCGCGTGAGACGCTGCGTGCGGTCTTGCCCATCACCACGGTGAGCTCGATCTCCCAGTCGCCGGCCGTCGAGTCCTTGGGCAGCATGGTGTCGTCGTTCGGCCCGCAGATCGAGGTGATGGCCTTGAAGAAAACGATCGGTTCCTTCGGCGGTTCGAGGCCGGCTTCAGCCGCGTGCTTGCGGTAGTTGAGGCCGATGGCCACGCATTGGCGAATGCCGGACACCGGCGTGCCGAAACGTGTCGGCTTGACCACGGGAAGCTTCTCTACGTCGATGGCGCGAAGCTGCGCCAGCTTGGCGTCCGACAGCCACTCCGGCGTCAGGTCGGGCAGATGCGCCGACAGGTCGCGCACCTGGCCCTTGGCATCGATCAGGCCGGGTTTTTCGGCGCCCGCGGCGCCATGTCGAACGAGTTTCATGCGGCTTCCTTTTCATAGTTGGTAACGAAGTCTTCGGGCACTTTCGGACCCCAGACGTAAAACGAATCTTCGGGCGGATGGTCGGCCGCCGGCCACTCGAGATCGTGCGGCACGAAATCGATGTCGAACGAATACTCGGCGTAGCTGCCCCAGGGATCACGCACGTAGTAGAAGAAGTTCGAGCCGAGCACATGGCGACCGACGCCCCAGCCGCGGTCGTAACCGGCGTTGCGCATCTGCTCGGAGCCGGCGCCGACTTCATCGAAGCTGCCGACATCCCAGCTCGAGTGGTGCAGGCCGGGCGCATGTGACTTGGCAAACGCCACCAGATGGTGGTCGCTGCCGTGCGCCCCGTGCATGAAGGCGACGATGTCGCCCGAGCGGTCGGACAGGCGCAGGCCCAGTACCTCGTTGCAGAAGCTCAGCATGCGGGAGACATCGGGGGTGAAGAACAGCACATGCGACAGGCAGCGTGGATGGACCTTCTTGACGATGCTTCGTGCCGGTGCGGCGCCGCGACCGGGCGCCACGGTGGCGGCGGTGATCGCTTGCGTCTTGGCGCTCGGCGAGACCTTGCCTTCGACCCCCAGATGCAGCGCCGTGCCGTCGGGGTTTCGCAACCAGATGTCACCCTTGGTGCCGGTGCGCTCGGCCAGCGGGTGCGGCTCGCAGGCGACGCCATGGTGCGCGATGCGCTTCTGCAACTCGGGCAGGTCTTCCTCGAAGACACCGAAGCTCACGTATTCGAGCTCCTTGGTCTTGCCGCTTTGATGCACTGAGGCCCAGCAGTGGGGGTTGCCCACGGTATGCAGATCGAGCCGATCGCCGACACGTCTGACGTCCAGGCCGAAGGTGGAATAGAAACGCTCGGCTTCATCGAGGTCGGGCACCGAGAAGACGAAGCGGTCGATCGAATGCACGCCGGCGGCGCCGGCGCGGCGAAGGTCATTGGCAGACATGGCAGGGCTCCTTGAAGTTCAGGCGGAGTGTCCGGCAACGCGCGCGAGCAGCGCAGCGCCGGTGCTGGGCCAGGCGTCGCCGCGCCAGGCCACATGCTGGTCCGGCCGGATGAGGGTCAGCCGGGTCGGATACAAGCTTGCCACACCGCCTTCGCTTGGTTGCACCACCTTGAGCGGCACGCCGCTGGCGCTGGCTTGGACAGTCGCGGCATCGATGTCCTTGGCCGTGGCTTGTGACGAAGCCAGCAGCGTGTAGCCGCTGCCGAAGTGGTCGTACAGCGAACTGCCGTCGTGCAACCAGGCATGCGGCGCCAGACTGCCGGGACGGGACGAAGGCACATAGTTGATGAAATCGTTGGCCGGCGCGGGGCTGCCGTCGGGGGCGATCACCGGCGAGTCGTCGTAGCGGTAGCCGAGCACCACGCCCAGCGTGACGAACTCGCGCATCTTGGTGGCCTGGATGCGCGCACCGACCTCGCTGCGCAGCCGCGCACCGGCAGCGCCGGCGTTCTCGAGGCCCTCGGCCACGAACTTGTTGCTGAGCGACGCGTGGTTGGCTTCGGCCTCATCCAGCACCCACTCGTGCACGGGGCGACGCTCGGCCTCGTAGCTGTCGAGCAGCGCCGGTCCGCCCCAGCCGTGCAACACCGCCGCAAGCTTCCAGCCCAGGTCGACGCCATCGGCAACGCCCATGTTCATGCCATAGCCGCCGAACGGCGGGTGCAGGTGGCAGGCGTCGCCGGCCAGGAATACGCGACGGTCGCGATAGCGGTCGCCGATGAGGCGGCTGGCCACCCACTCGTCGCTGCTCAGCACCTCGTAGGGCAGGTCGATGCCTGTGGAGCGCTGGATCAGTGCCTTGACGTCGAGGTCTGCCGCCTTCAGCCCCTCCTGCACCTGCGTCGGCATGAAGAACCATTTGTCGCCACGGTCCATCGGGCCGATCAGGCTCGGTGCGTCGGCGTTGACCTGCCAGTACATGATGGCCGGTCCGTGCTTGTGTGCAGCCGCCAGACCGGGGGCGCGAAAAATGATGTTGTAGTGACGCGAGATGCCGTAGCGGCCCTGCATCTTGGCGCCGATGGCGTCGCGCACCATGCTGCGGGCGCCGTCGGCACCGACCAGGTAGTCGACTTCCACTTTCGATTCGGCTTGGCTCGCCACGCTGCGCAGCCGCGCCGTCACATGCTCGCCGTCCTGCTCGAACCCCTGCAACTCGGTGCCGAAGCGCAGCTCGACGCCCGGCAGGGACTCTGCGTACTCACGCATCACCTCTTCGACCGTGTACTGCGGAATCCACTGCGCGTGCTCCGAATAGAGCGGGCTGCGTCCGGGGCCACAGTTCAAGGCATTCTCGAAACGGGTCAATTCGTAACCGGCCAACCGTGTGACGAACAGTACGTTGGAGGGGTAGTCCATGCCGAACGGCGAGGCCGCACGCAGCTTGTGTGCAATACCCCAGCGGCGCATGTGTTCGCGCGTACGTACGTTGGTCGTCTTGGCGCGCGGCGCGTAGCCGACGCGATCATTGCGCTCGACAAGAAGGCAGGGCACCTTTCGCTGACCGAGTTCGATGGCAAGCGCCAAACCGACCGGTCCGGCGCCGACGATCAGGACGCGCGGCGGGTTGCCGCCGTTGCGCTGCGCGCTGGTGGGTTTTGCCACTGAGGAGTCTCCTTCGCTGCGGCTCTCGGTTCGAGCCAGTGCGGCGGATGTTAGGGGGCCTTCCGTGATGATGGAAGATGGCAAAATTTCAGCGCCGATGCCATTTTTTTATCAGGTGAAACCATGAAACTCAACGCCTTGAGAGACTTCCTGGCCGTGGCCGAGATGGGCGGGCTGCGGGCGGCGGCACGCCAGCTCGGCGTCGCGCAACCGGCCATCACGCGTAGCGTGCAAGAGCTCGAGAAGGAACTTGGCGTGGCGCTGTTCGAGCGCAGCGCCAAGGGTGTGCGCCTGACGCCCATGGGCACGGCCTTCCAGCGCCGTGCCAACGCCGTACGCAGCGAATTGCAGAAGGCCAAGGACGAGATCGACCAGTTGCGTGGCGAGACCCACGGCCGCGTCACGGTGTGCCTGTCGAGTGCTGCCCACATGGCACTGCTGCCGCAGATCCTGAAGCCGTTCCGCGCGCGCTATCCGAACGTCTGGATGGAGATCATCGACGCCGTGTTTCCGCTGGCCCAGGCCGGGCTGAAGAACGGCAAGGTGGACTGTTATATCGGGCCGACGCCTGAGCGCGTGTCCGAAGAGTTGCAGGTGGAAAAGCTGTTCGACAACACCCGTGTCATCCTCGCCCGCCGGGGCCACCCGATGGCCCACGCGCGCTCGCTGCGCGACCTGGTCGACGCCGAGTGGCTGACCACATCGATCACCTACAAGGCTGAAGAAGAGCTGGGCCCGATGTTCGCGTCGCATGGGTTGCCTGCACCGCGCCTGGTCATGTCGGCGCAATCGGCGCTGACCTTCCTTACCACTGTGCCGTACACCGACCTGTTGATGATGGCGCCGATCCAATGGTTGCAGTCGCCGCTGATCAAAGGCGTGGTGCAGCAGATCAAGGTGGTCGAACACCTGGCTGCCCCGCCGCTGTGCATCGTGCAGCGCACCGGCATGCCGTTGACGCCGGCAGCCGAGCACTTCTGCGTGCTGGCGCGGCGGGCCAGTCGGCACACGGGTCCGAAGATCGCGGGCGAGGCTTCCGGGCAGCTCTGATCCGCTCGCGCCGACCTGGCCGGTCGGCACTCCCAGTCCAGTGGCCGAAGGGCAGAATCGCCGCGATGCATCCGCCTTGGCAACGATCGACGACCTGGCTGCTCGCCTGGGCCGGCTTGACACTGGCCGGTGCACTGGCGCTCGTGCGTTGGGACATTGCGCAGCGACGGGAAGCCTTCCTCTCCGATGCGCGGATCGCCCATCGCCTGCTCAGCCAGCGTGCGGTGCAGCACGAGGCGATCCTGGCGACGCTGGCGCTGCTCGACACCGAGCCTGGCAACGGCCGCCGCCCGGAAGCGCGGTTGCCCGCGGTGTATCCGCAGGTGCTCGCGGTGCTGCGCCGCCGAGGCAACGAGCGCTGGTCCGAGCCCGACCTGCAGTTGAGCGAAGAACGATCGCGCGCGGCCGGCCATGCCTTGCTCGGCTCGATCGACGACGCTGCAGGTCAGTTCACGCTCGTGCTGGCCGGCGAGCCGTCGAGTTATGCCTTGCGCATCGACGTCCAGCGCATGCTGCCCTGGGACACCTGGCCCCTGGCACGAGGCGGCCCCGTGCGCGCGGTGCTGTTGCATGGTGCCGATGCCATCGTGCTGCAGCCGGGGGCTCCCGCCGAATCCCGACCCGCAGGCCTGACTGCCGGCTTCGCATTCACCAAAACGCTCGATGCCCCGAGCCAACCCTTCGAGTTGCAGTTGCAGCGTGCCACCGGGCCCGCCGAATGGCCCTGGCGTTGGCTGGGCGTGTGGTCGGTTTTCAGTGCATTGATGCTTGCCGCGCTGAGCGCGCTGTGGCGCGGGGTTCGCGAAAAGCGCCGCGCCATCGATCTGCTGCGCGTCGGGCAGGTCGCACGGCTGAACACGATGGGCGAGTTGGCAGGCGGCGTGGCGCATGAACTCAATCAGCCTCTGACCGCCTTGCTGGCCAATACCCAGGCCGCGCGCCGCCTGCTCGACGACGAGCCGCCGGCTCTGGACGATGCGCGCCGGGCGATGGCGCAGGCCGCGGCGCAAGCGCGCCGCGCCGCTGACGTGGTCGCGCGGCTACGCCGATTGGTCGCGACGCCCGATGCCACGTTGCCGCTGCAGCCGATCGACCTCGCGGCTTCGACGCGCAGCGTGGCCGAACTGCTCGAGCCCGAGACACGGCGCCGCGGCATTCGTGTGTCGATCGAGGCTCGCGAGCACCGGGTCGAAGCCGACCCGGTGGCGCTCGAGCAGATCATCCACAACCTGATGGGCAACGCGATGCAGGCACTCGACGAGGTGCCGCCCGATCAACGCAGCCTCACGCTGACCGTCGGCGCTGCGAACGGACGAGGTCTGCTGCACGTGCGCGACAGCGGGCCGGGCATCGCCGCCGAGGCTTTGCCGCGCCTGTTCGAGCCTTTCTTCACCACGCGCACCAACAGCGCGGGTCTCGGTCTTGGCTTGAGCCTGTG
>JBDSYU010000151.1:0-7272 GCA_039925525.1 Variovorax sp.
CGCCCGAAACTGGCTCTTGCGCTCGGGCGCTGTCCCACGCATGTTGTCGAACTGCAAGCGCACCTTTTCGCTTACCGTGAGGCGGCTGTAGCGCCGCTCGCCTTCCCGGCTCAGCTCCTTTTGCAAGGCGAACACCGATTGCGGACGCGACAGCGGATCGAGCGACATGCACCACTCCACGACCTCAATCAAGTTGTCCGAATAGATGCCGCGCTGACGCGACAGCGACAGCCCGAGTCGGTCCTTCTCGATACGTTGCGGCGCATCGTTGGGCGGATAGCCCATCATGCAGGCGTACAGGCATGAGCCGATGGCGTAGATGTCGGTCCACGGACCCATCGACGAGTCGCGCCGGTACATCTCCGGCGCGGCAAAACCGGGCGTGTACATTGGCCGGATGAAATTGCCTTCCTTGCTCAGGACTTCGCGCGCAGCGCCGAAATCGATCATCACGGCCCGATCGTCGTCAGTGACGAAAATGTTTGCCGGCTTGATGTCGAGGTGCAGCATCTTGTGCTGATGCACGATGCGCAGACCGCGCAGGATTTCATCGAACAGTGATCGGATGGTCGACTCGCGAAACACCTTCTGCTTCTTGAGATCGCGCGCCGTGACGATGAAATCTTGCAGGGTGGCGCCCTCCAAGTAGTTCATCACCATGTAAACGGTCTCGTTCTCGCGAAAGAAATTGAGAACGCTCACCACCGAGCTGTGCGATATCTGCGCCAGCGACCGCCCCTCTTCGAAGAAGCTCTTGAGCCCGAGCCGATACAACGACAGCTTCTCTGGAACGACTTGCGGCGCCAGTTCACCCGGCCCGCGGGTTGCCAGTGAAGCCGGCAGGTACTCCTTGACCGCCACCTGTTGTCCGGTGACGTCGAGACACAGGTAAACGACGCCAAAGCCGCCCGCGGACAATCGTCGGATCACCCTATAGCCTCCGATGACCGTGTCAGGCGGCAGCGGCGCTGGTTTTACCTTTGACATAATTCACACGGCTCGCTGCGCCAGTAGACCGTAAGGAAGCAAGAGCTTGGCTGCAAGAAATATGGCGCAAGGGAGTCTGATTGCGGCCAAGTTCCAAGGCAGTTGTAAATGCTGGCGCGAGTGCCGCGCGGGTCTTGGCGCAACCGAACGTTTTTCGGCATTCTCCAATGAGGCAGGATGGCAGTTTACAGTATGACGGGCTACGCAAGCGCCCGCGGCAACGCGTTGGCACTGGCCTTGCAAACGGGTTCCGTGCGCGATTTCGCGCAATCGCAACCGCATTCACAATCGCATTCGCCGGTCCGCCGCGAAGCCGACGATTGCTGCACCGTGGACGTCGAGATCCGGGCCGTTAACAGCCGTTTTCTCGACCTTACGCTGAAACTGCCCGACGAATTGCGTCGGTATGAGGCGACTTTGCGCGAACGAATCGCCAAACGGGTGCGCCGCGGCAAGGTGGAGTTGCGGGCTGTTTGCGCCGATCCGCGCGAAGGCGCCGTCACGCTGCCAGCGACCGAGCAGTTGCAAGCGCTCGCGCGACTCCAAGACCAGGTGCGAATGTGGCTGCCCGATGTTGCCCCGCTCGCCATGAGCGATGTGCTAAGGCTGGCTTCAGGTCGGGTGCAAAGCAGCAGCGATTTTGGTTCGGCGTTGCTGGAAGCCACCGACCATGCCTTGGAGGGATTGATCGAAGCCCGCGCCAGCGAGGGTGAGCGCCTGGCGCAGATGCTGCGCGAACGACTGGCACAGCTGCGCACCTTGTCCGACCGGGCGAAGCCGCTGCTGCCGCAGTTGGTGGCGCAGCAACGCACGCGTTTTCTGGAGCGCTGGCAAGATGCCATCGGCACCGCCAGCAGCGCGGGCGCCGAACTGCCGGCCGCGGCGCAGGACCGCGCCCTGGCCGAGGCCACGGCATTCGCCCTTCGTATCGATGTGGCCGAAGAACTCAACCGGCTGGGCGCCCATCTCGAGGAAATCGAAGCGTTGCTGGGCACGGGCGGGGAGATTGGCAAGCGGCTGGATTTTCTGATCCAGGAGTTGCATCGTGAAGTCAACACCTTCGGCTCGAAGTCGGCGGCGCTCGAACTCACGCGCATCGGCGTCGACATGAAGGTGCTGGTCGAACAGATGCGCGAGCAAGTGCAGAACATCGAGTGACCGGTGTGACACGCCTGGAATATCCGGGAAACCTCTTTGTGGTCGCCGCGCCGAGCGGCGCCGGCAAGTCGAGCTTGGTCAAGGCGTTGATGGAGATCGACGCGGCGGTGGCGCTGTCGGTCTCCCACACCACGCGCGCACCGCGCGGCCAGGAAAAGCATGGGCGCGAATATTTCTACGCGTCGCCGGCCGAATTCGATGCCATGGTCGCCGCCGACGCGTTCGTCGAATGGGCACACGTGCACGGGCAGCGCTACGGCACGTCGAAGAAGGCGATCGAGGAGCGGATTGCGGAAGGCCTGGATGTGATCCTGGAGATCGATTTCCAGGGAGCACTGCAGATTCGCCGCGCCTTTGACAATGCCGTCCTGGTGTTCGTGCTGCCACCGAGTTGGGAAGAACTTCGCGCCCGACTGGAGCGCCGCGGCGAAGACAGCGCCAGCGTCATCGAGTTGCGCCTCTGCAATGCGGCCATTGAAATGAAGCGAGCTTGCGAGTTCGACTTCGTTATAATCAACGAGCTGTTCGACAAGGCCTTAGAGGATCTCAAGGTCATCGTCCAGGCACAGCGTCTGAAATTTGCGGCGCAGCGCCGGTTGCGGCATGAGACTTTCGCCGCACTCAACATTCCATGATTCGCGAAGCGCCGTTCCTGCGCGACCGACGACAACCTGAAAGCTTGCTGTGGCCCGTATCACCGTCGAAGACTGCCTGGTCCAGATTCCGAACCGTTTCCAATTGGTGCTGGCAGCGACCTATCGCGCCCGTATGTTGAGTCAAGGGCACGCTCCGAAGATCGAGAGCAAGAACAAGCCCGCCGTGACGGCGCTGCGTGAAATCGCCGAGGGCAAGGTCGGTATTGAGATGCTGAAGAAAGTCCCTGGCTGAGCGGCTGCACCACAGGAAATGAAAAGGCACCCACGCAGGTGCCTTTTTTTTCGCCCGACGCCCTCGCATCGGGCGTCGCGCTAAAGTCCGCAGCATGAGTGCGGTCGTCAAACCCCAATTTCTGCCGGAGCACGATCGCCCGCGGCCGACGCTTGCCTCGCTCAATGCCGCCGCGGCCAGCTTTGCCGCACTCACGGCGCGCCTTGAATATCTCAACGCCGACGACGCCGAGATGGTGCGGCGCGCCTACCGCTTCGCCGATGAGGCGCATCTGGGCCAGTTGCGCAACAGCGGCGAACCGTATATCACGCATCCGATTGCCGTGGCCGCGCAATGTGCCGAATGGAAGCTCGACGCCCAGGCGCTGATGGCCGCGCTGTTGCACGATGCGATCGAGGACTGCGGCGTCACCAAGCCCGAATTGATCGAACGCTTCGGCGCGCCGGTGGCCGAACTGGTCGATGGATTGACCAAGCTCGACAAGCTGCAATTCGACACGCGCGAGGAAAATCAGGCCGAGTCGTTTCGCAAAATGCTTCTGGCCATGGCGCGAGACGTGCGCGTGATCCTGGTCAAATTGGCCGATCGCACGCACAACATGCGCACGCTGGCCGACGCACCGCGTGAAAAATGGGCGCGTATTTCTCGTGAAACGCTCGACATCTACGCACCGATCGCCTATCGCCTCGGGCTGAACCAGACCTATCGCGAATTGCAGGAACTGGCCTTCCTGCATTTGCGGCCCTGGCGTCACGCGATCGTCGCCAAGGCGGTGGCCAAGGCGCGCAGCCGGCGCCGCGACCTGATGCAAAAAGTGCGCGGCGAACTGGAAGCTGCGTTTGCAGAGACGGCGGTGACGGTGCGCATCGACGGCAGAGAGAAAACCCTTTATTCCGTCTATCGCAAGATGGAAGAAAAGCGCCTGAGTTTTGCCCAGGTGACAGACATCTACGGATTTCGCCTGGTGTTGCCGCGCGTCATCGACTGCTACACCGGCGTCGGGGTGCTGCACCAGATGTACAAACCGCTGCCCGGAAAATTCAAGGATCACATCGCGATCCCCAAGGTCAACGGCTATCAGTCGCTGCACACCACCTTGGTCGGGCCGGCCGGCGTCAGCGTCGAATTTCAGCTGCGCACCGAGGCCATGCATGTGGTGGCCGAATCGGGCGTGGCGGCGCATTGGCTCTACAAGGCCTCGGAAACCGCAGGCGACGAACGGCTCGGCACCAAGTGGCTGCAGTCGCTGCTCGACATCCAGGACGAGACACGCGATGCGGCCGAGTTCTGGGACCACGTGCGCGTCGACCTGTTCCCGGATGCCGTGTATGTATTCACCCCCAAGAGCGAAATCATGGCCCTGCCGCGCGGCGCGACGGTGGTCGATTTCGCCTACGCCATCCACACCAATATCGGCGACCACATCTCCGCCGCGCGCATCAATGGCGAACAGGTGCCGCTGCGCACCGAGCTGCGAAACGGCGACGTCGTCGAAGTCATCACGGCGCCGGTGTCGACACCCAATCCGGCCTGGCTTGCTTTCGTGCGCACCGGTCGCGCCCGCTCCAAGATTCGCCATCATCTGAAAAGCCTGGCCCGGGAAGAATCCGAAAAACTCGGCGAAAAAATGCTGCGCCAGGCCCTGCGCGCCGAAGGCCTGCGCCGCCTGCCCGATGAAAGTGCGGCGCAGCAGCCGGTCTGGGACAAATTGCTGCGCTTTACCGGCAATCGCAGCCGCTCGGAATTGCTCACCGACATCGGCCTGGGCAAGCGGATCGCCAGCATCGTCGCCAAGCGCCTGCTGGCGCTCATGGCCGAACTCGGTGAGAAGCCCGACGCGGTGCTGCTGGGCCAGGAGCGCTTTGGCGCACACGAGTCGGTATCCCAGGGAGGCGTCACGCTCGATGGCAGCGAGAACAGCTCGGTGCGCTTCGCCCTGTGTTGTCGACCGATTCCGGGCGACGCGATCGTTGGCTACCTCGGCCACGGCGAAGGCCTCGTCGTGCACACGGAAAGCTGCGGCGTCGGCCAGCGGCTGCGCCACAAGGACAGCGAACGCTTTCTGGCCGTCGACTGGGCCGACGAACCGGTGCGCAGCTTCGAGACCGGCGTTGTTGCGACGGTGCGCAACGACAAGGGTGTGTTGGCGCGCGTGGCCGCGACATTGGCCGGTGCCGAGGCCGACATCACGCACGTCGAGATGAGCGATGAAAGCCCCGGCAGCCTGACCGATCTGCGCTTCGTCATCGCGGTGCGCGATCTGGCCCATCTCGAATCGGTATTGCGTGCGGCCAAGCGCACGCCATCGGTCCTCAATGCGGTGCGCGTCGTTCCGGCGGGCTGATCGCCTGCTCCACCATCAGCAAGTGATCAAACGGTCGCTGCGGGCGCCGGATAGGTGATTTGCAGGATCTCGACCTCCTGACCGCCACCCGGTGTCTGCAGCTTGACGACATCGCCGACCCGCGACTTCAACAAGGCACGAGCGATCGGCGAAATCCAGCTCACCTGGGCCGCGCTGCTATCAGCCTCATCGACGCCGAGAATGGTGATGCAATGCTCGCGGTCGGATGCGCTGTCCGCCGCCTGCGCATCCATCGCCAGATAGCGCACGGTGGCGCCGAAAAAGACCTGGTCGCCGCCGAAGTGGGTCGACGGATCGACCCGTTCGGCCCCTTCGAGCCGCCCCGTCAAGAAGCGGATGCGCCGGTCGATCTCGCGCAGCCTTTTCTTTCCGTACAGGTAGTCGCCGTTCTCCGACCGATCGCCGTTCTTCGCTGCCCAATGCACCGCTTCCACCACTTTCGGCCGCTCGTCGTCCATCAGAGCCAGCAACTCCGAGCGCAGGCGCTCATAGCCCCCGGGTGTGATGTAGTTCTTGCTGCCCGCCGGCAATGGCGCGGCCAGCGTATTCTGTGCGTCGTCATCCGCGACTTCACTCGGGTCGTCGGGTTCTTTGGTAAAGGCTTTGCTCACGGTTTGAAAAGCGGCTTGAAAGAAAGGATTGAAACATGCAAAGCACCAGCGCGCTGACCGCGCAAAGCAGCATCCCCATGCCCGAGGGCCGCTGGATCGACGTCGACGGCGTGCGCACCCGTTACCACGAAGCCGGCGCAGGCGAGACCATCGTCTTCATCTACGGCGGCAATTTCGGCACCAGCGATTCGGGCTCGAACGCCGCCACCTGGAACCTGAATCTGTTGCCGCTGGCCGACCGTTTCCAGGTCCTTGCCATCGACAAGCTCGGCCAAGGCTACACCGACAACCCGAAGACGGATGCCGACTACACGATGCAGGCGGTAGTGCAGCACACGGCCGCGTTCATCCGCGCGCTCGACCTGCCGCCCGTGCATCTGGTCGGGCACTCGCGCGGAGGATATGCGGCGGCACGCATGCTGATGGAGAACCATGATCTGGTTCGTTCGTTGACGCTGGTCAACAGCGGCACGCTGAGCCCCGGCGTCGGCACCAACGAGGTGGTGCTGTCGCGACCGCCGCATCCGAAATTCACCGCGGAGTGCGTACGCTGGATCTATGAGAACTACAGCTTCGACCCTGCCGCCGTCACCGACGACTGGGTCAACGGCGTACTGGATGCCCTCGACACACCCAAGTACCGCGAGAGCGTGCGCAAGGTGGAGGACGAAAAACTCGGCGTCAAGCTGTTCCTTCCGATGCTTGCGCGCCAGAAGCGCGAAACGCTCACCTGGATTGATGAGGGGCGGCTGCAGCGCCCAACGCAACTCATCTGGGGCTATGACGACCGCACGGCCACGCTGGACCGTGGCATCGCCTTGTTTCGAATGATCGCGCGGCATGAACGCCACGCGCAGTACCACATCTTCAACCAGTCGGGGCACTTTCCGTTTCGCGAGCACCCGGCGCGCTTCAACGCACTGCTGGCGCGGTTTGTTTCCCTGCATGCGGGAGAGCACGCATGAGCCCGCCGGGCCGCCACAAGGACAAAAGCCGCGGTGCGCAACAGGAAGGAAGTTCCATGAGCCAATCGCAGCTTTTAGATGTTGCCGGCGTCTCGACCCGCGTTTTGACGCAGGGCGACGCCGGCCCGACCATGGTCTTCCTGCACGGCGGCACACCCGGCGTCACACCGTATTGCGGCGGCTCCCACCTTTGGGGCGATGTGTTGTCCGCCTTCGCCGCCGATTGCCGCGTGATCGCCATGGACTTGCCTGGCGCAGGCGGCACCGATGTGCCAGAAGCCGGGCTCGCGGTGGATGC